>WTJY01000026.1 GCA_011524645.1 Anaerolineales bacterium | reverse complement strand
TTACCTTCAAGGCAAATTATTTGTCACAGAGGTGTAAAAATGGCGAAGGTATTGAGATTGATCTGTAATTTCTGCACTACCTTGGAAACTGCCGTCCAGAGTAATGACCCGCAAAAAATCTCCGGTGCTTGCGCCGAGGACCTCTAGCTGGCCTTGTAAATTTGTAACTCCTTGATTCAGCGTGCGGAACACCTGATGAGACAATCATCAGGTGTAAGCTTAACAAAAATCCACTCTCCCCAATCAGCGTCACTAGTTGATTGAAAGAGTGGAACCGCAAATTGTGAGGACCTATGGGATAAACCAAACCATTTTCTTTAGTTGGCCACCCTTCAAGAGATGGTTTGGGGAAGAGCTGTTACTGCTTACCGTAAAACTACATAGAATATGCGTGTTTTGGTAAACTAAAATGAGCTTTGGCCTGAGAGAGCAGGCCCGAGTTAGGCAGTGTGTGGATGTTCGCAACATCCACCACTGCTGAGCTGACTATGCGGTTTAGTGACTTGATTATACGAGGGGGTAGAAGGGGTTGTCAATTTTCCAGATCTCAAGAAATCAGCTTTGCTGTGTTGTCTAGGCATGGACGTGCATTAAACGAATGTGTTCCTAACTAACCATGATTATATTTTAACAGTAAGTCTGAGTAGACTGTACGATAGGATGCGAAGCTTTTGTTTTAAAGTGACAAAAGAATGATAAAAATTTGATATTTCTGAGAAACATATTCCTATATGAGTGACACAGGATTTGTATAATAATGCTGTGGTCTATTTAAGGATCGTTTACAAAATTAACTCTCTTGATTAAATGTAATTGAATGCGTTCACATCATTTTGTTCGCCTAATGCGTAACTTGGGCTTGTTAAATTTAGTTGTTTCTTTAACATATTTGTGTTGCGTAATTTCATTGAGTCTTGTGCTTTTGGGATGCACACAAAATCGAAGATCCCTGGATCAAGATGACACTTTGCAACAATTATTAAATGCGCATGATGTTGAAATAAGTGTAAAGACATCTGACCCCGATGAAAATAAAATAGTATTGGGGGCTGCTTTGTTTTTTGATTCTGAACTTAGTGGGAATCGAGATGTCTCCTGTGCAACCTGCCATCATCCACTTCTTCATACAGCTGATCAACGATCCTTGTCTATCGGTACAGGGGGGATCGGGTTAGGTGAGTCCCGAGTCATGATCGGAGCTACAGAAACAACACCTAGAAATAGCACTGATTTATTCCAACGGGGTAGCGATCAATGGCATACAATGTTTTGGGATGGTCGTTTGGAAATGAGGCCTGACGGCCGATTTAATAGCCCTGCTGATGATGAGTTGCCGGATGAGATTTCCAATATTTTGGCGGCCCAAGCACTTTTCCCGATTATCTCACGAACTGAAATGAGGGGGGAAAAAGGAGATCGAGATATTCATGGGCAACCCAATGAGCTGGCTCAATATGAAGATTGGCAGCATACACAAATCTGGCAAGCGGTGATGGACCGCTTGCTTGCTATTCCTGAGTATGTTGATTTGTTTCGAGCGGCATATCCAGAGGTTGAAAAAGATGCTTTTTCGATTGTTCACTTTGCGGATGCATTAGCCGCTTATCAAGCGGATACCTATACATTTTATGATGCACCTTGGGATCTTTATTTGGCGGGAGATTTGTCGGCACTGACAGAGATAGAAAAGGAAGGCGCTATTTTATTTTTCGGTAAAGCTGCGTGTGGACAGTGTCATAGTGGTTATTTGTTGACAGATCAAGAATTTTATCATCTGGCTGTACCTCATTTAGGCCCCGGGAAGGTGCGAGATTATGATTTCGGCCGTTATCATGCGGATCAAGACCCCGACTATTTTGCATTTCGCACCCCCCCATTGCGCAATGTGGCGTTGACCGGACCTTATATGCACAACGGTGCCTACCATACGCTTGAAGAGGTGATTTGGCATCATATGTCCCCTTTAGAGAGCTTTGCTCGATATCAACCGACCCATCTTGAGGAAGAAGTACGCCAAACCTATTTGGCGGATCCCTATTTGGTTGGATTAATGTTGGATAGTTATGAAATGCATGGTTCTGCGGATACCCCATCGCTGACACCGGAAGAGATTGATCGCTTGATTGTTTTTCTCGGCGCTCTCACATCACCTGCCGCGCAAGATTTAGCTCATCTTATTCCGGCCGATGTGCCTAGCGGCTTGCCTGTGGTGTCGGGGAGAGATGTCCAAAAATGATGATAGATTACCTACCGAACGGAGTTCTTAAATGATGAATATTGTGAAAGGCACACTGGTTATTCTCGCATTTATTGGATTGGGCTCGATCGTTTTCGCCTTACCTGTGGTTGAGAACCAAACTCAGACGCTGTCAGATACGACTATTTCCTTAGAACGGGGGGATTTGCAAACAGGCTATGTAGACATTGACATACGTATGATGGAGGCCGCAGATCTTGTCGGATTTGAATTTGTTTTAGCCTATGACCCCCAGGTTGTGACCGAGATTGAACCTGTTGTTTTTACGGAACTGTTTGGGGGGGCGGGTAATTGTAGCAATAATGGATTGCGTTGCCCTGTTGCCCTAGGGCCTAAATTGACTTCTTCTGCTGCAACCGATTCCGTCTACTTTGGAGGATACAGTTATGGTGCCGGTAATGGGTTTGCTGGATCTGGTGTGATCGGCCGATTTCGAGTGCATCATACCGCTGTTGACAGCCTATCACTTTCGGTATCAAGTATTTCGATTTCAGATGGGAGTGCCAATCTATTATCACTTGCTGATCAAATGGTGACGATTGAGCTCGTAGAAGAAGAGGATAATGAGGATTCGATTTTTTTGCCTTTGATTTTGAAGAGCAGTAGGAGTCGCATGGAATCGGGTATGGGGGGAGCCGAATATCGATTTGCTCGCGTGGATGATGTGATATCGAATCGGGTGTCTGTATCGATCCTTGGGTTGACTTCTCTGCTTGGCTTTGCGTTGTTCTCTATTTCATCTTCGGGTCGTATGATGCAGCGACGTGTGATTCCGATCTCGGTTGTATTGCTCCTTATGGGCATTGTCGCTTCTGGTGGATCGATGCGGACTGTGTCTCAGATTCAAGCAACCACGGCCGATTTAGCGGCTCCGCTCACACTGTCTAGTTCACTACCGATGAACCCTGATGTTAACCAGGATACCGTTGTGGATTTAGCTGATATTATGCAAGTGGCGGCCGCACGTGGTTTAACCGCTTCCTCTGCAAATTGGTCGTCGTCATTAGATATCGATCATGACGAGCTGATTACAGATGCCGATACCGCACGAACGGCCGCGCGTTGGCGTGAAACGCTGACTCAAATGACATCTGTGAGTCCTTATGATGGGGAGGATGATGTGGCGGTTACTCGGGAAACGACCGTTTATTTTGATCGGCCATTAGATTCCGCTTCTGTTAGTAGTGAATCATTCTATGCTTCGTTTAGTGGGGAAACGATTGAATCACGCCTGCATATAGGCACATTAAGCCATAAGGCGACCCTGTTTTTCAATGATGAGCTACCTGCAAGCACGCGTGTCCAAGTTGCCATGGATGGCACATTATGGCGTGACACCGATGGGTATGGGATCGACTTGAATGGGAATGGTTTGGTTGGTGGTGCTCAGCAAATCGATTTTGATACTTTGAGCTTGACCGTTATCCCCAATACTTCTGTTTGTGGCACTGTTTATGCGTCTGAACAGTCACGTGAGGCAGGCGGCCGTACAGTTGATGTCGTCTTGGCTGGCGTTGCGGTGACTGTAGATGGCAAAGAAGATGAGTTGTTTGCCACCACCGATAGTTCCGGCCGATTTTGCCTTGATCCGGCACCCGCGGGTGAATTTTTTGTTCATATTGACGGCCGTACCGTGACCAACGATGTGCCGACAGGTGCTTATTACCCCTTTGTTGGCAAAAAATGGACTTCTGTTATCGGTCAACAAACAGAAATCGGAAATATTTACTTGCCACTGATTCCTCACGATACACTCCAATTGGTGAGTCAGGCAGAGGAGACTGAAATTCAATTTGCTGATTCGGTGATTGCTGAGAATCCAGATTTAGCTGATGTGTTGTTGACGATTCCGGCCGATTCCTTATTTGCTGACGATGGGGCGCGTGGGGGAATGGTCGGCATCGCGCCGGTCGCACCAGATCGCTTACCGGAAGCGCTGCCTGACGGCTTAAATTTCCCCTTGGTGATCACGATTCAAACCGATGGGGCGACCAATTTTGATCAGCCCGCACCGATTTGTTTCCCGAATCTGCCGGACCCGGTGACCAATGAGCTGGCGTCGGCCGGGGACAAAAGCGCGCTGTGGAGTTTTGACCATGATGTCGGCCGTTTTGAGATTGTAGGACCGATGACGGTCACGGCCGATGGCAAGCTAGTCTGCACCGACCCCGGTGTCGGTGTGCTAGAGCCGGGCTGGCATGGCGAGGAGAATGGGGTAGGCGGCTCATGCCCACCACCTGTCGAGCCAGAACCAGAGACAGACGATTGGGCGGATAACAACTCAGATCCTTCAGATCCCGACACATTGTACAACAAGCAATTTAACTGCTTGAATGATACAACTTGCAGCAATCAATCTGATGATCCCAACAATCCTAGCTGGGCTGATGGGTTTCCCAAATATCTTTTCGATTACATAGATAGTATTGGTCATCCATCATCTAAAATGTCTTGTCAAACGTACTATGGAAAATACACTGGCAATGAGCCAGATATTAATTGTTTGCAACGTATCGGTGCCCATCATTTTCAACAGGAGTTACAACCCGGTTTCGCAAGTTATTGCCGTTCTATTAGACAGCAAGACAATTACGAAGAGTTGCGTGACCAGTGGCGAGAAGATCACAATCAATTTTTGAATGAGGCTGTAATTCAATGCTATGATGATGTGTTGGCTGAGGAGAATTCCTTGTTGAAGTGGGGCGAGTCTATTGGTAAATCGATGATTGTGGATCAGGCTAATGATTTGCGCGAAGAAACAATCAGAAAGTGCGATGCGGGACTGCTAGATTCACCAAATGATAATCGCTCGTTGACTACAGTTGCATTGCCAACCCCATTGACACGAGATGAGCTTTTTTCCCAGCAAATATTTGATAACTCCGATCTAAATATCACTACAGAAAACAATTTATTCTTTTTGGAAGTTGGACAAACGTATCAACTTAAAGTGAATTGGAATGATGCTGATGTAACTGGAGCTGTTGAAACTTATTTTTATGCCAATTTATCAGAAGAATTCGTAGAGTTATCTTCTGATGGACTAATGACTATTAAGGCGACTCCACGGCCGATTGCTTCATCAAGACCGCTGGTGTATATCACTGCATGGTATGGTGATTATACAGGTACCGGCCAGTTTGCTCTTGTCGGTGTTGACTCAGATAATGATTTTATTGTGGACTCCTATGAATCTAGAGTTGGTCTTGACCCATTGGCGTATGGGCCGTTTGATCAAGATAGTGATGGAGATGGTCTTTCTGATATTACGGAAGTTTCTTTAGAACTGTCCCCTGTAAATCCAGATACAGACGGTGATGGTTTCTCAGATCATTTAGAACTAGAAATCGGGTCTAGCCCACGCAACCCATCCTTAAGTGATTTTGAAGCGCAAGAAACGACTCATTACTATGTGTTACAAGGTTCACTTGATAATGACATTCGTCGAGGCACAACATCAGCCTCTGGATCATTAACCAATCTGATTTTGGCACCCAACACAACATACGAACTGACCTACTTGAACCCGAATTCCCTTCTGGTTGGACAGGCTATATTTACAACCGGGGCTACAGGAACTCGATTTACAATACCGACTATCGCATTGACCAATGATAAATCTTTAGATCAAGATTTGGATGGATTAAAAGATTTAGCTGAATTTGTGCTCGGGACCGATTCAACTAAAGCGGATACAGATGGCGATGGGATCAGCGATTTAACCGAAGTCGAGCAAGGCACAGATCCATTAGATGGTGTTGCTGCGGCGACAGGAATTATAGCCACAGTCGCGACTGTTGGGGCTGCTGAAGATATTTGTGTTACGAATGATTTGGCGGTGTTAGCAACTGGTTCGACAGGCATTAGCGTGATTGATGTGAGTGAGTTGTTTGATCCGGTCGTTTTGACACAAGTCAACACGGCCGGACATTCAACAGCGGTTGCTTGTTCCGGTAACTTGGCTGTGGCCGCAGATGGGACATCAGGTGTTGCATTAATCGACTTGAGCAATCGTGATGAGGTTTCATTGCTGTCTCAATTAACGGTCGGTAACGTTCGTGCCGTCGCGGCGACACCACAGATTGTCTATGCGGGGCTAGCCAATGGGCAACTGCTGGCAATTGATGCTGGTACCAATGATGTGTTATCGCGACTATCGTTAAATCAATCAGTACAAGACATATTTATCGTCAATAGTACGCTTTATGCGCTAACAACCAGCCAGCTGCATGTGGTTTCTCTGCAAGATTCCCCACCAACAATTGCACAAACCATGTCGGTTAACGGCACGGCGGGCGCGGGCGGCCGTCGCTGGCGCTTGTTTGCGGGTAACGATTACCTCTACATCATCCACAATCGAGGGTATAACACCTATGATTTAGCGGACCCTCTGGCACCGGCGTTGATCGCCAATGGAAATACAAGCCAGTTTGGTTGGAAACAGCTGGTCGATAACGGCAATCAGCTAGGCATCGCGGCCGTTAGCCCGAACAGCACGAATGATGGCCCTCATGATATATCACTGTATAGCTTAGCTGATCCAAACCAAACCGATCTGTTTCAAAGCCGTTACGAGACACCGGGATTGGCCTCGGCCGTCGCCATCAATCGCGGGCTGGCTTATGTGGCTGACGGAAGTGCAGGTCTACAGGTGATTAACTACTTATCCTATGACACCGCCCAGACCCCACCCACAATTGCGATCAAGACCAATTTGGCGACAGGTGCGGTTGAAGAAAGTAAAGAAGTCATTATCCAAGCCGAGGTGACCGATGATGTGCAAGTGAGCCATGTCGAGTTTTTGCTGGATGGTGAAATAGTTGCCACTGATGGCAATTACCCGTTTTCGTTTCGGTTTATCGCGCCACGATTGGCGACGCAATCCGCCTTTACCTTGCAGGCAAATGCGATTGATACAGGCGGTAATATAGGGGTTAGCAATTTGATCTCGATTGATGTCTTAGAGGATGCGACACCCCCACAACTTCAATCGGTCACACCGGCTGAAAATAGTCAGCAATGGTCTGTCGGTTCTGTTGCGGCTTTTGTGAGCGAACCGATCGATGTCGATACTTTAACGGCCGCCAGTTTTTACTTAACTTCGGCCGGTGACGATAAGCAATTTGACACGGCCGATGATCAACTCATTGCGACTTCAATCGAATGGCGTGAGCTTATTCTAGGGGCTGTTTTGAGCACAGATACACCGCTGGAAAGTGGGAACTATCGCGCCACGATAACCGATCAGGTCGCTGATTTAGCCGGGAATCGACTTCTGGAAGGAAAATCTTGGGACTTCTATATTTTTGATGTTGGCTCTGATCGAGATCAAGATGGGTTACCAGATGAGGTTGAAACGCTGTTGGGATTAAATCCAGATAATCCAGATACAGATGATGATGGGATTTTAGATGGCGATGAAGATTACGATGCGGATAATGTGACCAATTTTCAAGAAGTTGTTTTGCAAACCTTACCGCAGAATCCTGACAGTGATGGAGATGGGGTTTTGGATGGGGAAGAAGACACCGATGGAGATGGTCTTTATGATGTCATCGAGGTGTTTATCCATGTGACAGATCATTTGCATTACGATTCTGATCGAGATGGATTTAATGATAGGGAAGAAATCTCTTATAATTCTGATCCCAATGATGCGGCGAGTGGGCCGGCCGTTTTGCAGTTGGGGCACTTACTCACTGTGCAAAACACAGTAGGGCCTTTACACAATCAAGAAAGAGCGACAGGACTATTGATCGGAGTCTTAAATGAAGCGGCACCAGGACTGTTTGAACAAGATGTGTTGAGTTCGCTGATTGCGGTTGAGAATCAAGCTGCGGCCGGTGTGTTTGAACAACATGCTATACAGCCACTGATCTCCGTACAAAACCTGAGTTCGCCGGGCTTTTATCAAGAGGCCGTATTTGGGCCAGTGATTTCCATAGAAAACACAACTCCTTAAGATGGGATATCTAACTAATGTTGACCGATGGAGGAATAATATGATCCGTACAAAATCCACACGAATTGCGTTGCCTTTGTTGATGGGGACCTTGTTGATGTTGATGGTATTGAGTTTGGGGTGTGCCCCCACGATTGAGCCTGAGCTAGCGGTTGGTAGCTTGGGCGAGCAAATCGATGAGGCCGATAC
Source organism: Anaerolineales bacterium (assembly GCA_011524645.1). GTDB lineage: Bacteria > Chloroflexota > Anaerolineae > Promineifilales > Promineifilaceae > WTJY01. Next base: position 7,636 of record WTJY01000026.1, on the reverse strand, counting down.
GGCCGCTGATACGCGTGCTGTCGAAACCCTTTTTACGTTTGATAGTGGCTCTAGTGGCTCTGATGGCGCATTGATTTTGGAAACACCGGGCATGGTCGATTTTTTTGCTATGTTTCCTGATGCCGACAATATTTATCACTTTACCGCAATTACAGTAGCGGCCGGCGTGACGGTTGATATGTCTGGTGTTTTGCAACCTCCTGTCCACTGGCTGGCTTCTGGTCATGTCCAGATTGATGGTTATATTGATCTAAATGGACAGCATGGTCATGGAGATTCTGGCACAATCGCTAATTCACTACCTGGGGCTGGCGGTTTTATGGGGGGGCAAGGCAATTTTTTGGCTGCACCTGCTCAACACGGAGCTGGGCCCGGCCGTGGCCTGCGGGGAACAACTGGTGGTGGCGCAGGACATACAATAGATGGCATAGGCTATTACTCAAATAGCGGGTCTGCGTATGGCAATGAATTTGTTTTGCCGCTTATCGGTGGTTCTGGTGGGGGAGGCTCTTATAGCTCTAGCGTTTCGGACAAACGTGGGGGCGGCGGTGCTGGGGGCGGAGCTTTGCTTATAGCAAGCTCTTCCAGTGTACAAATTAATGGGACAATTACGGCCGAAGGCGGCGATGCTGGTGATGCTATTTATGATGGTGGTGGTGGTAGTGGAGGGGCACTTCGTATTATTGCGCCACTGATAGATGGTTCTGGTTCATTGTTTGCTGGGCGTGGCAATGGTAAGAATAATGGAGGTCATGGCTCTCATGGCCGTATTCGGTTAGAAGCTTTTCGACATGATTTTAATGGTACTGTTAATCCACCATTGACACTGTCTACACCAGGGCGTGTTTTTCTGCCAACAGAGGTTACACCGATTCGTATTACACATATTGGTGGTGTGGCTGTTCCTGAAAACCCTGTGGGTGGATTTAATCCTGCTGATGTAACGATCAACGCATCAGGCGAAACGATATTGGAAATTGAAGCACGAGGGATCCCTGTAGGGGTCATTCCTGTGATTGAATTGGTGACTAGTAGTGGAAATACAGTTGTTGCTACTTCAAGCCCACTTGTTGGATCTGTGTTGACATCTACAGCGACCGCGACAGTGACAATTCCATCTGGCTTTTCGCAATTTACAGTTCAAGCGGACTGGTCTCCCTAATCAATAGCGCTTTTTCTTATGCTGATGTTGGATTAAACCACTGTAATCTGTAGTGAAAACTAGCACTGGCTACAGTCATTTAATTTTGTTGGCTCTTTAGGAATTCAATTTGTCAGAACCACGAACGTTTAAGCGCACTACTTTATCAATCCACTTCTGTAAGCGGTCGCTGCCCTGAGCCACTGTTAACGGCAACTCCAAAATGGCGGTTAATTCTTCGCGCAAAGAGTAAGCTTGGTGAAGCTAAAGTGAATAGCTGAATAAGGCACGTAATTTTTTTCGTTCCTTTTCGTTGAGAGAGGCATGATTGTGGCGCAAAAGCCAATGATTCCCTTTGACCACATTCTGATAAGTCTCCGGCGTAAGTTCTTGTCGTAAGCGCCGAAACTCACTTTTACGTAGCTGATCAAAATTATTGCGGTAATTTGGGGCCACATGAAAGCGATCAACTACGATTTTGGCTTCTAGTTCGGAGTGCGTTTCAAGAAATTCAGCAATGGCAGTGAGATATCCATCCCACATGTCGCTACAAAAGGTGTCGATTGTCGTCCATAGTCGAGCCGTCGTGTGTTGGTTGAATATATTGACTTCTTACAACAAACGTCGGCCACATCAAGGCTTAGCTCAGCAATCGCCTGCTCCTCACTTACCTGTATCATCAGAAGGCACGATTCAAAAGAAGCCGGTGTTTGGCGGTACTATCAACGATTATTGGCGAGTCTCTACCTTGCCTGCGACTCGTCCAGCTTAGGTGATTTCCCAACTAACAAAATACAGATTTGCAGGGTGCTTGCTTCACGCTGTCTCATCAACAAAAAAGCGGACCAAATCTGCCCCCTTTCACAAAAATCTCTCAAAATATTGGAGCTTGGACCCGTCCATTATTCATTTTTAGTTCGATATTTTCCGGTAAGAATGGGCGAAATTCAGCAAATTTCTTCTAAGTTGATGTTTTCCACATTACGCCTGTTGTTATGAGCTATTTACAACACCGTAAAAGAGGGGGAGCTTGTCAACTTTTTCGCCTACAATCTGAATACTTGAAAGAATTAATTGCTTTGCTTGATTAAACCCGCCCACATTGTCTGCGTGTATCGTTGCTAGCACTTGCCCCTTTACCACAAAATCACCGACTTTGACAGGCATGACAAACCCTACGGCCGGGTTTATCGGGTCCGTTTTTTGTCGACGACCGCCACCCAAGTTCACCACGGCCCATCCTAAGTTTTCTGTGTCAATCTGTTTGATATAACCTGTAGATGTGGCGGTTACATCTGCAATAAAATTTGCTTGGGGTAATCGATCTAGGTTGTCGATGATATCGCCCGATCCACCTTGGGCCGTGACCATTTGACGAAACTTCTCTATCCCATCTCCTGAGTCTCTTGCTTCTATGAGTCGTGCTTCACATGCTTCAAGTGTCTCTGCCCGACCGGCTAAATAGAGCATGTAGCTGCCGATTTTGAGACAGTGTTCCCAAAAATCATCTGGGGATGATCGATCATTTCGTAGGGTACGAATCGCTTCAGCAACCTCTAAGCTGTTACCGGCCGCATTCCCTAGTGGTTGATTCATATCAGATAACACAGCAACTGTATTTCGTCCTGCATCATGCCCGATATTGACCATGGTTTCTGCCAATAGTCGTCCTTCTTCGACCGTTTTGACAAATGCACCAGAGCCTATTTTGACATCAAGAACAATCCCATCTCCACCAGCTGCTAATTTCTTCGACATGATTGAGCTGGCAATTAGAGGCAAGCAGCCCACCGTGCTGGTGACATCTCGCAGCGCGTATAATTTTCCATCGGCCGGGGCTAAACTCGCCGTTTGTCCCGCTAACACCAACCCGATATCTGCAACTTGGGCTTTGATTTGGTCTATTGAAAGATTAGGGGTCCAACCGGGAATTGATTCCATTTTGTCAAGCGTTCCCCCTGAATAACCAAGTCCACGGCCTGACAGTTTGGCGGCGGGAACACCGCACGCAGCAACCAATGGTAGAACGACTAACGATGTTTTGTCACCAACACCGCCACTAGAGTGTTTATCAATGACAAAATCAAGCGTATCATGCAAATCAAGTTGCTCTCCTGAGTGCATGATAGCCATGGTTAGGTCAATCGTTTCACGACGACTCATACCGTTAAGGTAAATCGCCATTAGAAGGGCTGAAGCTTGATAATCAGCCACGGCTCCGTTCGTGTACTCTTTGACAAACCAATTGATTTCGCCACTGCTTAGCTCATGTTTGTCGCGCTTTTTGCTGATGATCTCTAATATGTTCATAAAACGGGGTTTTGCCTGTCGTGATAATCTACGTCTTCAATAAGTTATCGCATGAGTTCCCAAATTTTGGATGGGCTAAGCGGAATTTCTAAGATCTCCACATCTTCTCGGCCGATGGCATCTTCAATCGCTTGTGCAAATAAGGGGCCAACAGGAATCGCTCCTGCTTCACCAGCACCTTTAATTCCCAATGGATTCAATGGACTTTCTGTGGTGATATGATCCATTTCCATCGGAGGAACATCGAGGGCTGTGGGCAAAAGATAATCCATAAATGAACCGCTTAAAAGCTGGCCTTGATCATCGTATGCCAGTTTTTCATAAAAAGCGTTCCCGATGCCTTGTGCCACACCACCATGAATTTGTCCGTCTAGAATCAGAGGATTAATCACCGTGCCGCAATCGTGCACGACAACATATTTTTTGATATCAAGCTGGTATGTTTCTTTGTCTACCTCAACAATCATCGCATGGACGCCATTAGCTGTCGCCCCATATTCAGGGCCAAAATAGTTGCTCGACTCCAGTCCTGGTTCGGTACCTGGCTTCACTGATCCACGCATCGGATTGGCCATTTGCGCCAGTTCCCCTAGGCTGATCGTTTTATCTGGAACGCCGACAACCTGTACCGTGCCATCCCCTAAAATCAGGTCCGCTTCGGCCGCTTCAAAATGCTCGCTGGCTAGCTTTAAGATCTTTTCCCGGACGTCCTTTGACGCTTCATTGATCGCGTTGCCCGCTACGACAGCGCCTCGACTAGCAAAGGTTCCTGCTCCCCAATGAAACGTATCGGTGTCACCGGTGACGACATCGACATCTTCGACAGTCACCCCAACTTGATCGGCCACAATCTGCGCAAAAACGGTAAAATGTCCTTGCCCTTGAGTCCCGATCCCAGTTGAGACGCTGACACGGCCGTTGCTTTGTACCTGAACCCGGGCCCCTTCATATGGCCCAATGCCTGTTCCTTCAACATAAGTGACAATACCTAGCCCAAGGAGCTTCCCTTCTGCTTTTGCTCGAGGTTGTTCCTCTTTATAAAACGATTCATATCCAATCATCTCAAACGCACGCTCTAAGGCTGGAGCATAATTCCCGCTATCATAAGTTAGCGGACCAAAATCTTGATAGATGATTTCATGATTAACGGGAAATTGGTCGGGCTGGATTAAATTTCGTCGCCGGATATCGACTTTGTCGATGCCCAACTCGCGCGCTGCGATATCAAGCAAGCGTTCCATGACAAACACACCATGCTGACGACCTGCTCCACGATAAGGGGTTGTTGGTGTTTTATTGGTAAACAAACTCGTAAACGTGCTGTGATAGTCCGGGATATCATAGCAACCAAGCAGGGTGCATTGGCTATTGAGTGGAATGGTTAGACCATAGGGGGCATAGGCACCAGCGTCATGCAGAAAGCGATCCCGAACGGCTAAAATCTTCCCATTTTCATCAAGCGCCATTTCCGCGTGGTGAATTTGGTCTCGTTCATTTGTTGTTGCCAAAAAATGCTCGGCCCGATCTTCTATCCACTTGATCGGCCGTCCCAAACGCATTGATAGCCAAGGGACCAACATCTCTTCCGGATAAAACATCATAATTTTAGGGCCAAAACCACCACCGATAAATGGAGCGATCACCCGAACATTGTTTTCGCTTAATCCCAGAAAGGCGGCCATCCCATTGCGCACAAACACCGGCGCTTGTGTTGTGTCCCAAATCGTCATTTTATTGGCACGAGAATCCCAATCAGCCACAATGCCACGACACTCCATTGGCGCAGATGAACCATGATCATAGTAAAAGCGTCGCTTAATAACGGTATGTGCTTTCGCCGCAATCGACTCAAAGTCGGCCCCATTCCCTTTTATTTGGGTCACGTGAGCATTGACATTATTTAGTTGTCCATTGACGAGATCAACATCATGAATGGCTGAACTATCGGCCGAAATCGCTTGCTCCAACTCGCTCACCACATCGAGCAGTTCATAGTCAACAAAGATCAATTCGGCCGCATCTTCAGCAATATAACGGCTTTCAGCGACGACGACTACAACTGGCTCGCCGACATAGCGTACTTTCCCTTTTGCCAAATTGACTTGGGTTCGTTCGTTAAACACCATCCCTTCAACTGGGGGCGGCGGGACCAGTAGAGGACCATTTTGCCAATAATCTCCTAAATCATCGGCCGTCCAGATCCCAATCACTCCGGGCATTGCTTTTGCGTCATCTGTATCAATGTCCACAATCTCTGCATGTGCATGAGGACTACGCACAAATGCAACATGCCCCATATTAGGCAAATCAAGATCATCTACAAAGAGAGCTTGCCCCGTTAGGAGCCGTGGGTCTTCGTTTCTTTTTATTCTCTGTCCAAAAAATTGAGTTGCCATTCTGGCCTCCGACTACTTAAATGCTACAAATCTTGCCCAGCATGAGGCCATATCAACCCCTTTTTGCACAAATGCGCCAATAAAATATCGGCCGCTTTCAGCCTCTGCGATCTGATTTCCCAAATTTTCAGCATGAACCAAGCCAGAGGGGAAAAGATTCAAATGCATGTCTTGGTAATAGGTGTCTAGTGGGTACATTTCATCCCAATCTTTTCCAAATTGGTCGATCAATTTTTGATTTGCCTCAGCAAATGTCTTTGGGTGCCAGTCTCGCTGGATCGTGTTCATGGGGTGTTCCATCGCTACACAATCTATTCCCAACCACTTGATTTTTTTCTTTAAGCACCAATCTGCAAAATCTGGTGAAGGGCCTGGATGCTTGATCATATAGCGGAACTCATCGCTGTTCGGGCTGTTCCAACCATAATTGTTCCAACCCGTTTTGATGATCAGAATATCCCCTTCTTGGACATCGCAGACGCTTTCGATCATATCGGCCGTGTAGACACTTGAATTACTGACCCTGTCGCTGATATCTGCGACCACGCCTGGGCCAAACCAAAAATCATTTTGAACCTTGCCGATTGCATTGCCCGCTGCATGAAAATGGATTTGCCCATCCATATGGCTCGCAAGGTGAAAGCTTGCTCGGCAATGGGCATTATTCCGACCCATGCCAAAATATTGCCCTTGTACCCGTTTGGTGTATTTAACACTGAGTGGCTCATAGTTCGCCCATTGAGGGGTTTGTACACTAAACGGCAAGGTCATATCTAGCATTTCCACATTGTGCATCGCGGCAAGAAACTCGGCGCGACTCATTCCCTCTGGCTCAGTTAAGGCGACGACGCGCGTCCAAGCTGACTCAACCTCCATAAATGGAATCGGCCCGTTCATAAGCCAGACTCGCTCATTTTTTAGCTCACCTAGCTGACCACCAAGCGATTCTAAAAAGCGGATATTGGCTTTGGGTAGCTTGATATGGGTCATTTCATAATAGGCTTCTGGATCAAATACCTCATCCCAAGATTTGCCATGAGTCGCTTGTAGTTTTGCTTCCGCTTTAGCAAATTCACGGCCGTGCATATAACGCAAATTGGTATTCATCGGGTGTTCCGCACAGCCACAATCAACCCCAATAAGCTTTAACTCCATATCGATAGCCCACTGAAAAAAGTCAGGCGATGGACCTGGGTGACGTACTAAAAAGGCGAACTCTTTATTTTCAATCCCGGCTTGCATATCAGGGTTGGGTACATCGGGCTGATCCCAGCCATGTTTGTGATACCCCGTATTGATAATCAGAATGTCTCCCTTCTTGACATCAACCTTGCTGGTGATCATTTCAGGGGTATATAAGCTATAGTGGGAGACTTCATCCGAGAGATCAACGATGACCGCTTCGCCACACATCTCCTCCATCGGCATATCTGCAATAGCTGTTGCGCCGGAATGAAATGCACGTTCGCCCACCAAGTGAGTGCCTGTATTGTTGCTCCATTCAATCAATTGACCATTGGCACCTTGCCCACCACCATAGGCACCTGTTAGGCGCTTGAAATAATGGACCTCGAGCGCTTTTTCACCTGGCCAAGGAGGTGTGTGTATGCTCAGATTCATATTTAAGTCATACCATTTTGCGCTTGCCAATAAGTCGATCGTTTTTGAATTGTTCATGATGCCTCTTTTTTGAGTTGCGAAATATGCAATCAATACTGTATTTGCCGTTATTTGTTTCTGATACTGCCGAATTTGGTGGGATAAGTGTAAATCGTTCAAAAATAGTCGA
>WTJY01000341.1 GCA_011524645.1 Anaerolineales bacterium | reverse complement strand
CTGTTAGTACGTCCGAGAGGACTTGAACCCCTGACCTTGCGGTTCGTAGCCATATGGTTTGTGAGTTTGGTACTATCATTGCTTTAGCCATTGCTCCATAAATCATAACACAAGCCTGTTGATAAGACCGCTTGTTCTAATTCCTTGTTGTCTATGCCTGCATACCCCCATGTTGTTTCTGGATCTGCATGATCAACTAATATTTGCGCTAAGTCCATCCCGACGATTTGCCTGCTACGTTTGATTTTTGCGTGGCGCAGTGAGTGGGCCCTGAACGGCCGTATGTTGGCTTTTTGGCAACGCCTGACCATCATTTGGCTGAGGCCATTTGTGAGGAGGGGGGTGCATGGGCCACCTTTGCGCCAGCCGTAAATTGCGTGTAGATGATTTTGATCAGGTCGGAGTGTGTACCAAAGTTTCCATAGCTCGGCCGTTGTGTTGGTGAAGTGGTAATCGTGATCGTTGGTTTTGCCTACGCCGGTGACGATTGTGTAAGTTTTGGCGGGGGCTTGTGTTGCTTGATTTAATGCTTTGGCGGAGAGGTTGCATAGCTCGCCTGCACGACACCCTGTTTCGTACAAAAATGAGATGATGAATAGATCGCGCAATGATTGCTGTTGTTGATGGCTCCATTGGTGGTCGGCATAACTGTCTAGTAAGCCAAAGACGTTGCGAAAGATGTGGGGCTTGAGTTCGTTGGTTAGGTGGGTGATTAATTGACGAATGTTTTGATCTTGGGGGGCTTTGGCTGGTTGATTGGTACGCAATTTGGGCTTTTTGAGATGCCTAGCGAAATCTTTTTTGATATGCCCTTTTTTGGCACACCAACGGCCGAATTGTTGTAGGTCGCCGATTTTTCCTCGAATTGTTCCTGATGCATATTTTAACCAGAGGCTGTCTACATAAGTTTTGATTGTACGTGATTTTACGGTGCTGATTGGCGGGTTGTTTAGAGCTTTGCCACACGGCCGGAGTGTGTAGAGCAAATGGGTGATGGAAGAAGGGGATAGCCGATCTTCTCGTTTTGCTAAAAATTTTTGGGCGATGTGCAGGAAGGTGCCTTTCTCGTAGCTTTCGCTAAGAAATTGTTCAATTTTCATTTTTTTTACCTGTTCAGTATCTATTGAGTTTGTTTAGGACTAATTCCCAGTGTTTACGGCCGTGTGAGAGTTTGGCGACACGAACATGGCCGAAGTGCTGATACTTTTATACCATTTAATCAACAAAGCGCAAAAGGAGAACAATTGATATGAGAAAATATTTATCAAAAATATCCCACAAACGATAAACAGGTTGAGGTCGTTTGTTCCTTGAAATCGTGGAACAGACGACACAACTCTCTTTATACCATCCCATAACCACATAGCAAAGGAGAATGCAACTGATGGGAAATGACATCGATTTATTGGGATTAATTGCAGATGACAAAAATATGATCGCTTACCGGCCGTCGTGGAATCGTTTCACGGGGTCGGTAAACGGCACGATCCTGCTACAGCAGGTGGTTTATCGTTGGGTGCAGAGCGGCCGTCGGCCGTTCTTCAAATTTAGTCGCCCGTGCAAACAAAGGGCTTATCGTGTTGGTGATAGCTGGCAAGAAGAGTTGGGTATGGGTCGGAGAGAGTTTGAAAATGCACGGAAGGGGCTGGCATGTCGGACACGCGGAAATATTGATCCGAATACGCTGATTAGCTATTGGGTTACAGCGGATCGCAAGACATGGTATGCACTGAATGAGTCGTTGATGATTCAAAAATTGCAGGAGATTTATCCAGATCCAGAGATTACAGGGGTCGGGATTCAGACTCGTTTAGACCTAATGGACGAAACCGCCATTAGCATGACAACTAAGGAACCGGCAGGAGTGGATGATGTGGGTCAAAACACGCGATCAGGCACTATATCTGGGGGTAAAAACGGCCGATCTGGACCAAAGCTAATGGACGAAACCGCCATTAGCTCCGCACAAAATGGGCTTTTTACACCTGAGCTAATGGACGAAACCGCCATTAGTCCGATGGACGAAACCGCCATTACAGCAAATGGCGCAAACGTACATTCGCGGATGGACGAAACCGCCATTAGTGCAATGGACGAAACCGCCATTTGCTATAGCAAAGATAACAACAGAGATAACTTACAAAGACAACAAGCAAAGACAACAGCAGAAACAAGCGAAGAGTTATCCACAGGTACGGCCGTGACAGATATTCCTGCTGCTACTGCTGGGCGGGTGTTGCAAGCGGCCAAGGTGGTGGGACGGCCGTATCAGGAACTTCTCACCAAACCGCCTGAATTGATTTTGGCTTGGTTTTGGCATTGTCAGTTGGAGCAGATGGAGCAGAAATATGTGCCAGGTTATTTGGTCAATCAATTACGGGAGGATGTGCCACCACCAGAGAATTTAGCTGATTTGGCGGGGCGATGGCTACGGATGGATCAGAGTGATCAAGAAATTTTGCGCAGTTTTTCGGAGCAGGTAAACGTGAGAGCGGGTGTTTCGAGACTGTCAGAAGCGGTTCCTGAAAACTACTTTCGAGACCTTTATGCTGAATCGTTGGATGCGTTTGACCGCTTGTATCGAGTGGGCGCATATGGAATTGGAGGGCGAACATGAAGAGGTATTGGATTTCATTTTTGATTGGCATTTTGCTAGCTGTTTTGGCGGGAACTGTTTGGCTTCGGCCGGTGCAGCCGCCGGCTGGTGAGGAAGTCACGTTGCTGACATTGCGGGATGACCGGCCGGATTTAGCTGAAGAAAGTCCCATCTTGACGGTACAAATCGAGGTGACGGATCAGGTGACGGGAGAAGCGATAGAGGCGGTGACTGCGGTTGGGTATGCGACCGTGGCTGAGGGGGAAAAGCGGTTGCCGGATGAGGCGTATACCGGCCGTTATGTCGGTGCGATGACTCAGTTTGGTTTGACCGGTGTTGAGTCGGGCCATGCTTATTATCTGCTTGTCACGGCCGAGGGGTATGAGCCGTGGGCTAAGCAACTGACTTGGCAGGCCAATCGGTCGGTCACTTTAGAGATTCCGGTGCAGTTACAGAAGCGGGAAATAGCGAGTGGCTTGGTACAAATTGCGGTTTCGGCCGTGGATCAGGTAACTGGTCAGCCGGTGACGGCCGATTATTTTCTCTATCGCCAAATGCTCGATACCGATTTGAAAGTGATTGATTCGGTTGTGTTGGCGTGTGAGCGGGTGGAGCGGTGTGAGTTGGAAGATGTGCCTTTTGCAGGGGCTGGCTATGAATGGCGGGTTCGTGTGGAAGGGGTTGGCTATCTGGCGGAAACGGTGTCGGTGACGACGTGGGCGGATATCGAGCTGACGGTAGAGATGACGGAAGGGGGTGAGGCTTAGTGCTGGTGTGGAGAAGTTCAACTTTTGTCTGACGGTCGGCGATTGATGACACGTGGGAAAAGTTGAACTTCGTGGTGGTGTAAGAGGGCTCGGCCGTGTGGAACCAGCACACGGCCGAGCGGACTCCGACAGGAGTTTGGTTGATTGTAGCAAATTTTAGATTTCGACAGGAGTAACAAGAAATGGAAGAAAAATTACCAACTGAGCAGGACAACGAAACACGGAAGGCGGCGCTTTTCTTTTGGGCGCTGTGGCTCTTTTTGGCCACGACGAGCGCGGTGTTTGGCTATGGCAATTTGGCTGATTTATGGCGGCCGTTTGTGGCGGTTTTACCGCTGTCGGCCGGTGTGTTGGGTGTGTTTGTAGGGGTGCTTGGCGCGGGATCGGCCGTGTTGTTGTTGGATGGAGGCTATCTGTGTTGGCATTATGTGCGAATCAATATCAGTCGGTCTGTAGAGCAAATCTTTTGGGCTCGATTAGCCGAAGAGATGTCTTTTTGGGTGTCGGTCTATTTTACGCTGGCGGTGTTGGTTGATCTGGTGCTGGCTGACTATTTTGGTGGTGATTTGGTGCTGTGGATCGGCCGTTTGGGGGCGGTTTTGTTTGTGGTGGTCGCGGCAGTGAGCGGGGTCTGTATGCGGATGTTTGCGCTGAATAACCCTGATACACGCAAAAAGTCTTCTGAGGCGGCGTTACATGGATTGGCGATGAGTGAGCAGCTGCGATTTACGGGTGAGGTGAAGCGTCAGGCGTTGCTGGATGCGAGTAAGCGAACGGATCAGGCGAAGGAACGGCTGTCGGATATGTTGGCCACGACTTGGGAATTGACGATGATGAAGCAGTTGTTGGATGCGCTGGAAGATGATACGCAACGGGATGTGATGCAGGCGCAATATGATCGGTTGATTGGGACGGGAGAGGAGCAAAACAAGGGTTTAAATGATGAAGATGACGGCCGTTATGAGGTGACGATTTTGGGGCAAACGCCGCAGTCGTTCGCAACGGAGGATGAGGCGGTTGAGTATGGTGAGCGTGGTGGTGAATCGGTTAATGGTGGGGAGGAAGATACCCCTTTAGCCCCCCCACTGTCTCCTGCGCCAAGCAAAAACGGGAACGGCCGTCACTAGAGCTTTTGGAGACGAAACGGGGTTGGATTGAGTGGACGAAGAAAGGAAACGGCCGTCGTTATCCGCGTCGCCGCCGCTGGTTAAAGGTGGATGGGACGTGGGCGAAGAGTCGGCCGATTTATTTACCGGAATTAGGAGTGAAATCTGATGATGAATACAAAGAATGGAAAGCAAGACAACGACGCGGCCGCGCCGCTCTCAACCGTCATCGACAACTTGAAGCGGTCTGAGATTGGGACGGCGATCACGGCGGTATATGCGGTGGTCGATCCCGATCTGGCTGAGTTTGCGGCGGTGGCGGGGGATTTTGTGGAGGTAACACCGTTGGCAACAGGGGTGAATTATTTGGTGGTGGCGATTGGTGCGGTTGAGGCTGAGGCTGGGATTTATTTTCCAGAAAAGGATGGTCAAAAGGTAAAAGGTAAAGGGTAAAAGGAAAAAGAGGCGGTAGAGGATCATGTGACTGCGGCCGCTGAACTGGATGGATAGTGATAGGGTTGTGCTGGGTGTGGCTTGATGGGATATGTAATAGATCATTTCCGGAATGGCTGCGCCTAGCACCTCAACTGTTGCAGATCGGGGTGGTATGGGTAACGGGTTCGATCTGCAGAGGCTCCGGCCGGACCCAGATCGGCCGGCCGATTGTGGTGAAGCGTTACATCTTAGGGACAAACGAAATGAAGTATTTAATGGTGGTCAATCCAAAGAAGATGCCTAAAGCGGGGCAGAGTGATGCGGAAGGTGAATTGCTCGATATTTTGTTGGCTTTGGTGAATGGGATACGGCAAGGGCAAATTTGTGCGGAAAGCTATGATTTGGCGTTGCAGAAGTTGGTTGAGGCGGATCGGGTGCGGTTGTGTCCGATTGTGGGTGAGGTGAGCGCATGAACCCGCCAGTGATTGTTAAGTTGCG
>WTJY01000271.1:2818-5402 GCA_011524645.1 Anaerolineales bacterium | reverse complement strand
CAGCGATCGCCTACGATGGATATCGTACAGATATTGCCCCAAGTGGATTTGAGTTGGTTGCACCGACAGTTGTTGGAACTGGTGTGCCCAACCCGTTTGTTAGCTCGATCTTTACAGGCGCGGCTCACTTGTACTGGTGGGATATGGGGGATGGCTCGGAGTACATCATTTTTGGTGATGATGTCTCGGTTCCCGCAAATTTGACCCATGCCTACCAAACCTCTGGGACATATACGGTCACCGTACAGGTCATGTCTCCGAATGCGGCCCCACTTAAAAAGTCTCAAGCTATTTCGGTGCTTGATCCTATTACCTCTTTGAATGTTACGGTTGCCGATGTTGAAGAAGGTTCTCCCTCGGAGTTTGTGGCGACAACTGAAACTGGCAGTGATATCTCTTACTTTGTCCTGTTTGGAGATGAAACGGGGAAGATACGAATGGTTGATGATGTGCAAAACTCCGGAACCTATTATACAGGAATCGATGCTGGGCAGTTCGTCTTTACCCATACCTATCCAGCTAGTGGGATTTATGACTACCAAGTTGTGGCTTTTAACTCAGTTTCTGTGTTTACTTCTACTGGGCAAGCTTTGGTTTATGATTCGGTGGTGATTACACCGGGGGTGGGATCGGAAATTTCAGTTGAAATTACCGGCTCAGTCAAGATTACTGTAGAGATTCCGGGTGATGCGGTTGATGAGGTTGTGACCTTGCAAATCACACCGATTGAAGATGGGTGTGGTGATGATGTTCCGGCACCCGCAGATTTAATTGGGAATTGTTTTGATATTGAAGCGGTTGCGGGTGATGTGCGTGGCCCTATCTCCTCGGCGAATACGATTTACTGTGTTTATCTTCCATTCCTTACGACCAATGGCATGAGCAACGGAGCTAGTGGGATCGCTATTACACCTCCCTCTTGTGGACCGGTTACTGATGAATATCAATTCCTTGTCCCGATTACATTGTCGCTTGCTTATGATGATACAGAGATACCAAGCGGATTTGATGAGAATGACTTAATTGTTGAATTTTACGACACTACCGTCTCTAGCTGGATGGATGGTGCAACAACCTGTAGTACTCCCTCAACTTATGTCCGTGATACTGTGCTGAATGTAATTAGTGTTGAGATTTGCCATCAAAGCCGCTGGGCTTTTGGTCGATAGTCTTTTAGATACTCTGCGTTTATGCGTCGATTTATACGCCTAATCGTTTAAGTATCATATTTCGGATAACGTAAAAAGGAGTGACTGAGATCGGTCACTCCTTTTTTGTTAGTTTGTACAATCTACTATGATTCGCTCATTAAGCGAATTAATCTATGATTGTCTGGGATTGCTGTGTAGTAGCGATCTTGCATGGCTGCATCTTGAAATTGCTCCGCTCGCTTCTGCAATAGCTCGTACGCCAGCTGCATATAACTAATCGATTCTTCGGGCTTATTTAGCACTTTCATCGCATCATGTATGGATAATGCTATCTTTACAGGATGTTCTAAATCTGCAAGCTGAATATCGTCGAGTATGCTTGTCATAGCATCGAGCCAGTAACGTATGTTTGTGTTGTCGTTTTCTTGAATGCTTACTCGGATTAAACCTGCGATGTTGTCTAATGTTGAAGCTTGTTGTTTGAGCTCTTTCTTCACCTCTAGCGCTTCTCTGAAACACGCTTTGGCTTGCTTATACTTATTAAGCTTTTCTAGTGAAATTGCGATAGAGGTTTTGCTATAAGTTTCGCCAATTTTGTCACCTATTTCTAAATCTATCTGATTTGCGTGCTTCCCATATTGCAAGGCTTGTTTATAGTTTTCTAGATCTTGTAATACTAAGCTTAAATTATAAGCGGCAAGTGACTCGAGATGCTTGTTTCCCGTTGCACGACAGCTCTCTAACGCCTGCATGTTAGATATTTGCGCTTTTTCTAGTAGCCCTAGTGCATGATATATTGAAGCTAGATTGATTAAGATTCGGCTTTCCCCATTACGATCACCTATCTGCTGAAGAATGTTTAAACCTTGTTCTGTTAAATCTTGACTGGCTACATAGTTGCCTGATTGGAAGTAAATTGCCGCAAGGTTTCCCATCATAGATGCTTGGGTTTTTAGGTCTCCTAGCTCTTTTTGTATGTCTAATGATTTTTCGAAATTGATATAAGCACTTGTGCGATCTCCTTTTAAGAATAGGATAATTCCTAGCGTTTGGAATAATTGGGCTTTGATTTCGCGAGTTGAATATGTTTCGCTAGAATGTAATACTTCCTGTAACACTTCTTGAGCCCGATCTAAATCTCCAGTTCTCGTTAGTGCAAATCCGATGCTGTTTGCTGCTTTAAGCGCATATGTTTGATAATTTTCCTTAATAGCCAAATCGCGCGCGGTTTGAGCCGCAGTTTCGGCTTCGCCGAACTCGCTAATTAATTCATAGTATACAGAGAGTCGCAAATAAGTTTCAAGCTGTGCTTCTATGTGATTTGTGGTAATTTTCTTGGCGATATCTAATAAAGAATCTAAATCATCCTTCTGTTTGTCTCTTATTGCTGCCAAGCCATAAACCTTTTCACGGCCGAGCAAAATGCGATATTG
>WTJY01000271.1:0-2718 GCA_011524645.1 Anaerolineales bacterium | reverse complement strand
ATGGTGCGGTGTAGTTCGCGTCGTTGGGCGAATAGCAGGGTGTCATAGGCGACTTCCTGTGTTGTGCCATGCTTAAACATAAAGCTTAGACGTGGCTCTGGGGACTCTAAATGAACAAAGTCGCGGGTTTCAATGCCTAGAATTTGGGTGACAAGATTGCCTCGCTCCGGATCGTTGGGATGAATGTCACGTAGCAAGTTGAGATTAAAGAGACGCCCGATGACACTGGCTACCTTAACCGTTAATTTTTCTCCTTCTGCTAGACGATCTAAACGGGATAAGACGATGCCATGGATCGAATCTGGGAGACCTAAGTCAGAGGCACTAAAAGACGCTTCTTCTTTGAGATACCACTCCCCTTCTGTTTTGACCATGCAATTGGCGCGTAACAAAGATTCAAAGATCTGTTCCGCAAGCTCCCATTGGACCCCTTGGCGACGTTCGACTTGGTTCAACTGTTCCGCTTCACGTAGGTTGGTCACTAATTCTTCGGTAAAGAATGGATTTCCTTGGGCTTGGGATTGAATGACATTGGCGGCGAGTGGTGCAAGCGGACCACCTAGTTTCGCTTCAGCTAGAGCGGTTACCGCTTCTGGGGAGAGATCGCCGAGGTCGATCCAGTTGTGATGAGATAGGTCAACGATTGTGGGGAGAACTGGCCGATCTTTATTAATGGGTGGCCGATGCATAAATAGCAATAAAACAGGATGATTGCTTAGAGCACGGGCTAAAGCGACCGTGAGTTCTGCTGAAGCCTCATCCATCCAATGAATGTCATCGACATAGATGACAAGAGGATTTTCTTGCGCCTTGTGTTGAATAATTTCAACCGCGAGGGTGAAGAGTGTTTCTTGGCGTAGTCGTGGGTCGAACGCGGCCGTTGTCGCATTGTCTACGATCGGTAGCCCGAGTAAGTCGCCCAATAACGGGAGACGGAGCCACCACTCGGAGTTCATAGATAGGACTTCTGCCCGAACGATTTCGATCTGCCATTGTAAATGGGCATTGATATCGGCATCATTGTCGCCACTTGATGTGACATTAAATAGGCTACGGAACACTTGTCGCCATGGGTAGTAAGGGGTCGCTTGAGTGGTGCTTTGACAAGCCCCTGATAGCAAACGCGCCCCTTTTTGCTTGGCGCGTCGGGTAAATTCATAAGCGAGATGGCTTTTGCCGATTCCGGCCGGCCCTTCCGCACGCAGAATTTGCCCTTGACCCGTCAACGCTTGATCGAGAACCTGTTCCATTTGGGCCAGCGTGTCATCACGGCCGATAATGACGAAGTCGTCCTGATTGGCCACTGTGCTTGAAATGTCTTCTTTTAACCCTTTGACTTCAAAAACGGGTAGGGGCTCCGCTTTTCCTTTGAGTGGGATGGTGCCTAAGCTTTGCAAATTATAGGTTCCACGCACCGCTTCTTCGATTTGTGGGCTGACCATGACTTGGCCGACAGCCGCTTTTTGCATCAATCGAGCCGAGGTATTGACTTCGTCACCAAGAACCCCATAGGTCATGCGGGTTTCGCCACCATAGGCACCGGTACGCATACGGCCGTGGCTGACACCGATTTTGGTGTTTTGAATATAGCTTAGTTCTGCGGGTGGATGGCGCAGTTCAAGACCGGCCGCGACCGCTCTGGCTTGATCATCGCCATGCGAGATCGGGGCTCCAAATGCGGCGTAGAGGTAACTTCCCTTGTCTCCCATAATGAGCTGTAGCAAGGAGCCCTCATATTTTTTTAGAACATTTTGTACCCAAACGATATAGCGATCTAATTTTTCACCGGCATCATCTTCTCCATCGTAATCGATGCCATCGAAATACATAAAGATTGTCGCGGCTGGGCGCAATTCAGCGAGGAAACCGCCTGATGTGGCGGCGAGATGGCGATACACAGGGGGGAGGAGCCATTGTTGTAATTCATCTTCACTCAATTGACGTTTGAGTGGTGGCCAAGGAGGGAGGGTTATCGGGCTGAGAATATCATCGACAACACCGTAGAGACGGCCGTCTTCGCTGGTGCGTGTGGTGCTTAGGCGTAAGTTCGCTTCATTGTCCCGCATGACACGTTCGGTGATTACGACGTCGCCTCGTTCCGCCATGTGCTCCGCATCGGCCATTTGGGTGAGGGTGTCCCCGGCTAAGATATCTAGACGTTGGATTTGTGGATCGCCGATCAGAAAGCGACGTACATCGCCGGTGGCCACGGCCGTTTTGATGGCGAGTTCGACAGGTCGGCCGCCCGGTGTGGTGATTTGTCCGAGCCGGGCCATATCGCTTTGCATTGCGAGCGCGCAAGAGATCGCTCGAAGCCCTTTGTCATAGTCGAACCAACAGGTAATCGCATCGCCAGCAAAGCCGATCACACTTCCTTGATAGAGGTGGACATTGTTGACCAGAGCGGTGTAAACGCGATTGAGTTGGTGGGTAAGTTCTTCTGCACCACGGCGGGGACCCAGCTCTTTGGCTAGGGCTTCGGTGAGGGGGGTAAAACCGGAGATGTCGGCGAAGAGGGCTGCGCCACGTGTACGGTCCGGTAGCGTACGCTGGCTGGCGAGGGCGTGGCGACGATCAATAGGGATATATGCGCCAAATTTTTCCATGCGGTTTTGATCCAGAGTTTGATATCTTCTTTGGTTTTTAGAGTTTAACTACTCGTATGATACCAAAATCGGGCTCAACTCGGTATATCGAACTGGTGGATGCATGTGCAAA
>WTJY01000242.1:10720-16219 GCA_011524645.1 Anaerolineales bacterium | reverse complement strand
CATCTTTATACGCCATAAGCTTAAACAGATAGCGGGCCACCGCTTGGCTCAAACGGCCGTCGCTCGTCTCACCCAAGCGGTTTTCGGCCGCTATCACCTCATTCACGAAAGAGACATACTGTTCCGCATATGCCAAATTTTGATACGCGACCAACTCAGAAATGCGTAGCGACAAAAGACGGCGCAGTTCGCCGGTCGCACCGGTGCTATCCAACAACGCTTCCGCTTCCTGTGTCAGCAACTCGGTCGTAATCGGCTGCGCACCCAAGCGGTTTAGCTCAAGTGACGACAACCATTCCGGATCAGCCACGATCAAACGGCCGACACGAAACGCATCAAGGTTCATCGCCACCGCGACCCCATTCAGCTTAATCGCCGCTTCAATCGCCTCGGCCGAAATCGGCATCACCCCCGCCTGATACGCTGCCCCGATCGTTAAAATATTGGCTGGCATATGGGAACCAAACAGGTTTTCCGCAATTTCAATCGCATCTAAATAGACATTATCGGCCGACCGTGTATTCATTTCTAAACGACGTTGTAGCATCTCCCCTTCCGGATACTTGATCTCTTTCGTTTTCACCATCGCACCGGTCGGAATCTTACTGCTCGACACAATCGCCACACTGCGATTTTTGCTGGCCAATTCCAAACTTTTTTCAGTCGTGCCGGTCAACAGGTCAAATACGATATAGGCATCGGCCGTGCCCGCCCCGATCTTGCTCGCCATCTCTTGAAACGCGGGGCGAATTTTTAAATGAGAGACAACCGGTCCCCCTTTTTGGCTCAAGCCGGTTTGATCCAAACTATTGACATAGCGGCCGTCCATCAGTGCGGCCGTAGCCAAAATCTGATTAATCGTCACGACACCGGTCCCACCAATCCCCATCATAAAGACGTTGCCAGCATCCGGCACGGCCGGTTCCGGCAAAGCGGTCAAACGCTCCTTTTGATCATTCAGTACGGTCGGCACCACTTTACGCGCCTTATGCCCATCCGGCAGCTCCACCGTGACAAAAGCGGGACAGTTCCCCTCCAAACAAGTGTAATCCTTATTACACGACGATTGATGAATTTGGGTTTTCCGGCCAAACTCCGTTTCTACCGGAAAGACGCTCAAACAGTTCGACTTCACCCCGCAATCCCCACACCCTTCACAGACCGCTTCATTAATAAAGATCCGTTTATTGGGATCTTCAACCAAGCCCCGTTTCCGTTGGCGGCGTAATTCAGTAGCGCACGGTTGATCGTAAATCAGAGCGGTAATCCCATCAACCTCGCGCAAAATCTCCTGTGCTTCATCTAAACGATCTCGGTCCCAAATTTCGGTTCCAGGAGCCACATCGGTCCCGGCCGGATATTTATCTAAATCGTAGGTGCAGATAATCGTTTTGACCACCCCCTCAGCCCGCAAAAAGTGGGTCAACTCAGGAATCGGAATTTCCCCGTCCGCATGTTGCCCGCCGGTCATCGCTACCGCACCGTTATACAGAATCTTATAGGTCATATTGGCATCAGTCGTCACCGCTTGACGGATCGCCATCGAACCTGAGTGAAAAAGGGTTCCATCCCCGATATTTTGGAAGATATGCTTGGTCTCGCTAAACGGGGCCGCCCCGACCCATTGCGCCCCTTCCCCCCCCATCTGGGTCACGCCGGTAATATTGCGATCCATCAAAATCGCCAGTGTGTGACAACCGATCCCGCCACCTTGCAGTGAGCCATCAGGCACAACTGTAGAGCGGTTATGGGGACATCCAGAGCAGAAATAAGGGGTACGGGCACTCCCCGCTTGCATCGTCAAACCGATCGCGGCCGGTGGCGCTTCCATTTCACGCACTTTCGCCTGTAGCGGACCAAACTCGATTCGTTTATCCAGATATCGCCCCAACACCTTCGTTAGTTGATCGACATCCAATTCATAATCAGCCCGAATAAAACGACGGCCGTCCACATCTTTCTTGCCATAAACCGCAGGGCGCACCGCACGGTTATAGAGTAAATCCCGCATCTGCCATTCAATAAAAGATCGCTTTTCTTCAATCACCCAAATCTCCTGTAAATCTTGGGCGAACTCGTAAATAATTTGCTCTTCTAACGGGTACATCATGCCGATTTTGAGCAGGCGGATGCCGAAGCGTCGCAACGCATCATCGTCTAAGCCGAGGTGATATAGGGCTTCTTTGACATCGTAATATGTCTTACCGGTAGCCACAATCCCAAGGGTGTCGGCCGGTCCACGGACCGTGATTTTGTTGAGCTTGTTGGCGGTCGCAAACGCTTTGGCCGCTTCTAAACGGCCGTCGTGAATCTCTTTTTCTTGCGCCAAACTATGGGGAGCCAGTAATGCAGGGTTTTGGGTGTGACGCCACGGCCGTCCTAAATACTCAAACTCCGGCCGAACCACCGACACCGGCGCGATCTCCGCAATCTGATAAGAATCAGCCACATCGGTCACAATTTTATACCCTACCCAAGAGCCGGAATAGCGTGAAAGCTCGAACCCATAGCGGCCGTATTCGATCACCTCTTGCACATTCCCTGGATACAAAATCGGCATTTGAGCATCATAAAGTGCAATCTCAGAGTGGGATGGAATCGTCGAAGATTTCGCAGTCGGATCATCCCCCGCAATCGCCAGCACCCCACCCTTATGATAAACCCCAGTCGTCTGCGCATGCTTAAAAATATCGCCAGACCGATCAACCCCCGGCCCCTTGCCATACCAAATCCCATTCACCCCATCATACTTGGGCGACGGTAAAAGATTGGCCGTTTGGCTCCCCAAAATCGCCGTCGCCGCCAAATCTTCATTGACCCCCGGCATAAAAACAACATGGTTTTGCTTAAGCAATCGGGCTTCGCGATGCAACAATGTATCAAATCCCCCCAGCGGAGAGCCACGATAACCGGAAATCAAAGTTCCGGTGTGTAAGCCATTTCGTTTATCCGCTTTGTGTTGATCAATCGGGAGACGCACCAAGGCTTGTAGGCCGGTTAGAATGATTGTGCCCTCTTCCAATGTATAGCGACTCTCAAGTGATAGGTTAAAGTTTTTACTCATGGGGGTCCGTCCTTCTTGTTTTCATTCAATTGTCAATGGAGGCAGTTTAGCAGAGAAAGGAGAAAGGAAAAAGGAGAAAGGAGAAAGGGGAAAGTGAAGTACCTTCATATCAACATCTCCATTACACCTGATATCACAATTATTATTTCTAAATAGGCCAAAATCAATGTTTATTCAGTATAAAATAGATTTTAGCGAACGTTTTCACAAAAAAATGCCAAAAATATCTTTTTGTTCAGAAAAACATCGATTCTACAGCCCTTAAACAGAACGTTTATTGATGCCCTTTGCACCACAACATAAGCACCTTCTCTTACACCAACTTAATATCCAACGAATAAAGCAAAGAGATCGCTTCCCCTGTCGAAAAAGTCGCTCCACTCACCACAGTATGGCGAATGTCGATCATATAATTGGTCGCTTCTGTAAAGTTTGCGGCCGTGCAGTCCGCATGATGAAAACCGCTCTTGTTCATTTCGCTATGCGAAAAATTCGCCTTGTGTAGCACCGCTTCACCGAAGTTAGCCTCCTTAATCTGGCAACGAGTCGCCACAAATTTTTCCAGCTTAATCCCGAAAAAGGTGCAGTAGCTCAAGTCGCATTCCTTGAACCTCAAGATCGGCCGTAAAAAGCGCGATGTTTCCCAAGCGGCCACACTCCAATTGACACCGGTCACCTTGGTTCGCTCCATCGTAATGTCAGAAAACAAGGAAATTATTTGTCACAGAGGTGTAAAAATAGCGAAAGTATTGGTTGTCTAGTTAGACTAAGTAAGTGAATCAAAATAGTCAAACAAGCGGATTGTCACAAAAAAGCTGGCAAAAAGTAGGTTATAATCATCAAAAATAACAAACGAGGTAAAAGCATGTTCGGAAGAAGCGATGTGGTCAAAAAGTGGCGCGACCTCGCCACAAATCTCAATATGGAATACAAAGAAGGAGAAGCCGGTTTACGTGAGCTTTTTGAAAAGATGAGCCATCTACAAATGTCTAGCTTTTCCGCACCAGAGATCGAGAATCTCGAAAAAGCGATGGATAGCCCACTCGTGTTAGCCCTCTTAGGTACCCTATTCCCCGGTGCAATTACCGGCTCATATCGGGATTACTCGGTCATTATCAGCCACACACAGAACAAGCGCGGAGATCGCAGTTATCCGGCCGTGCATATCGCCCTCTTTCACCAACAACCGCTTGACCTACAGTTTAGTGTCAAATCACAAGGGTTCCTCGACGGAATATTGGAACGCTTGATGCGCAATCGCTACATTCAATTAGACGACCCAGATCTTGATCCGCTTGTCATCGTTCAGGGAGAAGATCAGCACCAAATCCAGCTTTGGCTAACCGCCAGCCCCCCGCGTAACGCGCTCCTCAATCTTTATAATCATGACAACCGGTTTGAAGTCAATCACCAAGGGCAAATGTGGCACAGTCCAGACGGCCGGACGATCACCAGCGATGTCGCCTTTAATATTCTTGATTTGCTCGCCGACATGGCCGATGCATTAAACAACAGCTTCTAAACCTCTTATGACCTTAATCACCGCAACTTTAGCTACAGAATGTCCAGAAAATTCGGCCGATTGGCAACCGATCAGCCAAGCACAGCTTCTTATTTTGGTCGGCGTGACCGGCGTCGGCAAAAGCACCACGGCCGAAGCCCTCAACCAAACCGATTACACGTTTGAACTCTTACCCAATCGCCGCGCCTTAACAGATCAGCTCATTATCGCCACCCTGCAACAGCAAGACGGCCAGCCAATTAAAACGGTGCGTGATCGCGCCTTGCGTTTCGATTTTACCCGTCGTTATCGGGAACAATTTCCGGGTGGTATGGCCCACGCCCTAGCTCAGCTTTGGGTGAAAACAGACAAAAATACCAGCGCAAAAGATTGGTTGATTTTTGATGGGTTACGTGGCGAAAATGAAGTGCAACATGCGGCCGAACTACTCCCACAAGCTCGCTTTTTAGTGTTAGATGCCCCTCATTTTGTACGGGTCCAACGCTTACTCGGCCGTGGGGATCAGTTCGATAAAATCTCGACCGCTCAAAACACGGCAAATCAAGATGATATTCTAGGAGACACGGCCGATCTGTTTACGGCCGCGCAAAAAGCGCAGCTAATCAGCTTGGTCACCAGCGCCCAGATCAATCAAGAAGATTTACAGAGCAAAGTTGCCATTGTTCTCAAAGAGCGGCAAAACTACGATCCGGCAGCGGCAATCAATATGTTGCAAGAAATCGCCCCAAATCGCACGTTTGTGGCCGATACGGTTGCATTATCGCCCACGGCCGTGGCGCGGGAAACGACCAGCCGTTTATTAGCATCTTAACGCACCCCACCGGCCGAACAAGTCGATCTCATCCTCAATGTGAATAGGCCAGCTAGGCGATACACGACAATAACATGTGTAAAGGTGTCATTCCCGCGTAGG
>WTJY01000242.1:0-10620 GCA_011524645.1 Anaerolineales bacterium | reverse complement strand
CGGGAATCTATCACGATCCAAGACATGGATTCCTCCATTCGCAGGCATGACAAATATAAAGCCCGTGCGTTTAGAACGACAATAACATGTGTAAAGGTGTCATTCCCGCGTAGGCGGGAATCTATCACGATCCAAGACATGGATTCCTCCATTCGCAGGCATGACAAATGTAAAGCCCGTGCGTTTAGACCCGAATGGGCCGAGCACGAAAAAACATCGGACGCATGATTTTACCGCGACACGGTTCGAATCGCGCTTGAGATGTTGCGTGGGTATGAATTTGAAAGTTGATTTTGATCGGTTGGTTATAGCTCGGTGCGGACTCGGCATGGGGAGTGATTTCGCTAAAGTTAATGTGGTGCAACGTTTCATCCTAAGACCAAAAAACCATAGCCCCATACACGATCCTCTTCTATCATTACTTCTATGACTAAACAAAAGCTTCTCGGCCTCCTCCTCCTAAATGGAACAATCCTTATCTCCATCTCGATCTTCTGGTTCATACCCGCCCCCGCCGGCCGTTCCAATCTATCGATCGCCCCACAAAACACGGAGCGATCACCGACCACAACAGAACAAAACCCTCTGGATGACGCCACGGCCGTTGTCTCCCAACTCGTCACCCCCACCCTATCCCAGCCGGTAACCGATCTACCACCGGTCACAGAATCGCTCGATGTCACCCTTGATCGGGAAATCAACCCTCGCTTCGCCCTAAACCCAAACGGCCGCGAACCGACCTACCCCATTGTCCCAGATCCTCTCCTGCAACAAAGCCGCGCCCCTCAAGCGATTTCCAGCTTCAACACCCCATCGCTCAACTTTGACGGAGCCCCCTACGGATCAGCCAATCCCCCTGATGTCGTAGGGGACATCGGCCGTAACCATTACATCCAAATGAGCAATACCAAGAGTGGCGCCCAAGTCAACATCTATGACAAAAGTGGCAACGCGCTTCAAGCGACTTTTATGCTAGAAACATTGGGAAGCAACAACTGTAATCAAGGCAAAGGTGACCCGATCGTGCTATATGATGAAGCCGCCGATCGCTGGTTGATGAGTGAATTCGCCTATTATGGCAACCACCTCTGTATCTATATTTCCCAAACGGCCGATCCCCAAGGGGCTTGGTACGCCTATCAATTCACCACCACCTATTTTCCTGACTATCCGAAATACGCCATCTGGCATGATGCCTATTACATCGGGGTCAACGAAGCACAACCCTCAGTCTTCGCCCTAGAACGGGACAAAATGCTGCTTGGCAAGTCAGCCCAGATCATTCGCAAATCAATTGATCCCGTTTGGGGTGGATTTGATGTGATGCTTCCGGCCGATATTGATGGCTCGGCCGAGCCACCCGCAGACACCCCTGGCCTATTTATGAGGCAGATCGATGATGATCAACTCTTGACCGATCCTGACCCCGCTAATGACTTTTTAGAAATCTGGGCGTTCACGGCCGATTTTGACACCCCCGCCAACAGCACCTTTACGCTCATTCAGTCGATTCCGGTCGCTGAATTTAGCTCCTATTTTTGTAGCGCAGGTTGGTACTGTGTGACCCAAAAAGGAAGCAGCACCAAATTAGACAACTTGCGTGAGCCGCTCATGTGGCGTTTGCAATATCGTCGCTTTCCAGAATACGCGGCCATTACCGGCAACTACGTCGTGAATGGGGATAGCAACGGGCAAGCGGCGATTCGCTGGTTTGAGTTACGCACGGCCGACGACACCAATTGGGAATTGCACCAAGAAGGGACTTTCGCGCCAAACGGCCATAACTATTGGATGGGAAGCGCGGCGATGGATCAAAGTGGCAATATCGCACTCGGGTATAGCATCGCCAGCAATACACTCTATCCGGGGCTAGGGTACACCGGCCGTTTATACACCGACACTGCAGGGAACATGCCTTATGGGGATAATTCGATCATTGCGGGCAGCTCCGCTTCAAGTGTCGGCCGTTGGGGGGATTATCAGGCGATGGGCATCGATCCGGCTGATGGTTGCACCTTTTGGTTCACAGGGCAATACATCGATTCAACCTCATGGAACACACGCATCGCATCGTTCCGTTTCCCTTCGTGTGGCGATCTTTTGGGATCGGCCACGATCAGCCCTGCGATTGCTACAGGAGAAATCGGTCAGCCGCTCACTTACACAGTAAGTTTGACATCGACAAGCCCACTCACCCAAACATGGTCACTCACACCAAACATCGTTTGGTCGGCCGTCTTCACACCGACCGATGTCGTGCTTCCGCCCAACGGCACCGGCACGGCCGTAGTCACGGTGACAATGCCGTTCATGCCGACCGATATGGTTACAGAATCGCTCCAGATCGATATTGTCGATCAGTTGGGGGTGACAGGGATGGTGACGGCGACGGCCGTGGTCGAAGCACCAAAGATCGTACCGGCTACGGTGGCTCACCAACGGGGGCCAACCCCTACGCTCGTATTTGATTGGGCAGATAAACCGTTATGTACCACAGCTCTCTATCGTAGTGATGAAGCGTTTTCAAGCTTTGGGGCACTTAATGGTGATATTAAACCGCTTTATGAAATGGTTCTAGATGAGCAAGGTGAAATCGGATTCTACTTTATTGCGGTGGTGTGTGGGAGCGAAACGGCCGTTTCTGAAAAAACAGGTTTTATGCGATTCGAGCTAAATAGTGGAGAATAAATCATGTCCCAACACAACAACGATGCGAAGGAGATATCAGAAATGGACGCACCAATACAATCGATAACAACAAAACCGATCCTAACCGGCCCCAATCTCATCCTACGGCCGATCACGGCCGCCGACGCCCCCGACATGTTCGCCAGCCTCTCCGATAAAGAAAGCAACCGTCTAACCGGCACCCAAGACACCTTTACCCTAGAACAAGTCGAAAAATATTGCGCCAAAATCGGGCCTGACCCTAACCGCGCCGACTATGCGATCACCCGTCACAACGACCCCACCTATCTTGGCGAAGTCGTCCTAAATGAGATTGATTGGGACAATCGATCCGCCAACTTTCGCATCGCCCTCGCCAGTGCCAAACTTTTCGGCCAAGGTCTAGGCAGTGAAGCCACCCGCTTAATCCTTGACTATGGCTTTACACAACTCAATTTACACCGGATCGAACTAGAAGTGTATGACTTCAACCCCCGCGCACAACACGTCTATGAAAAAATCGGGTTCGTCCGTGAAGGGGTACGGCGCGATGTTTTATTTTGGGAAGGCAAATACCAAAGCGGCATCATCATGAGCCTCTTGGGCCACGAATATCTCTCTCGTTAACATCTCTCCCATCGTAGAACCTGTCACGCTTAGAGCATAAATCCCCCTATGACTACAGCAACGACGAAAAAAAGGGACGATACCAAGTAAAACGCCTCCCCCTCTCGCTCTACCCCTGATCCTGATCCACATAATTAGCCCCAAAATAGTAGCCCAATTCATATCGGCTACGTAGCTGTAAACGGCCGAGCAAATTACTCACATGCCGTTTCACCGTGCTCTCAGAAATAAACAGCTGATCGGCAATCTGTGCATTAGACATCCCTTGAGAAACCAATTCCAAAACCTGACGCTGACGGAATGTCAAAACAATTTCCGGTTTGGCCGGTTGCTCATTCACCGGTTCTGCGTTGCTCGCTTCTTCAGCCGATCCAGCGGTCACCGACTCATTTTCAACCGGTTTAGACTCAACCTTAACCTTCGAGCCAAATGCCTGATTTTGCGCAAACTGATCAAGCATCTTGACCGCAAGCTCCGGTGTCAATACCGACTCACCGCGCATCGCATCGCGCAACATCTTAAAAAACTCAGGACCAGACGTACTCTTGAGCAAATAGCCGGACGCACCAAAACGCAATGCATCAAACAGCTCCGTTTCTTCGGCCGACACAGTCAACATTACAATACGAATATCAGGCCAAGCTTGCTTGATCAAACGGGTCGCTTCTAACCCGTTACAAACCGGCATATGAACGTCCATCAAAATCAACTCAGGCTGAAGCTCGGCCGCCATTTCCTGCGCCTCTAACCCGTTATTCGCTTTCCCCACCACGTTCACGCCACGGGTATGCAAAATATTGGTAATCCCTTCTAAATAGAGCTGATGATCGTCAACCAACATAACTCGTAACCCACGCACCGCCAGCTCCGGATCTTCGCCCACCCTCTTGGGCACAGTTACCATCGTTTGGGTCCCACGGCCGGGGGTCGAATGAATCTCAAATGTCCCCCCACAGCTTTCCGCCCGTTCTTTCATGATCGTTAAACCGAAGTGGGCATCTTCATGAATCCCCTGCTCGGCCGTGGCACTGATCGACTCTTTCATTTCAAAGCCGTTCCCTTTATCAGAAATAACGAGCAACACCGTTTCTCCAAAGTCCGAAAACACCACATTAGCCCAATCGGTCCCCGCATGTTTACGCACATTGTTTAAGCTTTCCTGAATAATCCGTAGTAATTGGGTTTCCGTTTCTTCAACCAGCAAGGAGTTTTGCCGCCACCCCGGTGGATAGCGCAGCTCCGTCTCTAACCCGTATAAATCTTCAAGACTCTTTAAATATCGCTCCAAACCAGGAATAAAACCGACTGTCTCTTCCGTATCTTTTTCGCCTTGGTTCCGAATCCCTAAAATATATTGGCGAATATCGGTATGAGCATCCTGTGCCACACGCATCAATTGCTGGGCGGTCGCCTCAACTTTGGGAATATCCCCTTGGCGCACCCAGTTTAAAATCGCCTGCGATTGAACACTCACAAAGCCGATAATCTGGCCGATATCGTCGTGAAGCTCACGGCCGATCCGCTGCCGCTCTTCGAGTACCGCAAAACGGCGATTCTGAATCTCCGCCTCTTGAATGACGGCCGTTTGGCGAGCCACTTCCAACTCAAGCAATCCTTTTTGATTTTCAAGCGAATACACACGCAAGCGAACGCCTGCGACCAGCAGGCCAAGAAACAGCACAATCGCGACAGCACGAAACCACCATGTCTCCCACCACGGTGGATTCACCACGATCGTCAAGAGTGCATCTTCCACGCTCCATGTCCCATCTTCATTGGTCCCTTGAACCTGCAAAACATACGTTCCCGCATCCAAATCAGTATAAGTTGCAAAACGGCGGTCGGCCGGAACCACATTCCATTCTTCTTCCAACCCCTCTAAGCGATAGCGATAAATGTTTTCAGCAGGAGCAGCAAAAGCCAATGCCGCAAATTCAAATGAGACAAAGTCATCATCATGATCAAGCGTAATCAAATCGGTGACTTCTATCGCTTCACTCAGGATAGAGCCTTCGCCGATCTGTACCGGTTCGTTGGCTAAACGCATTTCAGTTAGAACAACTTGAGGCGGGTTCGGATTGGCTTCAATGTCATCAGGATGGAATGAGACGACACCGTGCAAATGACCAAATCCGATCCGGCCGTCCCCTATATCCAATGACGCATTGTCTAAAAAGTCGCCGACCGGCAAATTGTTCAGCAACCCATAATTTTCAAATCGCTGAGTCTCTTGGCGAAAACGGGAAAGCCCAGCCCGTGTGCTCACCCAAATATCACCGGCCGTATCTTCCATCACGCTATCGATGTTAGATGACGCCAGCCCATCCACGTTGGTAAAAACGATCTGTTCGCCAACATTTGGATCAAATCGAGCCAAGCCACGTTCGGTCGCCAACCATAAAATCCCACTGCTATCTAAGAGCATGTCTTGCGTTTGGCCCACGGGGGAATTATCCACATAGTGTTCAAATCGCTCAGCTTGGCGATCCATGTAGCTAAAACCAAGCCCTTCATAGCCGATCCAAAGCCCATCGGCCGTTAATACCAAATCGTTAATCGGCCCGCCTATCGTATCGGCCGACAGCTCTAATTCAGGGCGGCCCACCCCTTCAGGTGGCGGCCCCTCACCGCGCTCAGGCGGCGGGCCGCCGTCCGGCACTCCTCCCGGCGCTATGATCCAAGCTTTTGTGTCACCGGTTTCAGGCTTAATACGTTGCAAGCTATGCCAGCGGATTGCCACCCAAATATCACCCGCTTCATCTTCCACAATCGAAGTAACTATCGGCGACTGAGCGCGTGAGTTTCGTTGAGCCAGTTCAGCTTCAGCCAACCCCCATGATATAAACGATTCAGAATCTAAGTCGAAAGACCAAATCTGATCCGCTCGCTCCCCGCCAAACCACACCTGTCCATTTTGAGCAACTTCAAGGGCCGTAATCGTCATCGGTTCGGGGAGCGCGTATCCCGTTCGCTCGCCCTCAGCCCAGTAAGCTAGTTCCCCTTCGATCCCAAGCCATAACGCATCACCGTCTGTGGTTACAGCGGTCACTTCTAACCGGCCGCCATCTTCTGATACCATTAAATCGGCCGGTTGATCCGAAAATCGCCCCTGCCGTGGATCAACCACAGACAAGCCATCAATCGTCCCGATCCAAATATTATCCCCATCGTCCACATAAACGGACCGCACCGAAGCGGCCGGAAAACTGGTCGGATCAAAAGGATCATGTTGTGCAAATAGTTCCCAACGATCCGTAAGCGAATCATATGTGTGCAAACCGGAGTCCGCCCCGATCCAAAACAAGCCGCTCTGATCCTGCCCTATCGCCCGAATCCCTCTTGGCGCGTTCGCGATTCCCACAATTTGATCAGCCTGACTATCAAAATATGACAGCCCATTCCCCCCTGCAAACCACAGCGTTCCATTCTGTGCCCGCCACAGATCGACAGATCGCGCTGACACAAGATCATAACGTCGAAACCGCTCCCCATCCCAACGCCCCACACCGGAGGTAAAGGAGGCCCAAATCGCCCCGGTATCATCAGTGTGCAGATCTAGAATCGCGTCATTTTCAAATCCGATTTTAGGGTATCTTGACAAACTCCCATCAGCAGGGTCGTAAATATACATATCGATATTAGGAGACCCACCCATAATCATCCGCCCCTGTTCATCAGATGTAATCGCCCCAAATGAACCGCTTGTTAGCTCGCCCAAACCATCTTCGGGACGAAACCGCAAAATTCGCTGACTTTGCAGCTCGTAGCGATTAATCCCCCCACTGCGTAGACCCAACCAGAGCTGCCCTCCTCCGCCGGGATGAACATCCATCACACGGCTATTTGCCAACGCTTGAGGATCATTCACATCTCCCCCAAGAAACAGCTCAAAATGATATCCATCAAAACGAGCCAAGCCATCTATGGTCGCAAACCACATAAACCCCATTTCATCTTGGTAAATGTCATGGATATAATTGTCTGGTAAGCCATCGGCCGTACTGTAATGATGAAAGCGACGATTAACGGCCGTTTCACCCTCATCCTGTGCCACCACAGAACGGCCGGTAAACAGGATCGCAATGAAACAAAAAAACAGCGTAGAAAGTTGAATAAACCGATGAGAATGTTGATTATATTGAATTATCATGGATGATCATCATGGTTACTTGGCACACAGGATCAATAAGTCTTCGCCGATACGAGCTAGTAAATGACGCAGCGAAGTGAAGTTAAAGTCACTTTTGCAAACGACCCATTTTACCAATTTATTTTGATCTAGCATTTCACTCCCCGACACATTTAAAGAATATGCCCCAAATGGCAATACCTTCGCCAATATGAATCATCTAATTGGATTGGCTCCCCTCCTATCAGGGCTGGGAGAGGTAGACTCCCTCCCCTCCCCCAGCCCCAGCCCCATTTCCTTCGAGCAAAACCCATTTTCTCCATCTGGGGTAAAACGCTCGCCGCCTGCGGCAGCTCGCTTTTCTAAAGGGATTTTGTGGGTTGCGGCGCAACCCACAAAACCCCTTTTTTAAAAATCCCCCAACGGCCAAAGTCCGTTGGGGGGCAGAATTGCAGAACCTATCAACAAAAAATCCACACACTCCAACGCGCAATGGTTTTACAACATGTTCAATTACCTGTATCATGTTGCCTCTAGTGGCAGTTATGATGTTCATATTTGTTTTGTACTAACTCGTGTTACTCGCTACCGAGGGCGAGAGACGTAGCACGCTACGTCTCTACGTCACTTAAAATACGCCATGACCGCGTAACATCAGTTACTAATTCAATTGTGAACGCATCAGCCACGTTCAAAAAAAAGAAAATAGTGGAAACTAAATACAGTG
Source organism: Anaerolineales bacterium (assembly GCA_011524645.1). GTDB lineage: Bacteria > Chloroflexota > Anaerolineae > Promineifilales > Promineifilaceae > WTJY01. The sequence continues at coordinate 2,470 of WTJY01000242.1, read as the reverse complement.
TCTCAAAAGTGATCTGTTTTTTCACCCCTCCTATAAGGAGGGGCTGGGGGAGGTGGATTTTATAAATTTCCCTCTCCCCCAGCCCCTCTCCCAACGGAAGATGAGAGCAAAACAGACGAATTATAAAAATTCAGAAGATTTCTGAGACGTTGTACTCAAGATAAACAAAGATATTGTAATCTTGTTGTTTCTAAGGAAATGAGCAAACTAACATTAAAGGCAAATCTAGCGAACCTACACTTTATTCAAAGATGCCATTTCGGCTCCACTTGACAAATTTGCAAGCAAAAACACTACCCTCAAATTGGAGTGTCGCGGGGTGCTTTACGCCCCGAGACACCCCAGAAATGTTAAGAAAAAGGACAAAATTATGCTCAATTAATACGTTGATCAGGCAAAAAATCAAACTGTAGGTTAGCTAGAGGCAAATTATTTATCACAGAGGTCTAAAAATGGGCAAGGTGTTAAATCACCCTCAGCAAATCTAATCAGTTTATTACTTTTGCAAAATTAATTCTTTTTGATGAGCTAGATCGTAAGATTCGACGATTATCGTTAGTAGACTTATATCCTCAACAACTTAATTATTAACAAGACTTATTCGAACAAATTTAGGTGTCCACATAACGAAACAAACAACGCAACAACTCAACAACTATTGGCTAAAAGCTCACAGGTCCGATAAGGACTAAATGTGGCTGTTTCGGCGAAAACCGATCACTTCGAATTTAAATTTTCATCATTTCCAATACCTTCGCCATTTTTAGAACTCCATGACAAATAATTTACCTTTAAGGTAAATTTGTTCCTTGAATTAAAAATATCTCGGGCCGATCGCGCAATGTCGGATCAAAAGCTCCCCTCTCCTGTTGGGAGAGGGGGTGGGGGTGAGGGTTAATCCTCCCCCATCTCCTACTGATAGGAAGAGAACCAAAACTGCAGGCCCGACTCATATACAATTGTAAATAAATTATCAGAAGGTTAATGCAATAACATGAGTAAAACGATTTTAATCGTCGATGACGATAAAAAAATACGCGACATGCTACGTTTATACTTGGCAAAAGATCAGTATTACATTGTGGAAGCGTTAAATGGACGGGAAGCATTATACGTTGCCCGCTATGAAAAACCCGACCTAATTTTGCTTGATTTGATGATGCCAGAAATGAATGGTATAGAATTCATGAAAATCTATCGACGTGAAGCCAATACACCTGTGATTATGCTGACAGCCAGAGCAAGCGAGATAGACGAGATATTGGGATTGGAAATCGGCGCAGATGATTACATTACCAAGCCGTTTATAATACAGGCGTTACGGGCACGTGTAAAAGCTGTATTGCGGCGGGCTAGTGGTGATGCAGTTGAGTCAGATGTATTGAGGGTGGGTGAAATGGTGCTTGATCGTACGGGGCGCATTTTCAAGATTAAGGGGGAGACAGTTAATCTTACACCTTCCGAATTTAGCTTACTCGAATTGCTTATGTTAAATTGTGGCCGTGCGTATTCTCGCATCGACCTATTGCAACATATCACGGACGGTCCAGTGCTTGAATCACAAACCAGAGCAATTGACGTGCACGTGCGCAATCTGCGTGCCAAAATCGAACCGAACTGTAATGAGCCACGCTTCATTCAAACTGTATATGGTATGGGATATCGATTTATGGATGGTGATTGATGTATTCGTTGACAAAAAAATTAATATTGACTTTGTTGACAATAGGGGGAGTGGGAGCACTATTTGTAGTGCTACTTTCGAATATTCAAACACCTATTCGATTCGATCAATTTCTGTTCGAACTTAATTCAAACAAAATGGCGCATCAACTCAGCAATTATTCTGTAACGAACAGAATAATCGCAATTGATCAAGCTAATACACTCACACCCACTATTGTAATCGGCCGACCAACGGGCTTAATGAATGGACCTATTGCCCCCGAAAGACCACCTGAAGAAATCACATCAGTGGATAAAAACGGCTTTATGCACGATGTCGCAACGATCAGTTTTATCATCGTGGGGATAGTGACTTTGTGTGCCGTACTATTGGATATGCTTTGGGCACAGCGTTTAACAGAGCCAACCCATATGATCACGAAAGAGCTGGAGAGGGTAGCGACTAAGGACTCGAGACAAATAGAAATCAGATCGCAGGATACGAATAGTCAATTTGTCCAATCGCTCAACAAAATAAGATATGATCTTAACACCTCTAACCAACACCGCATACAAATGACGGCCGATATCGCCCACGATTTACGCAACCCTCTGTCGATTTTGATGGGCTACCTTGAAGGACTTAAAGATGAAGAACTAACGGGTACACCACAGCTATTTAACGTACTTTATGGAGAAGCCAAACTATTAAGCTCTTTAATATATGAGCTTCGCACCCTCTCTATGGCAGAGACGGGAAAGTTGGCACTAAAGAAGGAGTTGATCGCCCCCAAATCATTACTTG
>WTJY01000517.1 GCA_011524645.1 Anaerolineales bacterium | reverse complement strand
CTGTTTGAGCGGTGGATCCCCGCCTACGCGGGGATGACAGCCCTGTAAATCGATTATTTTTGAACGATTTACGCGTATCCCACCCAATTCGGCAGTATCAGAAATTGTCAAATTTTTTTAATCATCACAACCTAATCCTATGAATCGCAATCGATTTCTTTTCTTATCTCTTTTTGTCAGTCTGAGCCTACTCATCGTCGCCCAATCCTTCGCATCAACCAACATCGCCTTAAATATCCAGCAAAACAGCCTGTCGTGGCAAGATAAGGTAGATCCTCTTTTGCTAGACGCGCTAGCTTCGAGTCGGGCACCAGATACCACGGCCGAATTTCTCGTCATTATGGATGAACAAGCGGATCTAAGTGGCGCGGCCGATCTGACAACCAAAGAGGAAAAAGGGCAATATGTGTATGACCAACTGCGCCAATTGGCCCAAACAAGCCAAGCCGGAGCGGTCGCCGACCTAGAAGCGGACGGCCGTTCTTTTCGCCCCTACTGGATCAACAACATGATTTGGGTTGAAGGAGACATCGACACCGTCCAAACGATGGCGAGCCGTGATGATGTCAGCTATTTAGCGGTCAACGCCGAAGTCGATTTCGATGGGCCGGTTAGCGAAACGGCCGATACGGCCGTCAACAGCGGCCGTGCCGTGCAAAGCATCGAATGGAACATCACCAAAATCAATGCCGATGATGTCTGGGCGGCCGGTTACACCGGTCAAGGGGCGGTCGTAGGTGGCCAAGACACCGGCTACATGTGGAACCACACCACCCTCATCAATCAATATCGCGGTTGGGACGGCACGACCGAAAGCCATGACTACAACTGGCATGATGCGATCTCGGCCAACAACGGTTCTTGCTCGGGCAACTCCGTTGAACCCTGTGATGACAACCAACATGGAACCCATACGATGGGAACGATCGTCGGCAACGATCTTGACCCGACCGATCCTAGCTGGCCCGCCGGAGCCAACAATGCAACAGGGGTCGCCCCCGGCGCAGAATGGATCGCTTGCCGTAACATGAATGCAGGGAACGGCACCCCTGCATCTTACACCGAATGCTATGAATGGTTTATCGCCCCCTACCCCTATGGTGGCGACCCGATGGTCGATGGCGATCCCAGCAAAGCACCCCATGTCATCAACAACTCATGGGCCTGCACCACAAGTGAAGGGTGTAGTACCAACACGCTTCTCTCAGTCGTTCAAGCGGTCCGCGCGGCCGGAATCGTCACCGTTCATTCAAACGGAAACAGTGGCTCAAGCTGTAGCACAGTTCATTATCCAGCCGCTAATTACGATGAGTCATTTAGCGTCGGCTCAACGACCAGCAGCGACATCATTTCCGGTTTTAGTAGCCGTGGTCCGATCACGGCCGATGGGAGCAACCGGCTCAAACCGGATGTCACCGCGCCGGGGCAAGGTGTACGTGCCGCTTCGAAAAGCAGCACAACATCTTACACAACCCTCAGCGGGACAAGCATGGCCGGACCACACGTAGCCGGTCTGGTCGCCCTGCTCATTTCAATCGAACCGACGCTCGCAGGGCAAGTCGATTTAATCGAACATATTATTCAAGAAACGGCCGTTCCCCTCACCTCGACCCAAGGATGTGGCGGCGATGGCCCGACCGATGTGCCCAACAATGTCTATGGCTACGGCCGGATCGATGCCTACGCCGCGATGCTCTATTTGCAACAATTACAAGCCGCTCCCGCCACGCTAGACAGCACAACGATCAGCCCCGAAACCGTCTATCAAATCGGTGATAGCACCACATTTACCCAATCGCTCACCTTTACCCACATCATTACCAACGAACAGCAAATTTATAGCCAGACCAACACAATCATCACCCAAACCCTTCCGCTAGATACCATCGTACTGGATGCCACCACCCCCTTTACTGAAACGGAATATGCAGGAGCCCCTCAAGTGATCTGGCCGGTCGATAAAATAGACAATAGAGCGGCCGCCATGCTCACCCTCACCGTTCAGATCACCAGCACCAGCAATTCAACCAGCACCTTGGTCAACAACAGTCTCTTGTTCGCCAGTGATCAAACAGCCGAAACAACAGAACCCCTTGCAAACACCACAGTTTGTGGTGCCCCTCTCCCACCGAGCGGTCTGACGATCACCCCCACCGGCAACAACGCACTCGTTTCTTGGAGCGGTTCGAGTGATCAATACGAACTTTGGTTATCAACTGATGATCCATTCTTTGAGCTCGATCAGACAACAAGCTGCTCCGATCATGCAGGAGCTTGTATCACACTCAACGACAGTGTCACCAGCTACCAATTTCCCGTGAATACCGGTATCGGTTCCGGTTACTATTACAAAGTCCGCAGTGTCAGTAGCTGTGGTGCCGTCTCGAGCACAATAACAAATAGTACGGGAACATTTAACTATTCATTGTTTATCAATGGACTCATGCCGTTCGCGTATCAGCTTTATGGCCCCTTTATCAGTCGATAACCGGTATCGTCGCCACATAACAACAGTTAAATTTACATGATCAAACAAGCGGTCAGTGTCAGTCTCGGTAGCCGTACACGAGACGCAGAATCAGAAATAAACCTTTTGGGGCAAACGGTTCGCTTGCGGCGCGAAGGGTGGGATGGCGACGTGGCTCAGGTCACCGCTCGCTTTGCGGCACTAGACGGCCGGGTCGAAGCCTTTGGTGTCGGGGGGATCGATCTCTGGATTTATGCCAACGGCCGTCGCTACAAGCTCCATGCGGCCCACAAATTAATCACGCAAGTTCACCAAACCCCCATTGTCGATGGAGGTGGGCTTAAAAATACGCTTGAAGCGCAAATCGCCAATTTCCTCGCCGAAAACTTTCCCCAAGAAATGGGACAAGGGCGGGTGCTCGTCACCTCGGGGCTAGATCGTAGCGGCATGGCCGACGCATTCTTCAGCAAAGGGCACGAAGTCATTTGCGGTGATCTTGGCTTCGCCCTTGCCCTTCCATTCCCCATTCGTCACCCCGCAGGATTAGATCGATTAGGGCGTTACCTCGCCCCGATTGTGACCCGTTTACCCATCAGCGTCCTTTACCCAACCGGCGACAAGCAAAACGAAATCAACCCGAAATTCCCAGATTGGTACAGTTGGGCCGACATTATTGCTGGGGATTGTTTATACATTAAACAACATATGCCGGATAAGCTGACCGACAAAATTATCGTGACCAACACCACCACCCCAGCGGACCGCGAGCTTTTTATGGTTCGCGATGTCAAAGCGATCGTGACCACCACACCGATGATCGACGGCCGAACCTTTGGCACCAACCTATTTGAAGCGGGGCTAACAGCGGCGGCCGGTAAAAATCGGTCGCTCACCCCAGATGAGTTGCAAGCATTGATCGTAGAGCTAAATTTGCAACCGACGATAACGTACCGAAAGTAAAAATTGTCTGATACTGCCGAATTTGGTGGGATAAGTATAGCTCGTTCAAAAATAGTCGATTTACAGGGCTGTCATCCCCGCCTACGTGGGGAACCACCGCTCAAAAGGATCAACCATCAACCACCCATCTACTCCAACTCATCAAGCGTCAAACTAAAGCTCGACAAAAATGTCTGCAAAAAATATTCGACTTCGGGGAGATCAAGCGCTTCGACTCTGGTCCGAAGTTGTTTTTCCGCTTTAGAGAATTCATTATTACCGCTGGCGACCTCTTCGATGCACTTTAAATAAGCACAAATCTTATCGGCCGCTTTCACCAACTCATGATGACCATGATCTTCTGATGTTTCCAAAAACAAGGGGCGATAATGACCCTTGAGCGGCTCGGGCACCATGTCTAATAGCTTTTGATTGGCCACAGCTTCAATTTTTTTATAGGCGGTTTTAATCTCTGGATTAAAATATTTAATCGGGGTGGGCAGATCCCCAGTAATAACTTCACTGGCATCGTGATAAAGAGCGAGCACGGCGACTCTTTCCGGATTCACGTTTCCAGCAAACATCTCATTGCGAATAACGCCGAGGGCATGGGCCACCATCGCCACTTGGAGGCTATGCTCTTGGATATTCTCAACATAGGTATTGTTCTTTAATCCCCAACGTTGGATAAATTTCATTCTAGACAGATAAGCAAAAAAATGACTCACGTTATTCTCCTTCTTTGTGATTTGGTCGATGAGATCTCAAATTTAGCTCCTCATTCTAAGAAATGCGAGTTTAATAGTCGTTGCTCTTTGAGCAAAATATGAAGTATGAAGTATGAAGTATGAAACAGTTCACGCTCGAAGTTTTGGTGCGAGCCGTGTCTACGCGAAAAGGATTCTGGCACTCACTTCTTCGGACAACAAGTGGTGGCGCTGGCGCAGGACATCATGCTCGCGGAGCCGTTGGAGCATCGCGGTTCGTGCCGCATCTGTCTTAAACTCCAGCCCGATTAGCGCACGGCCGACCCGCTCCCCAGAGTACAGGTAATTGAAATAACACATATTGGCCAAATCTTGAATCTGGCTCAAAAATTCATGGAGTGCCCCCATTCGTTCAGGGAACTCATAGCGTAACATCAGCGGCCGTTGAAAGAGCTCGACACGATGGGGAATCACCCGAAAACGGGTGTCGTCTTCTGTGGACACATCTTGTACCGCAATTCCTTGCTCCTCACACCGCTGTATCACTTGGGCACGAACTTCGGCCGGTGCGTCGAAACCGATGACCGGAAAAGCACGCACCGGATCGACCTTCCCATATTGAAATTCGATGATATTGCAGTCATACAACACGTCTCGCATCAGTTGTAGCATCGATCCACCCGTTTCAGAAATCTCAAAGCGAAGCTGATGGCGCATCTGCCCCCCGATACCGGCATCGGCCGCAATAACAGATAGCTGTGAGAAATCGATATTAGCCCCACACATGACGGTCAACACCCGCTTCCCATTCAGCCGCTCTTTTTGAGAAAGGAGGCCAGCCAGACCCAAAGCCCCGGCCGGTTCCACAATTTGTCTACGCCAATTCCAAAAGGAGCGAATCGCATTGCTGATTTCTTGATTACTGACCGTAATAAACTCATCGATCAGATCGCGACAGAGCGGGTAAGTTAAGTCACCGGTGCGCTGCACGGCCGTGCCATCGCTAAAAATATCGAGCGATTCAAGGGTCACCGGCGCCCCTTTTTTAATCGCTGCCTGCATCGAAGCCTGCCCCTCCGCTTCGACACCGACGATATGAATACCCGGCATAAAATGTTTCAGCCAGCAGGAGGAAGCGGCCGCCATGCCACCGCCCCCGATTTGCAAATAAGCGACATCGAACACCCCTGTTCCGGCCATCACGATTTCGTCAGCCAGTGTCCCTTGCCCCCCCATCGTCACCAAATCGTCATAGGGTTGTAATTGATTTTAATATTTATATGAAAATGTATTATTTTGTATTAAAACAATACAAGGTAGAGTCATATTTGTTAAGCAATATTTTG
>WTJY01000250.1 GCA_011524645.1 Anaerolineales bacterium | reverse complement strand
TGCAAAACCCCCTTGGAGGGTAAAAAAATTTTGATGACAACTTGTTCGTGGACCCAAGGTTAGTTGGCTAGTTTTTGTTTTTAGACAAATGGTATACAATTGTCATAAGGGGCTGTTTGTTTATTGCAGACAGCCTCTTTTTTTTGTTTGTTTTGTACAATGAAGTAGGTATAATGTTCACGCATTTATCCTAATTTTATCGTCAATCTGCAAATCAGTTAACAACCCACACGCCTCTACACCTGATTAAACCATATTGATTTCAAGTGAGATAACCACGCATGAGTGATGGAATAGAAAGCATTTTAAAGGTCCAAAACATTAACCTCAGTTTTGGCGCGACCCATGTATTGAAAGATGTCAGTTTTGAGGTGAGAAAGGGTGAAATTAGGGCGATTATCGGCCCGAACGGGGCGGGGAAAACCTCGTTGTTGAACTGTATGAGCGGCTTTTATCGGCCGCAAGACGGTTCAATCCTTTTCGAAGATAAGGATGTCACGAAGACGGTGCCTCACAATATCGCATCTTTGGGGATGGCGCGGACATTTCAAAACATCGCGCTCTACACAGGGTTGAGTACGTTAGATAATTTGATGGCTGCACGTCATATTCACATGAAGCAAGGCTCTTTCGCTAACATGCTTTACTGGGGGGCTTCACAAAAAGAGGAAGTTGAACATCGCATTGTTGTTGAAGAAATTATCGACTTTTTAGAAATCGCCCATATTCGCAAATCGATTGTGGGTGCGTTGCCTTACGGCCTGCGTAAACGGGTAGAACTCGGCCGTGCGTTGGCACTTGAGCCACGGTTGCTCTTGCTCGATGAACCGATGGCTGGGATGAATGCCGAAGAAAAAGAGGACATGGCTCGTTTTATTCTCGACATCCATGAACGGCGTGGCACAACGATTGTTTTGATCGAACATGACATGGGGCTTGTGATGGACATTTCTGATCGTATTGTGGTGATCGATTTCGGGGTTAAGATCGCCGATGGCTATCCAGATGAAATTAAGAGCGATGCAAAAGTAATCCAAGCGTATCTAGGTGAGGAAGCGTAGCAAATTATGACTAAATTAGAAACAATCCCTCAATATTTTCAAGATCGAGCCAAAACGTACGGGACCAAGAAGGTGGCGATGCGCCAAAAAGAATTCGGTATTTGGAATGAGTACTCTTGGAAAGAGTCTTATGAATCGGTCAGGGAATTCGCATTGGGTTTGACCGCATTGGGTATGGAGCGCGGTGATCATGTGGTGACCGTCGGTGATAATGATCGTCAGTATTTCTGGGGGTATTATGCGATTTTGGCTATGGGTGGGGTTCATGCCGGCATGTATACCGATACCACATCGAAAGAAATGGTCTATCTGGTTAACTTTAGTGACGCGAAGTGGGCCTTTGCCAAAGATCAAGAGCAATGTGATAAATTGCTAGAAATCAAAGACGAAATTCCTAATATTCAAAAGATTGTTTATTGGGAAGAGCGCGGTTTGTGGGGATATGATGATCCTCTTCTTATTAACTATGAAGAAGTGATTGAACTCGGCCGGAAAAAACTAGCGGCCGAGCCAGATTTCTTCGAACAAGAAATCGCCAAAGGGAGCCGCGAAGATGTCGCTGCGCTGTGCTTCACATCGGGGACGACCGGGTTGCCGAAAGCGGTGATGCTGACCCATGACAATATGATTCAAACCGTTAAGATGGCGGGCAAGACAGACCATCGTTACCCTGAAGACAACCATGTGAGCTTTCTACCCATGGGGTGGATCGCTGAACACATTATCGGTGTCACCGGTCATGCGGTTGATAGTATCATTGTGAATTTCCCTGAGGAACCGGAAACGGTCCGTGAAAATATTCGGGAGATCGCACCGGAAGGGGTGATTTATGGTTCGCGCCAATGGGACAGTGTTGTCGGCTTGGTTCAAGTAAAAATGAACGAAGCTTCCCGCTGGAATCAACTGTTGTTCGCTACATTTTTGCCGATCGCTTATCGTGTTGCTGACCGACGCATGGTGAATAAACCGATCCCACCTTGGCTCGCGTTAGGGTATGCCATTGGAGATTTGCTCATTTTCGGCCCGTTGCGTGACAACCTTGGCATGTCAAATATGCGCTATGGGTATACTGGTGGGGCGGCACTTAGCCCCGATGTTATGCGCTTTTTCCATGCATTAGGGATCAACTTGAAGCAGATTTATGGTTCAACCGAAGTGTCTGGTGGCATTGTTGGGCACCGTGATGGTGACATCAAGTTCCAAAGCATCGGTCTTCCTTATGAAGGGGCTGGCGCGAAGATTTCTGATGAAGGTGAGATATGGTTGTCTGGGCCTAGCGTATTTAAGGGGTACTATAAAAACGATGAAGCGACCCAAAAATCGATTCAAGTTGATGAAAAAGGGGTTCGTTGGTTCAAAACAGGTGATGCTGGGTATATTGATGAAGATGGCCATATTATCTATTTAGACCGTTTGAAAGATATGCTGACCCTACGCAACGGAGAAAAGTATTCGCCACAATTTTTGGAAGGGCGTTTAAAATTTAATCCGTATGTTCGTGACGTGATGGCTGTGGGGGGGGAAACCCGCGATTATGTCACCGCACTGGTGGTGATTGAGTTCGCCAACGCTGGGAACTGGGCGGAGAAAAACCGGATCGGCTACACTACATTTACAGACTTGTCGCAAAAAGATGAAATTTATGAATTGGTACGCAAGGCGGTGGTTGAGGTCAATAGCAGTTTGCCTGAAACCGGTCAATTGCGTCGATTTGTATTAATGCACAAAGAGTTTGACGCCGACGAAGCGGAAATGACACGTTCCCGTAAATTGCGTCGTGGTGTTCTCTATGAAAAGTATAGTGACATTATCGAAGCGATGTACGCTGGCGATGAAATGGTTAAAGTTAAAACGATTGTTTCGTATCAAGATGGTTCAGAGGGTCTGCTCGAAACCAACTTAAAGATTATGACGGTGTAATGGGAGAGAAATGAAATAATGAATTGGGTATTGGTTCCTCAACAACTCATCAATGGCTTGCTGAATGGCGGGACGCTCGCGTTAATCGCCCTCGGTATTGTCTTGATTTATAAATCCTCCGAAGTATTTAACTTTGCGCACGGTCATATGGTCATGGTGGGCGCGTATATGACATGGTGGTTTGCTGGTGGCTCTGGTGGCGAAGGTGCTTTGATCGACTTGCCGTTTTGGGCCGCTTCGATCGCCGCACTTATTTTCGCGATTTTGCTGGGCTTGTTAATTGAGCGATTGGTTTTACGGCCGATGACCGGTCAACCTCTCCTGTCGATCGTTTTGGTCACACTCGGTATCGCTCAGCTGTTTGAAGGGTTGACGACCGTCTTTTTCGGTACGGAGCCGAAAAGTAATTTTCCAGCCCCGTTCGCGCCGACCGATGTGTTTGTCATTCCTGTTCCCCCGATTAATGGACAGAGTATCGTTTTCTTTGACCAGCTTCGTGTGCCTCATGCTCGTTTGGCCGCATTTATCGTTGCTTTGCTCGCGGCCGTGATTTTTATTCTTTTCTTCCAATATACAAACATCGGTTTGTCGATGCGCGCTACTTCTGAAGATCATGAATTGGCCCAAAGTGTCGGGATTCGCGTCAACCGTGTGTTTGGGATGTCTTGGGCGATTGCTGGGATTATTGCGACGTTAGGTGGTATTTTGCTGGCAACGATATCCGGTGTTAGCTTAAATATTTTCACTGTCGCTTTGGTCGCATTCCCCGCGATTCTCTTAGGCGGTTTGGAATCACTGGGTGGGGCTATATTAGGAGGGATTAGTGTCGGTCTGGTTCAAGCACTTGTTCAGGCTTCCAAGTTTCCCGAGGTCCGCAATTCAAGCGATATTGCACCTTATGTGTTACTTCTTATCGTTCTTGTCCTTCGGCCGGAAGGGCTGTTTGGTCAGAAACGCATCGAACGTATTTAGCAAAAATGTGACGAACGACAAAAGGCAAGCTGCACAAAGATCAGTTTGTCTTTTATCATTCGCCACTCGTTACTAAAAAGGATTTACTATGGCAGCTGTTAGACCTGCAGGCGATTTTGATCGCTCGTATGAACAAGACATGGGCGTAATGCGTAAACCGTGGCACGCTTGGCTGACGTTGGTTGCGATCTTGGTCGTGGTGGCAATTCCGTTGGCGAACAACTTTCTCCCAGCGAGTGCTTTGTCCACACATGCCTATATTGTCAGTACCGCGAACCAGATTGCTTACACGATTATCGCGTTACAAGGATTAAATATTTTAACCGGATTAACGGGGCAAATTTCGCTTGGGCAAGCCGCATTTATGCTTGTTGGTGGGTATGTCTCCGGCTTAGCGATGACATATTGGGGATTCCCGATTTTTGTGACCGTCCCACTGGCTGGTCTCGGGACCGGCTTGTTTGGCTTATTGTTCGGTTTGCCATCTCTTCGTGTGAAGGGGTTTTATTTGGCAATGGCCACACTGGCGGCGCAGTTTATTATTCCGTGGATGTCGCGAAACTTATGGGATGACTATTTGGGTGGTACAAGTGGCTTCATAGAAGTTCCTTCACCTGTTTTGCTGGGATATGAATTTAGTGAAGTGAGTCGCTTCTTTTATATTTCATTTGCATTTTTGCTGTTGACAACTTTGATTTCGATCAATATCAAACGGACCCGCCTCGGCCGTGCGTTTATTTCGATTCGAGATAATGATTTAGCGGCCGAGCTTCTCGGTGTTAACCTTTTCGGCTATAAACTGCGCGCCTTCTTTTTGGCGGCCGCATTTGCTGGGATGGCTGGTGCGCTAAAGGCCCATACCCAACGAGGGATCGGTACAGAGTTTGGCTATGCGCTGGACGAGTCGATTATTTTCCTTGGTATGTTGGTTATCGGTGGTCTGGGAACCAACTTGGGGCCTTACTTTGGCGCGATTTTTGTGATTTTGCTTGAAGATGTTGCGCTGTCAATGGGTGCTTATTTTGCTGGCGTTTTTCCTGAACAAGCGGCCGCGCTGGAAACGTCATTCCGGCCGATCTTTTTCGGTGTGATGTTGATGCTCTTCCTGATTTTCGAACCGCGCGGTGTGGCCCATCGTTGGGAGCTGATCAAAGCGGCTTGGCGTATCCGGCCGTTCGCTAGGTGACCCCCACCTTATCACCACGATTATATCCTCACTCGTACTTCCCCGTGCCTGTCCTGACTGTAGGGTAGGCATATCTGTCGACTAATCTATCTAGCATAATGGAGGAAATTTTTATGAAACAGAATAGATTATTCTTGTTGAGTTTATGCGCGATGTTAGCACTCATTTTGGTTGCCTGTAGTGGCGGATCGGAGCCTGTTGCTGAAGAGCCTGTAGCAGAAGAAGCGGCCGACGAAGAAGCGGCCGACGAAGAGATGGCCGACGAAGAGATGGCCGACGAAGAGATGGCCGATGAAGAGATGGCCGACGAAGAGATGGCCGATGAAGAGATGGCTGAC
>WTJY01000139.1 GCA_011524645.1 Anaerolineales bacterium | reverse complement strand
GATTAATCTGCTCTAAAAACCAAAGCTGTTTCTGGCTATAAGAAAGAGGCAACCGGCCACCGCGTGACACCACCGGAATCGGCTCAATCTCCGGCATCACTTCAGTCGATTCGCTTTCTAAATGCTCCGCAATCGCAGCCACGGTCGGTGTATCAAAGAAAATCATCAATGATAAGCGCGAACCGAATTCATTGGCGATCCGATTAATCACCCGTGTGATTAAGAGGGAATGTCCACCCAAATCAAAGAAGCTATCATGCACCCCGATCTGTTCCGCTTGGAGAACATCGGCCCAAATTTGAGCCACCCGTTCTTCTGTTTCATTTCGCGGCGCCACATATTCTTGACGGCCGCCGATGCCATAATCCGGTACAGGTAGCACCTTGCGGTCAATTTTCCCGTTCGGTGTCAGCGGAAACGCCGCCATCTCCATAAAGAATGAAGGGATCATGTAGTACGGCAGATGATTGGCCACATGGGAATGCAACTCGGCCGCATCAATCGCTTCATCTGCGATAAAGTAAGCCACAATACGCTTATCGTCTTGGCTATCTTCCCGCACGATCACCACCGCATCCTGAATCCCAGCAAAGCTGGTCACGGCCGTTTCGATCTCCCCTAACTCAATCCGGAAGCCACGAACTTTCACCTGATGATCGACACGGCCGAGGCAGATCACCTCACCATCGGACGTATAGCGGGCCAAGTCACCGGTGTTATAAATAATCCCATCCCCAAACGGGCTGTCGATAAATTTTTCAGCGGTCAGCTCCGGCCGACCCCAATAGCCATGAGTAACCCCATCCCCACCGATCCACAATTCCCCAACCACACCGGCCGGTACCGGCTGCAAATGCTCGTTAAGAATGTACATTTGTGTGTTGGCGATCGGTCGGCCGATCGTAATCGTCTCAAAGCCCGGTTTCACTTGTGAAATCGAAGACCAGACCGTAGTCTCGGTCGGCCCATACATGTTCCACAATTCCGCGCTTAATCCATTGAGCTGACGTGCCAAGTGATAAGGCAATGGCTCACCACCACACAACACTTTTAGATCAGCTCGGCCACCCCATTCCCCATCAATGAGCAGTTTCCATGTGGCCGGTGTCGCTTGCATCACCGTCACATCCCGTTGCTCGATTAGCGTTGCCAAGGCGAAACTATCGACCGCCGTTTCGCTATCACAAACGACCAGTTCCGCACCGGTAATTAGCGGTGTCCACAATTCAAGGGTGTGAATATCGAACGAAAGGGTAGTCACGCTCAGCAAGACATCATCGGCCGTCACACCCGGCTCTTTTTGCATCGACCACAAGAAATTGGTCAACGCACGATGAGGCACTTGGACCCCTTTCGGCCGTCCGGTCGAACCAGAGGTGTAAATCACATAGCTCCGTTGCTCTGGATCAAGTGGCAGGTTCAACGGTGTCGCTGGCAAATCAGCCAGTGCCCCCCCCATCTCTTCCCACAGCACAATCTCCGGCTGAAGCTCACCCATACGGGCCAGCAACGCCCCTTCGGTCACCAAGACCGGCAAGCCGGAATCTTCGACCATATAGGTCAAGCGACCGGCCGGATAGGTCGGATCGAGCGGCACATATGCCCCACCCGCCTTCCAGATCCCCACCAAAGCGATCATCATCTCGGCCGAGCGATTCATCATAATCCCGACCAAAGTGTCGGGGGCCACCCCTTTGCTTTGCAAATAACGGGCGAAACGATTCGACTGTTCATCGAGTTCCGCATAGGTCAATGCTTGATCCGCAAAACGAACCGCAATTTTATCGGGGATCTGCGCCGCTTGGCGGCTAATCAAATCATGGGTTGGCGTATTGTCATAGTCGATTTCGGTATCGTTCCAATCAACTAAAATCGTTTGTCGCTCCGCCTCAGTCACAAAATCGATGGCGCTCAGCGCGGTTTCAGGGGCATCGATCACAGCGGCCGCAATGCGCTCCAAATGTTGGGCCATCTGCTCAATCGTTTCCAGACTAAACAGATTGGTACTATATTCAAGTAAGCCACCGATCCCGTCTTCATCGCTCGACCACATCTCAAAAAAGAGGTCCATCATCGCCGTTTCCGGCATCACATCTTCGAGAATCGCGGCCGTTTCCCCAAATTGAGCTTCCAGCGAACCCGCATTCTGCAATGCGAACAACACCTGATAAATCGGGTTGTATCCAGCTTGCCGCTTTAAGTTGCTGTGTTTGACCAACTTATCAAACGGCATCGCCCGATGACTCATCGCTTCCAACGTATTGCGCCGCACCTGTTGCAAATGATCACGGAAAGAGCGCGTCGGTTCGATCTGGACTCGTAACGCCAGCGGATTCATAAAATCCCCTAGCAAATGCTCGATCTCGGCGCGGTCCCGATTGGCCACCGGTGACCCGATCGCAAAATCGGTTTGCTGTGAATACCGATAAAGCAACACCTGAATCGCCGCCTGCAGAAACATAAACAGGGTCACATTTTCTTGACGAGCAAAGGCCATAATGTTGGCACTCACCTCATCGGCAAAGCGGAAATAGAGCGAATGTCCTTCAAATGAAAAATTTTGCAGCCGTTGATAATCGGTCGGCAAATCTAAAATCGGCGGCATCCCTTCGAGTGATTTTTGCCAATAAGCCAAATCTGCATCGAACGCCCCTTTGTCATCTTGCGCCCGTTGCCAAATCGCATAATCGATAAATTGAATCGGCAGTTCAGGTAGATCGGCCGTTCGCTTTTCAGCCAGCGCGGTGTAGATTTCCGCTAGCTCACGGAACATCACAGTCAACGACCAGCCGTCAGCGATTAAGTGGTGCAATACGATGACCACAATAAATTCATCTACATCAACTTGGAAAACAGAAGCGTGCATCAGAGGGGGATAACTGAGATCAAACGGCCGTTGCAACATCTCAGCTGTCAACGTTTGGGCATCGGCCACTTTCCCCTGCATATCCTCATAGTTAAGTTCGATATTGACCCGATTTCGCACGGTCGCATAGGGCGCACCTTTATGCTCAGGATAACCGGTACGTAGAATTTCGTGCCGATCTGTCATTTGCTGGAACGCTCGTTTAAGCAATCCCAAATGGACATCCCCTTTCAGCCGAAAAGTAACCGGTATGTGATAAGCGGACTGCTCTTGATTAAGCTGTTCGAGAAACCAGAGCTGCTGCTGACTATAAGAAAGGGGAAGCCCTCCTTTCCGTGGGGCAACAGGGATATTCTCAGCTTGGCGAACTTCCTGCGCTTGCTCTTGGAGCAAGGCGACCAAATTGTTCTTGTGTATACGCAGTGCGCGCTTGGTCTCATCAGATAGTGACGCCCCTTTGGCCGTCCTAAAGCGTAGGTTCTCTCCTTTGAGTGAAACTCGTATGCCTTCAGCCTGCAATTGTTGAATCAATTGCATCGTACTGCTTAACGTCGGGTCGTTCGCACTCGGCGTCATAAAATGAACTCCTCAAAATCCTCGTTATCATCTTCTTCCTGATTACCGCCCTTCGTAAAGGCGATATAGCTGGCGATTTCCGCCACAGTCGGTGTTTCGAAAAACATCATGAGCGATAATCGTACCCCAAACTCGTTAGCGATACGATTGATCGCCCGTGTTGCGAGTAGAGAATGCCCACCCAAATTAAAGAAGCTGTCTTTCGTCCCCACTTTTTCGACATTTAAGACCTCTTGCCACAAAGCCACCAACGCTTCTTCCATTTCGTTGGCTGGCGCGACATAGATCGCGGCCACTTGTCCTTGACCATAATCTGGCGCAGGCAACGCTTTACGATCAATTTTCCCATTTAATGTCAGCGGAAAACTGTCCAGAATCATATAGGTCGAAGGCAACATGTAATACGGTAATTTTTCGGTCGCATGGTCCTGCAACACGGCCGTATCAACCGCTTGCCCCACCAAATAAGCGACAATCCGCTTATCATCGAGAATATCCTCACGGACAACGACCACCGCATCTTGGACCCCATCGTGGCCGCTCAAAACCGCTTCAATTTCACCCAGCTCGATGCGGAATCCACGCACTTTGACTTGATAGTCAGCACGCCCCAAGCAGACTAATTCCCCATCGGCCGTATGGCGCGCCAAGTCCCCTGTGCGATAAATCAACCCATCTTGGAACGGATTCTTTAGGAATCGTTCGGCCGTTAATTTATCCCGATTGAAGTAGCCGAGAGTTACCCCATCCCCACCGATATACAGTTCACCGGTCGCCCCGATTGTCACCGGCTGGAGTGCGTCATCCAGCACATACATTTGGGTATTGGCGATCGGCCGTCCGATCGTAATCGGCTGATCCGCTTGAATCTGGGACACAGAAGACCAAATCGTCGTTTCTGTCGGCCCATACATGTTCCACAGTTCCGCCCCGACCGGTAGCAAGCTATCCGCTAAGTTTTGGGGCAAGGGCTCACCACCACACAACATTTTAAGCCCAGCACGGCCGTTCCAACCACTTTCGAGCATTAACTTCCATGTAGCCGGTGTCGCTTGCATATGGGTCGCCCCGACTTCATCGAGCAACGCGGGCAAACGCACCCCATCGGTCGCTTCTTCAGTGGTCGCCACAACCAATTGCCCGCCGGAAATCAAAGGCAACCATAATTCCAACGCATGAATGTCAAAGGAAAGGGTCGTAATGGCGACAAGGGTTGAATCGGCCGTGAAGCCCGGTTCGTTTTGCATCGACCACAAGAAATTGGTCAGAGCACGATGGGGAACCTGTACCCCTTTGGGCAAGCCGGTCGAACCGGAGGTGTAAATCATATAAGCGCGATGTTCCGAATTGAGCGTCACATCGAGCGGCAAACTGCCTTGGGATGATAAGATGTCTCCCATATTGTCCCAGAGCAACGTGGTGACCGGCATTTGCCCGAGTTCATCGACAATCGCTTGCTCGGTTAACAGCAATTCTAAACCGGAATCTTCGATCATATAGGTCAAACGGCCGGCCGGATAGGTCGGATCGAGCGGCACATACGCCCCGCCAGCCTTCCAAATCCCCATCAATGCGACCATCAAATCGGCCGAGCGATTCATCATCACCCCGACCAAGGTATTCGGCTGTACCCCATTATTCTGCAACAATCGGGCCAATTGATTCGACCGCTGATCTAATTCCGCATAGGTCAGGGTGACATCACCAGAGCGAACCGCAACTTTGGTATATTGTTCTTGGGTTTGCTGGCTGATTAAAAGAGGTGTCGGTGTATTGTCATAGGTGACGGCCGTATCGTTCCATTCATACAACATTTTGCGCCGTGTCGCTTCGCCCACCAGCGGAATATTGCCGATCGGGGTGTAAGCGTCTTTGGCAACATACTGTAACAAGGTATCGAGATACCCCATCCAGCGCAAAATCGTTTCCGGTTCGAAAATATCGGTGTTGTAGTGGCAGTCAGCATTTAGCTGATCCCCCTCTTCGTATAAGTTGGTAAAAATATCCCAGATTAAACCGACAATCGGCACTTCACGAATTGTCGTTTCCAAACCAAGGAATGGTTCATCTGGCACTTTCTTGTCGAGGTTAAAGGACACTTCAACCACGGCCGGACGGCTCGTATCACCACGATCATAGTCGATATAGCGGAACAATGAACCGGTTGTAAAGGGTTGATGATCTTGACCATCGAGTAGCACCCCTTTGACTTTGTTGGCTAATTCCGCAAACCGCATATTCGGGTCAAACTGCACCCGCAACGGCAAGCTATTAACACATTGTCCGACCAAGTTATAGGTCCCCGCTTGGGCTTGACCGGCCGATGGTACGCTAATTGCGATGTCGGTTTTGCCAGACAAGCGGTGTAACAAGGTGTAATAAGAGGACAACAGCAACACAAAGGTGCTGATTCCCGAGCGCTTCGACAGTGACTTGAGATTGTTTAAAACGTTTTTGTCAAATACATAGTGCACGGCCGAACCGGAAAATGATCGACTAGCAGGACGTGAGTGATCGGTCGGCAAATCGAGCGGTGGGGGTAATGTGGCGAACTGATCTTTCCAATAGTTGACGATCCGAACCCCTTCTTCCCCTTCAGCCGTTTCTTTTTCCCAAGCGACATACTCTTGGTATTGATCGGCCGGTTCTAATTTCGCTTGCAATCCCTGTACAAACGCGTTGTAACAGGCGCGCATTTCATCGATCACAATCACAGCGGACCAACCGTCGTAAGCGATATGGTCCCCCGCAAATTGGAAAATATATTCGTCGGCGGCGAGCTTAATCATTTGGGCATGATAAAGCGGGCCGGTGTTGTAATCGAACGGCTTTTTCATCAAGCTTTCCAGCTGAGCCGCGATTTTTTGTGACCGTGCCTCACCAACTAAATCGGGCACGGCCGACCAGTCGACAAGCGGGACAGAAACCGACTTGGTTTCCGCCCGCTTTTGCCAGTCACCATCTGGCGAGTACATCATATGCAAAGCATCGTGCCTTGCGATGACCACCTGCGCGGCGCGGCGCAAAGCGTCCGGGTGAATCTCACCACGCAGGTGCAAACTAAAAGAGTCGGTATACGCGCTAGCGGCCGTCTCGTTCAGTTGGGAGGCGATAAACACCTCCTCTTGGCTCTCAGCCAAGGGGAAAGGGTCAGTTACCCCTTCCGGTGCAGGGGGCAAGAACCCACCCTCTTGCAAATCAACGACCGTTTTCTTAAAGGCGTTCTTGATAAATTCAATATCTTCATCAGTATGTGCAATCGAGAAGAAGCAGTTTTGCGCAAAAGTAAAGACATAAACCCCTTTATCGACAAGGTGATAGAAGATCAAATCGGGGTACGCATAGCTGGTTGGCACCTCAACACGGAACCAAGAGCTAAAGTGATTGATCTTGATCGGAACTTGCCGTTCGTCAAAGAACTCGTTCATTTCGGTGGCGAACATGGCGGTCCGTTGGTTCATCCACTCTTGCAAGCCATTCCCTTTCTCTTTTAGGAAGGTCAATACCGCATGCGCGGCCGCCATCGCCATCGGGTGGCGCACGAAAGTCCCGGCAAAGAAGGTCAAGTCCGCTTCTGGCACCGAATCATCGCCGTATTGCCAGTAACCGCCATCGATCGCATCCATGTATTTCCGTTTACCGGCCACCACACCGATCGGAATCCCACCGCCAATGATTTTGCCGTAGCAGCAAATGTCCGGCTCAATACCATAGTACTGCTTCGCACCACCGAGAGCGACGCGGAAACCGGTAATGACCTCGTCAAAGACCATGGCGATATCGTTGTCTTGGGTAATTTTGCGAATTTCTTGCAAAAATTCCTTCGGCCGGTTTTCAGGATGACGGCTTTGAATCGTTTCGATCAACACAGCCGCGATGTCATCAGCATTTGCCCGAATGAAATCGAGTGAAGCTTGGGTCCCATAATCGAGAATATAAGCGTTTTCAACCGCAGCATCGGGAATCCCAGGTGCGGCCGGTGCGGTGTGCAATTCTCCATTGAGAACTTGCGGCCGCGCCAACACTTCATCAAAGACGCCGTGATAGTCGCCAGAGAAATAAACCACTTTGTCACGGCCGCTATAAGTTCTGGCCATACGTAAAGCGGCCATCACCCCTTCCGAACCGGTGTTACAGAAGGACACCCGCTCGTTGCCGGTGATTTCCCGCACCATGCGGGCGACCTCACCAGCCAGCCCCATTTGTGGCCCGATTTCTAACCCTTTATCGAGCTGAGCACGGATCGCATCGGTAATAAAGTCGGGAGAGTGTCCCAAGAAACCGATACCGAAACCGGTTGTAATGTCAACATATTCGTTGCCATCGATATCCCAAATCCGTGAGCCTTTCGACTTTTCAGTCACGATTTGATACACCAAATCTTTCCAAGTTTGGCGGAATCCGGCCACGGTGCGGGGGTCAGCTTGTACATCGCGGTATTTCTGGGCATGCGCCTTAGAAGAACCGGTTTTCGCGACCAATCGTTTGATCAACGCATCGAGATGGGCCTGTTGTTGCGCGGTAAGAGCCCCACCTTTTTCTTTCTTAATCGTTTTATACGGGCCAAAGCGAACACGGCTCACTTCATCCCCTTCTTTCTTTTCAGGTGCCTTCGGCCGTTTCGGACCCACCTCAACAATTTTTTCCACCACTTTTTCGACAATTTGTGGCGAAGCTTGCTGTTGTGGCATCTGTGGCATTTGCGGCATCATGCCGGGCATCCCCATCCCCATCATCATCATTTGTTGCCAATATTGCATCATCTGCATCATCTGCATCTGCATTTGCATCGGGTTCATCATTCCCATCGGCATCATGCCAGCCATTTGGGGCATTTGGGGCATTTGGGGCATTTGACCCTGTGGCATTTGGGGCATCTGTGGCATCTGCGGCATTTGCATCTGCTGTTGAGGCATTTGTGCCATTTGCTGTGGTGCCGCTGGTGGCGTAGCCGGAGCCTCTGGTGCAGCGGCCGGTTCTGGGTCCGCATACGCATCAGCCGGAAGTTGTCCCTCTAAATGGTCGGTCAACAAATTGACCGATGAAAAATCTTCCAACAATTTACGGAAACGCACATTTACTTTCATTTGCTTTTTAAGCAAGGTGCTTACCTGTGTAAGCGTTAGGGAATCATATCCCATTTCCATAAACGACGTGTCGTAGTCAGTGGTAGAAATCTCAATTCCTGAGAGATCAACCATTAGCTTGGCTACGGCGGCGGCGATATTGTTCCGACGGCTCATACGCCTTTCTCCTTCAATATCTCGTTGCAATTTGACAGCAGGTTGAGTAGATAATGTGTTAACGGACACATCGGCCGATGACGCAGTTTCTGCGCCAGATTGATTTTGGTTCAATGGCGGCGGATCGATCCAGTACCGTTTCCGTTCAAACGGATAGGTTGGCAACGGGACACGGTAGCGGGATTCATCTTGCCAGTAGGCTTCCCAATCGACAGTTACGCCCGATTGCCACAAACGGCCGAGCGCTTCTTGCATCGCTTCTAATGCAGGGCGTTGCTTCTTCGGATGTCCCAATGTGTCCACCACCGTTTGGCGGGCCTCTTTATTAGGATGTTGCAAAGCGGAATTGCTTAGCGTTTTACCGGGGCCAACTTCGAGTAACAAACGGCCCGGTTCTTCTTGCAAGGTCAAAATCGCATCGCTAAATAAAACGGCGCGGCGCAACTGCTGTACCCAATAGGTCGGATCAGTTGCTTCTTCATCTTTAAGCCATGTTCCAGTGAGGGTTGAAACGATCGGCACTTCAGGGGCATTTAGCGTTCGGGCGGCGACAATCGCTTTAAACGGCTCTAAAATCGGCTCCATCATTTCAGAATGGAACGCATGAGAGGTATGGAGTTCAATGGTGTCTAACCCTTGGGCCTCCATCCGTTTTTCAAATTCAGTGATCGCTTCGTACGGGCCGGAAACGATACTGATTCCGGGGGAATTACTGGCGGCCAGAGCGACACCTTGTCCCAAATACGGCTTGAGATCAGCGGCCGACATCCGCACCGCACGCATCGCCCCACCGGGCAAATCTTGCATCAAGCGGGCGCGATTGGCGATGATGGTCAAGGCATCTTCAAGTGAGAAGACACCGGCAACGGTCGCCGCCACAAATTCGCCAACGCTATGGCCGACCATGGTGTCCGGCATGATCCCCCACGCTTGCCACTGCTGGGCCAGCGCATAAGAGACCATAAAGATGGCGGGCTGTGCCAAACCGGTTTGGCGTAACTTCGCGGCCGAATCTTCTAAATTGGCTTCGCTCGGGTACAAAACTTCGCGCATATCGATATCAAGCAGGGGCTGCAAAATGTCGGCACAGCGGTCAATCGTTTCCCGAAAAACCGCTTCACTTTGATAAAGCTCATGACCCATAAAGACAAATTGGGACCCTTGACCGGGGAACATAAAGACAAGGCTAGGATCGCCCGATTTGATCTCGCTAGTGACCCCTTGTTTTTCGTTGCGCAGGGCGGTGATCGCTTCGGCCGTATTAGCCACCGATAAGACGCGCCGGTGATTAAAATCGGCCCGTCCTTGATTCAAGGTATAGGCGACATCAGCTAAATTAAGCGTCCCTTTTGCCAAATGATCGGCTAAATTCTGCGCTTGGTTGCTAAGCGCGGTCGGGGTCCGGCCGGATAACATCAAGAGCTGACGCGGCCGTGATTCAGACGCCGGTTCAAGTTCCGGTGCTTCTTCTAAGATCGCATGGGCATTGGTCCCCCCCACCCCGAAAGAGCTAATCCCAGCCCGACGAGGGGTATCCCCTTTCGGCCACGGAGTCAGTTTATTGACCACATAGAACGGGCTATTGGCGAAATCGATATTAGGATTCGGTTTTTCGTAATTCAACGTAGGGGGAATCGCTTCATTTTGCAAAGCCAAAACGGTTTTAATCACCCCAGCTACCCCAGACGCGGCATCGAGATGGCCGATATTGCTTTTTACCGCTCCCAGAGCGACATACTGTTTTTTGTCTGTTTTTTCGCGGAACGCTTGGGTCAAAGCGGCGATCTCAATCGGGTCCCCCATCGGGGTTGCGGTCCCGTGCGCTTCAACGTAACTAATCGTTTCAGGATCAACTTCGGCCAGTGCTTGCGCCATCGCGATCACTTCCGCTTGGCCGTCGATACTAGGGGCGGTATAGCTCGCTTTGTGCAAACCATCATTGTTGAGCGCGGTCCCTTTAATCACCGCCAAAATATTGTCCCCATCTTCAACCGCATCATCGAGCCGCTTAAGCATGACACAACCAAGCCCACTACCAAAAACGGTCCCTGAGGCTTTGGCATCAAACGGCCGACATTTGCCATCGGAGGAACGCATCCCCCCTTCAACATAAAAATAGCCCCGCTCTTGAGGCAAGAAAATACAAACCCCACCAGCGAGTGCCATATCAGATTCATAGTTCAGCAAGCTTTGACAAGCCAAAGAGATCGCCACCAATGATGTAGAGCAGGCGGTTTGAACATTAATCGCTGGCCCTTTCAGGTCGAAAAGATAAGAGGTGCGTGTGGGCAAATAATCCCGCTCGTTGTTGATCATATGGACAAACGAGTCGAGCGACTGTAAACGGACAAACCCTTCAATCGTATCCCGATCAGGAGAGAGGTTGTAGAACAGGTAGCTGTTCATAAAGCTACCGGTATAGACCCCCACGGCCGCATCGGTTTTGCCCGGTGCGTAGCCAGCATTTTCCATACACTCCCATGCCGTTTCAAACCATAGACGCTGTTGCGGGTCCATCGACTTCGCTTCGCGCGGCCGCATGTTGAAAAACTCCGCATCAAACATATCAACCCCATCCAACATCCCTGTTGCAGGCACATAGTCGGGGTCCGCTTTCATCTCGTCGTAATCCGGTTCGACAGAAGCCAACTCCTCATCGTTCAGCAGGCGCAGACCCGGTTTGCCGTTTTTGAGATTTTGCCAAAATTGTTCAAGATTCTTTGCTTCGGGGAAGCGTCCTGCCATACCGATAATGGCGATGCCGTTCAGGGTGTTGTTGTCGGTCATAAGGTTGTTGTGGATGATGGTTAGTTTTCGATTTTACAGACGATACAGCGAAACCGCTGTCGGACATATGGTGAAATTGTCATGCTAAGTGCATTGTTCCAGAAGTTTTGCCAATTTTGCAGGTCACTATACAGGTGAAGCGACAAGCCCCCTCTCCCTTGTGGGAAATGGGCTGGGGAAGAGGAGGAATAGAAAACTCCACCTCCCTCAGCCCCTCCTCATACATAGGAGGGGAGAAAATCCAGACTATTTCTGGGACCATGTACGAAATTTGAAAAAGCACTCTTTCATCACATCTAAAGAATGATACCGTAGCATCTCAATACAAAAAAGGGTTATCGGCCTCGTCGCTGCCGAGCCTGTTTCGCTTTCTGCTTCTTCGCTTTTAACGCATTCAAACGCTTAGAGGCGCGTGCATCTGTTGCCGTTTGAACCGGTATTGCCGGTTCAGTGGTGGTGGTTAAGGCAACAGGATTGGCCATCTTTGTTTGTAATTGTAGATCAAGGTATTCACCTAAAGCACGTACCGTTCGATGTGCAAATATTTGATGGACCGGAACCCGAATCCCTTTCTGTTCTCTAATTTTATTCAACATACGCACAACCAAAAGGGAATCACCACCAAGATCAAAGAAACTGTCTTGTGCCCCTACTTTACTAACTACCAAAACATCTTGCCATATCTTGACAAGCATTTTTTCGGTTTCTGTACGGGCCGGCACATAAACATTGTCTAGCTCAGGGCGTTCTCCATCGGGAGAGGGGAGTAAGCGACGGTTGATTTTATTGTTGGCGGTAAGTGGAAACTCGTCCAGCATCATAAAGGTCGCCGGAACCATGTAGTCGGGGAGCTTTGTTTTACCGAACTTACGTAATTCGGTGACGGTCAACGGCCGGTTCGGCTGAGGAATGACATAGCCCACCAACTGTTTCGATCCGGCCACCGTAGTGTGGGCGATCACAACCACTTCTTGTACCCCATCATACTGACTCATCACCGCTTCGATTTCGCCCAGTTCAATACGAAAACCGCGAATTTTCACTTGATGGTCGATCCGGCCGAGGCAGGTCAATGTCCCATCGGGATTATGGCGTGCCCAGTCGCCGGTGCGATAAATCAAATCCCCAGTGATAAAGGGATTGGGCAAGAATTTTTCAGCGGTTAGCTCATCCCGATTTAGATAGCCGTGGGTGACACCGGTACCGCCGATACAAAGTTCACCGACCACACCGGCCGGTACCGGTTGATTGTGCTTATCAAGCACATACATGGTGGTATTGAGAATCGGCCGGCCGATGTCGATCGGCCGTTTATCGTCAAAGATTTGCGCAATAGAAGACCAAATCGTCGTCTCTGTCGGCCCATACATATTCCACAGTTCCCCACCAAGAGCGAGCAGCTTGTCAGCCAAGCGACGTGGCAGGGGTTCACCACCACAAAGCATTTTCAGCCCCGCATGCCCTTTCCAGCCGGAATCGATTAGCATATTCCAAGTCGCAGGTGTCGCCTGCATAACGGTCGCCTCGCTGGTGGTCAATAGCTCACTTAACGCCACCCCATCAGTTGTCACATCGTCAGTCGCAACAACTAACGTCCCACCAGAGATCAAAGGCAAGAAAATTTCGAGCATCGCGATATCGAAACTGATCGTCGTAATGGCGACTAGTTTATCGGCCGCACTTAACCCCGGTTCCGCTTGCATCGAGAGCAAAAAGTTGGTGAGTGCCCGATGGGGAACCTGAACCCCTTTGGGCTTACCGGTTGAACCGGAGGTGTAAATCACATAAGCGAGGTTTTCAAGGTCGAAATCGGGCGCGGTAGGTGGTGTGGTCGGAAACGCGGTCAACAAATTCGCCTGTGTGTCGAGTTGAATTTCGGCCGTGTTATGCTCCGGCAAAAAGTCACGCAGAGCGGAATCGGTCACCAGAACCGGCATTTGGGAATCTTCGATCATGTGGGCCAAGCGATCACGCGGGAATTTAGGGTCCAGCGGCACATAAGCGGCCCCAGCTTTGAGTGTGGCCAACATCGCCACCACCATTTCCGCGCTACGGGCCAAGCACAACCCTACAAACACATTCGGTCCGGCCCCTTTCTGGCGCAAAAAATGGGCCAATTGATTCGCTTGGGCATCTAGTTCAGCATAGCTAAGTGAACTGTCATGACATTGCACAGCGGTCGCTTCTGGCGTTGCGGCCGCTTGGGCCTGTACCATTTCATGGGTCGCCTGTGTCACCATGCGGGTGTCATAGGCAGGGTTCCATTCGTTTAAAATCGTTTGGCGTTCGGCCGGTGCCAAATAATTTAATTGAAGCGCAGGCTGAGCGGGATCGGCCGTGTGCAGCGCATGAAAAACCGTTTCCAGATGATAGAGCAAACGCATAATGACATCTTGTTCAAATACATCGGGATCGTACTCCATACGTAAAGCCAAATCCCCATCGTTATAAGCCATCAGGGTCAGCGGGAAATTGGTTTGCCCTTTATATTTGAATGTTCGGTTGAGCCATGCCCCACCTTGAGCTCGTAAGGCGTTATTCAAATCATAATTTTCAAATACGACTAACGTATCAAACAGATTGGCCCCTTTCGGGACTTCGCTCCATTTTTGGACCTCGGCCAGTGGGGTATGTTCATGATCACGTAGAGCGATCTGCTTTTGCCGAATGTCGAGTAAATAGTCCCCCAATGTCGTCTCTAAACGGAGATCGGTTCGCATGGGCAAGGTATTGATAAATACCCCTACCATATCCCCTAAACCATCAAGCCCATAGCGACAAGCACGTGTTGCCCCAAATACAACAGTCTCTTCATTAGAGTAGTGATGCCAAACCAAGCCCCAAGCGGCCTGTAGAAGGGTATTCATTGTCACCCCATTCGCCCGCGCATATTGATCTAACTTGGTAACAACCTCGGCCGAAATCCGCACCTCGTCGTCAGCCAATGCTCGGGCCACATGGGGCAACTTGTCTGTTTTATTGATCGTCAGCGGGGTCGGAGCGGTAAACCCCTGTAAAAACTCTTGCCAAAACGATTGGCTGGGCGAGAAATCTTTTTGATCGATCCAATGCAAATAATCAGCGTACGGCCGTGGGGTTGCCAGATCAATCGTTTCACCATTCCTCAACGCATCATAAAAAGTGAAAAGCTCACGCAAAATAATAGGAAAGGAACGGCCGTCTAGCAAGATATGATGGAAGCTCCATAAACATTTGTAGTCATTCTCCCCCATCTGAAACAGGTTTAGGCGGAAAACGGGTGCTTGATCGAGAGCAAAGTCGGTTAATCGATCTTGTAATTTGAAAGCGTCTAGTTTGGTCCCCTGTTGTTCGGCCGTAAACGCACGCCAGTCGTGTGTTGTTAGAGGGATTTCGATTTTATCGGTAATAACTTGAACCGGTGTGTCTACATTTTCCCACTGAAAACGCATCCGTAAAATCGCATGTCGTTGTGCTACCAGTTGCCAAGCCTGTACAAACGCCTCTTGATCGAATGCTTCCGCTAGACCGATCATAATATGTTGCATATCCACGCCACTTTTGGGTGCTGAAATAGCATGAAATAACATTCCAGTTTGCATGGATGAAAGCGGGTAAAGAACGGTCATAAAACTTCCTTGAGGATGTACCAATACCTTCGCCAATACAAAGTGTCTGATTGGATTTGCTCCCCTCTGTCAATGAGAGAGGGGAGCTCTTGATCAGACGCGAATTAAAACTCATTGAGCTATTGGCCTGAGATATTTTTAATTCAATGAACGAATTTACCTTGAAGGCAAATTATTTGTCACAAAGGTCTAAAGATGGTGAAGGTGTTGACTTACAATAGTGACTTTTCAAATTATACGTTATTTTTATAACTTTAGTAAGTTACAGTTAAGATGTAACTTACATTACATTTACCCTTTTTGAGGGCGGGGTGTGTTCACAATAACAATTATACCGAAACAAACGAGAACAAAAATAAGAGGGTTCCCTAATTCGGCCACAAACAGGACATTCTGCCTATCAAATTGCTTAAATGGGTAGAAATGAGAGGGTTTTTCTTGCCTGTGTTGAATCATTGGTTTAGACTGTCTCACAGTTCTATTAAGCATAAAGGTGGGGGGAAGTTAGACCTTACCCATTCCTATCAATCACATCTAACAAAAGGAGTTCCCATGAGTGATTTTGCGATAGACCATTGGATGGCAGATAGTCGAAAGATTACCCAGCCATTTGGTGTCAATCCAGAAATATATGCACAATTTGGTGCACCAGGTCACACAGGTCTTGACTTGGGTGGTGTAGAGGGCGTTACAAATATCTATGCGGTGCGGGCGGGCACAGTAAGCCAAGTGCGTAAACAAAGCAATGGGTTCGGCAATCATGTTTATGTCCGACATGCCTCGGGCTATACCACAATTTATGCTCATTTACACAGTATTTCTGTGCGTCAAGGGCAAGCGGTTTCGGCCGGGACCGTTATCGGGAAATTAGGGAATACAGGATTTAGCTCTGGGCCTCACTTGCATTTTGAGCTACGCGGGCCTGTGGGCGATCCCGGTTGGCCCCGTAACATTATCGATCCAACCCCCTATATTTTGCCTCACTTAGGCTTTGTAAAACCATCAGGTCCTTACAAAGCCGGTTTTGTAATCAATTGGGCGGTAACAGTTAATAACGGTTTGGCCCAAGTCAATGCGGGTAGTGTCAGCTTACGTTCCGGCCCAGGCACCAATCACACACGCTTGAATGTTGTGCCCGAAGGAACGATGATGATCGTCTCTGGCGCCGAACAAAGGGAATGGGTTCCGGTAGAGGTTCCCTATGCCGCTTTGGGCGAGCAAGCACCAAACAGTGCACCAAAACCATCGCCAGAATTCCCGCCAATGGTTTCGACCGTTAACGGCTGGGGATTTGCTACGTATATCACCGCCGGTAGCACCGGCCGTGGCGTAGTCGGCCAATATGGGATTAATTTACGTGCCAAACCGGACCGGACCGCCGCCAAAGTCGGTTTGGTCCGTGGTGGTGCGACCGTAACGATCGCGGGAGGCCAAGAAGGAGAATATATTCCGGTCACCGTCGCTCGCAATGATTTTGTCGGCGCGATCGCGACAGTTGAAGTTGCACAACCGAAGAAAGCTGGCACGCTAGCCATCTTTGACGCGGTCACAGACACGGCCGCTCTTGGCTGGGGCTGGGCCGACTATATGGAAATTCGGGACGGTCAGGCGATTGTTGGCGAATACGGGATCAATCTACGCACCGCACCCAATAAATTTGGCAAGAAGATTGGTGTCGTTAAAGGGATGGCTACCGCAAAAATCGCTGGGAAAATGAGTGGCGACTATATTCCGGTTCTCGTGAGTCGGTCTGACATGCTGACCATCGAAGATGAACATGCAGAAGTGGACATTCCAGAGCCGATCAAATCATTGACCGATCAACTAGCTAATACGATTCCTAATGAGATCGAAACACCGAATCAAAGCACCCCCGGTTGGGCATTTGTCGCCAGTGTTCAGATTAACGAGGAAATCGCCACGGCCGGACAATATGGCATTAACTTACGTGCCGAACCGCGCCGCACAGCCGATAAAGTCGGTTTCGTTCCGGCCAACACAGAAATGATCATCGTCGGTGAACAACAAGGTGAATATATCGCGGTTCGTGTCGATTCAGATGTGCTCAAAGGGGCACCGGCCGGAGCTGTTTCAACCGGTGTTATCGGCTCCGTTGAACCCCCATTGATGGGAAATGCCAAGATCGGTTTGCATGCTTCGGCAACGCCCGCCATTAGCGACGAAGAGTTCCGTGAATTCAAGCTGTTGCGCCCCGGCATGATCAAAGTGATGTCGATGCACAGCGGTGAAGATATTCGTCGTTTGTCACAAGATCATCCCAACGCCTCTTGGGTCGTGCGGGCTTTCTTGGAATTCGGCGGCCGTAATGTTTCCCCCGATCAATTCGTCCAATGGACCCTTAGCGATACCAAACGGGCGGTTAGCCAATTGGGTGGCAAAGATGTCGTCATCGAATTGCACAATGAGCCGAACCTTTCCACTGAAGGGTGGGGAGCATCTTGGGCCGATGGGGCCGCCTTTAACCGCTGGTGGTTAGAGGTCTTAGGCAAGTATCGTCAACAACTCCCCGGCCATCGCTATATTTTCCCCGGTTTGTCCCCCGGCCCAGACGCAGCCGCGTATGGTGGACAACGAACCGCAGACCGGCCGTTTTTAGAAGCGTGTCGCCCTGCGATCAATGCGGCCGATGGCTTAGCGATGCATTCATACTGGTCAAACCCACACTACCCGATGATGGGCGAGCCAAATTCAGGAACCCAGTTAGTCGATGATTACATTCGCCGCTTCCCTTCAACTCCGATCTGGATCACGGAAGCGAGTAATAATCACGGCAAAGATTGGGACCAGAAAACGCGGGATTACATCAAGTTCTGGCAAGAGATGCAAAAACGGCCGACGATTCAAGGGATCACCTATTTCGTCGCCAGCGCCCATCCTGGCACCTTCCCTGACGAAGTTTGGGTTGGCAACGGCATCGCCGCAAAACTTGGGGCACGTTAGTCTAAAACAAACGGCCGCTTGCGGCTCATTATAGCGAAACGGGATTTTTTCAGTTTTGATCACTGAAAAAATCCCGTTTTTGTTTGTATAGAATACGGCTCTTGATGTGGAGATATAGTCAAAAGTGCTTTTTTAGGCGAAAGACATCAAAAGTCTTTCTCCCTACGGTTCGTGGGGTAAGCGTGTAGATTAAATGTAGGAATCGGTAATCGTCATTCACTGATGGGTTTGGTAAACTTTGCCCATGACTGAACAAACAACTCAAATGAAATTCACTGCCACGCTAGTGGCAGTTTTAGTGTTAGGCATCGCCACGGCCGTAATTTGGCGAATCTATAACGGAGATTCCTCATTGCTCCGCAACGTCACAATGGGGTCCACAGAAATTTCCCCCAATGCGGATGGAGATGGGGACATTACCCCGATTACATATGAATTATCGCGCAATGCGGCTGTTTCAATGTATTTTGAAAACGATGCGGGTGAACGATTCTATTTTCGGCGGGAACGGCCGCGCGGGGCGGGCGAATACCAAGTCTTTTTCAGCGGAGTCGTTGAGGGGTATCGCTTGCCAGATGAAATAATCGATGGGGAAATCATTTCCCGTTTATTGCCGGACGGTCAATACAGTTGGACGATCCAAGCGGAAGATGCACGAGGCAATGTCGAACAAGTTAGCGGTGAACTCGCCATCCGCGACGCGGACAACGAATTACCGGAATTGCGCGATTTCGGCGTTGACAAAAATATTTTCACCCCCAATCGTGATGGCATCAATGATCGCCTCTTGGTCCAGTATCAGCTCATGAAAGAAGCGACTGTTCGCGTGGTCTTGCAATTGCCCAACGGTGGTGAATTGCCGATCGGCGAAACAGAACGGGATGTCCCTGCAGGGATGCCCGGCCGACATTACTATGATTATGAGGGGGGGGTAGACAACGGAGAAACCCCTCCTGCTGATGGGGTCTATAAAGTGGTCGCTACGGCCGAGGACGCCGAAGGACAAAAAGTCGTTGTCGAAGACAGCTTGGAAATCGCCTTGGGCGGGGTGCCACGGGCCGACATTTTCGCTCCACCTTCTGGCGATACATTCGAAGTGAGTGGCACGGCCGTAGCGATCTGTGAAACGCTTTACTTTACTGTCACCGTCGAAAATTATGGCAATACCCCGATCCGCACCACCGGTCCGGCCCCCGGTACAGTCTATGACTCAGACTGGAATTACAATTCACTTGGCTGGTTCACGGAGTCTGGGGCATGGCGTGTGGCGATCGGTTTCGAGAATGAACTGGCAAACTATCCGTATCGCTGGGCGGTCGGCGATGATGATTCGCTGGTCGAAATCGATGGATTCCAATATCTAATGCCGGGGGAACGGGCGCTGGTAACCGGTGGCATTCGCTTAACCGGTGCCTTTGGAGAAAGAAACCCACAACCGGTTTGGGCCGGACTCATTCATGAGGATGTGGCGATTACCGCGTTTAACAACCGTGTCGATCCCAAAGCGATTCTGGTCGATATTCCGGACGAAAATAATTTCGACGGCTGCGAAGACCGGCCGTTGCCCCAACGAACAGGCCAATAGGGTTCCCTGGTGTTCAGGGTCATTCAGTCACACAACAAGGAGGTTCTCTAATGAAAATCTCAGCACAACGCACCAATGGTGCGTTGGCTCATCATCGCGATTTTACCCTGTTTCAGCGTGTTAAGCGCCCAAGCAGCCGAACGTATTATTTTCGCCGATAACGGAGATGGCACCATCACCACTATTGTCCAAATCAATTACACCGGTGATGATGTCGATTTCTCTTGGATTTTACCGATCCCAACCCCGATTGCGGCCGAAGATGTCGCCGTGCCAGATTTAGCAGAAGACGCATTCAACGAGCTACATCGCCTGACCGATGTCCAAATTATCGCACCCGAGGAACCTTCTTGGACAGATGATTTCCAATTCGCCATGCCATCTATGGCGGAAATGGACATGGCTGATGAAGGGATGGATGATGGGGCGGTTGAAGCTTTCGCGAGTGGTGAAGTCGGCCCCTATGCGTTTTGATGTCATAGGCTCCAGCGATGATAGCGCTCTCATCGATTGGCTCCGCGACAACAACTATCGTGTCGATCCTCCAAAAGCAAGCAATTAATGCGTTCGGCTCAGACCAGTCAACCGGCCGTTGCAGGCCATACAGCGGCCGGTTGATCCAAAATCTGAGATATGAGATATGAGATATGAAGTATGAAATGGGGCGCAGTTGAAGCTTAGCCGCAAATGTTTTCAGCCTTTCACCTTCTACCTTCCGCCTTCAGTGTCTTCCCAATTTAGCCCGCCGCCAGAAACTCTGTTCGAATCTGATTGTAACGTCGCGCATTTACTCCCATATCATCTAAACCGATGCGTAAGGCAACTCGGCTGTGAATCTCTTTCGCTTCATCATCAAAATAAAATTCCGCGTCATCGACAAATCCAAAGGTGAACGAGCGAAATTCAACGTGGACATAGTGGGACTCCTGTGCCACAAACTTCACTCGGGGAATACCGGCCAATACCGAAACCAATCGTTTTTGCGCCGCTTCAGCGTCGCCTTGATAAGGGATTGTTTCAAGTCTGCGCTCTTCCCGATCCGTTTGTGTCGAATGGCATGCTTGAGGACCACGGCATTCAGCCAACTTGCCATCAGTCACACCAAGATAAGATGGCATCGTACTTGAACGCGCCACAAAGACACGGCCCACAACCACCAATAAAACCAATAGGACAGGGATTCCAATTAACCAAATCATTTTTCGCTTCCGTTTCATAACTAAATTTTTATCAAGGCATTTTCCCAAACGCCTTTCTTATATCACGTTGAGATTGACAGCGTATTAATTTAGCGCAGTCGCAGGCTCATTCCACAAGACTCCAACGAAAAACATATTAATTTTGACCGGTTCATTTGTCACAGTCTCAACGATAGCGGTAAAATTAAAAGACGTGTCCACTCGAGCAGTATCCATTTTCTTCACCATTTTTATCTTAAGCATCATACCGCTTATTCAAGCTTGTGCACCGCCCCAACCCTCGCGGCAGTTGGCCCCATTGGCCCAGCCAGCAAATACAGTCGCGCCATCGCTTTCCACACAAACGATCACCCCCCTCCCCACTCAAACCGATCTAACCCCGATTCCTACCGTCACACCGCTCCGGCCGACCGCCACCCCAATCCCGATACAGTCCGCCACACCGGCCCCTTGTGAAGACCCAGCACTTCCAGATAGCCATCAATGGTGCTATACCTCATCGGTTGGTGATGTCTTTGTCCACCCTATCGCCTTTGTGACAGATCTCCAACGCGCCCGAGGTTACCTGCTCGATAGCGGCCGTATCTTTTCCCTGAATCTCGATGAACCGGCCGCGCCACAAGTCATCTTAGCGAGCGGAGCGATCATTAGCGACACGCGCGTCCTAGAACTACTCGACATCGAACTCGTCAACGATACGTTATTAGCACTGGATCGGGCGGGAGATGTTTACCGTTATCAAATCGAAGAGGCCAGCTGGTATTTAGATCGATACGATCGGCCGATTCGCGATTTATCATCTCACTATTTTGTTTCCCTAGCGGCCGATAACACCCATCGTTACCTGCTCGAAACTAGCTATCATTTCGGCCTGCAATATCAACCTGAATCAGCAGAGCGATTATGGCTCGTACCAGAGGGGCATATGGTTGATTTAACAATTGATGATGAGTTAGAGACATTTTGGGCACTCTATCGCCCATATACCGCGACGGTCGCGGCCATTTCGCGGTTCAAAGATTCCGTTTTTATTAATCTCGAAACAGAAATAGAGATCACACGGCCGCGCCAACTCGTTTCCCACGACAACCAACTCTATCTACTCGATCAAGCAGGCAAGCGGCTTTCCCAACTCGATCAGTCAGGGACTGTGCAGACCCAATGGGTGTTGTCTCATCCGGTAAGTAGCTTCGCCGTACACGGCCGTCAAATCATCCTCGCGGGACGCAACAGTCTCTACTTTATAGACCAACCGGAAAACCAAACACTCATTTCTAGTGGAGCCTTTATCACCACAGATCAACCCAATGATCCACAAATAAGAAGCCGATTCTCAACAATTCGTCTACCGATTCCGAATTTACCTATCGCGGGGCGTGATCTGCGTTTGCCCGGTGCACCACGTCATTACCGGCTGGGTGTTCATGAGGGAATCGATTTCTATTGGGGACCCGGCCGTGAAATCTTTTCGGTGGCAGATGGCACCATTCTCCGTCTGACAGAAACCTATGCGACCCCTGCTGAATCGACGTTTAACTATTGGCGAAATCAATCGCTAACCCAAGGCTACACACCGGAAGAGGCGCTTGATTTCTATCGCGGCCGTCAAATCTGGATCGAACATGACAATGGATTGATCTCTCGTTATGCGCATTTGAGCGAAATTAATGAGGATTTAGCGGAAGGGGATCGTGTATCAGAAGGGACATTTATCGGCCGTGTTGGTAATTCCGGCTCCCCCGCCTCCCAAGAAGGACCAGCGGCCGACTCCCATCTCCATTTTGAGCTATGGTTAAACCGATATTATCTGGGCCAATTTATGCGGCCGATCGAAACGCGCGAACTGCTCGAAACGCTTTTCAGGTAGCCCCGATCACTACATAATAAATCAAACTTGACACCAATACGTTCGCCAATACAAAGCACCTGATTGGATTTGCCCCCCTCCTGTCAGGAGAGATTGGAAAAGGTGGATTAATCCTCTCCCCCCCCTCTCACAACGGGAGAGGGGAGCTTTTGATCTGGCACAAATTAAAAATAATTGAGTGATCGGCTCGAGATATTGTTAATTCAAGGAACAAATTTACCTCAAAGGCAAGACTGTTGTCATATATGCCTGAAAATGGCGAAGGTATTGGACACATACAGGAACAAATACTTAAGCTTTGTCATAAGGGTCATCAGGTATCCTAAAATAGCCTAAAGGTGACTTGTGAGTCATTGACATTTTGTATCACAAAATCGATTATAGATAGTTCAATCTTAACCGATTTCAACAACCTATTTTTTGTAAATTTAGGTATGAATCAAAAGATACAGTGAACCATTAATCAAGTCCTCACGCCAAAAAATGCAGTTCATTGGCAGACATTATGGCCCCCCCACTTAAACTCACCACAACCCATCATTCAACCTTATTACCTAAGCATTCATGCAATCTCACTATTTACACTCTAGCAGACATATGCCATTATCTATCCAAACCGCCAACCCAACGATTGAAGAACTCAAACGGCAAGTCCAAGAACTGCAAGCGGCCTATACCGCACAAGAAAAAATTTTATTCGAAGAACGAGAGTTGCGTACGAAACAAAATATAACCAAGCATACCACAGCGGAAAACAAGGAAGATCTCTACCGCCAAGCGGTTGAAGCATCAAGTGACATGATTCTCGCATTGGACAGCAACGGCCATATTTTATTTGCCAATCAAGCTTTTCTTTCAATCTATCATTTAGAGAAAGATGAGGTTAACGGCCGTAATTTCGCCAATCTTCTATCAGCCGAAGACAGTCAGCATTGGGTCAACGCCTATCACAGCGCAAAAAAAGGAACACCGGCTTTGGTCGAGCTTGATAATGGAAAAAAAATCTTTGAACTGGCTGTCTCCCCAATACAAAATAACCCAGAAATGGACCAAGTTGTTATCTCTGCACGTGATGTCACCATTCGGCAATACACTGAGGTCGCTTTTCAACAGTCAAATGATGAACTTCGCCACATTATTTTAGAATTGGGCACACTCAATCGCATCACCCACATTATCGCGACAGAAGATCTCAGCGACGCCTTACCCAACGTCGCTCTCCGTATCCGCAATTTATTTGATTTGTTTAGCACAACAATCGTCTTATATGATCGACAAGAGCAGCATTTTCAGGTACTAGCAGATGTGCGCCGTGAATCGGAAAATAACGGCCGTCTTGTCGGCATCAAAATTCCTTTATCTGATATCTCGATCCGTGAAGAGACGCTCACAACATCCGAAACGATATTTCTCCCACTCTATAAGGAATCGGCCGGTCCGCTGGCCGACTATCTAAAAAAATTAATTCCCGATTACCCCAAAGCTCACATCGCCTTTATCCCTTTATGTGTCCGTCATAAAGTCGTGGGATATATTGTCATTAGTGTGATTAAGGATTTTCAACAACTTCAACTCCATACCCCATCTTTAGAAACAATCGCCCAGCAAATCGCCAGCTATATCGATAATGCACGTTTATTACGCCAGGAAAAGAAACAACGCCAACTTCTAGAGCGCCAAAACGATGAACTCGATGCCTTTGCCCGCATGGTGGCCCATGACTTAAAGGGGCCACTCCATACATTGGTCGGTTTTTCCGAAATGTTGGCCAACTATCGTGATCAATTCCCCCCAGAACAGCAAGAAGAAATTCTAAAGCGCATCAGTAACGGAGCCAGCCGGATGAGCCGCATTGTAGATGAGCTTTTACTGCTCTCTCAAATTGACCGCTTACAAATCCACAACACCCCTATTAACACCGCGATGCTTGTTGAACAAGCGATTGAATCGGTCGATTATCTGCGCCAAGATTATCAAGGGGAAATCATCCTGCCCGCGAGCTGGCCTAATTTACAAAGCTATGAACCTTGGTTACATGAAGTGTGGTGTAATTTCCTCAGCAATGCGATCAAATATGGCGGCCGACCCTATCGCGTCGAATTAGGTGCCGATGAACAAGACAATGAGATGATCCGCTTTTGGGTAGCAGACAACGGCCGTGGTATCCCACAAAATCATTTCAGCAGGTTATTTGTCGAGTTTGAACGTCTACCCGAAACCCAAGAACTCCCAGGAACAGGGTTAGGCTTATCGATCGTCAAGCGAATTATCAACCATTTAGGTGGTGAGGTCGGTGTAGAAAGTGAAGTAGGTCAGGGAAGCAAATTTTACTTTGACCTCCCCAAAATCCCCCCCACTGATCGAAATCAATAAGTGGGCCACTTGTTGACGCACCATGCCAGCACAAGCACAGCTGAAGTAGCCCACAAACGACACACAATTACGCTTCGAGCATATTTCGCAGAACCGTATGCAAAATCCCACCGTTACGATAATAATCGACTTCAACAGGGGTATCGATACGACAAGTCGTCTCGAATTCAACAACGGACCCGTCCCCTTTTTCAGCACGAACAGTAATATCCTGGAGCGGCTTCAAATCATCGTCCAAGTTAATGGTCGAAAATGTCTCGCTGCCATCTAAACCAAGTGTCTCCAATGATTCACCCGCTTTAAATTGGAGTGGTAACACACCCATGCCCACCAAATTACTCCGGTGAATCCGTTCAAAACTTTCGGCAACAACCATTTTCGCCCCTAAAAGCAAGGTCCCTTTAGCCGCCCAGTCACGAGAGCTGCCCATACCGTAATCTTTACCACCAACAACCATCAATGTGGTGCCATCTTCTTTGTACTTCACAGCGGCGTCGTACATGGTCATGACTTCATTGTCTGGCAAATATGTGGTAAACCCACCTTCGGTACCAGGAGCCATTTGGTTCCGGAAACGGACATTGGCAAACGTCCCACGGGTCATAATACGGTCATTCCCACGGCGCGAACCGTAAGAGTTGAAATATTGTGGCGCCACGTCACGTTCGGTCAAATATTTAGCGGCCGGACTTGTCCGCGAAATCGCACCAGCGGGAGAGATATGGTCGGTCGTAGTCGAGTCACCCGCTTTCACAAGAACACGCATCCCTTCGATATTGGTAATCGGCTTCACTTCACGGGTCAAGTCCACAAAGAACGGTGGCTCTTGAATGTACGTAGACGCATCATCCCAAGGATACAATTCACTTTCACTGGTCGGAACCGCATTCCATGTTTCATTGGAAGAATACGCTTGACCATATTGCGCTTCAAACATGTCCGGGTCGATAGAGGCGGTCACCGTTTGTTGAACTTCTGCATTGCTGGGCCAAATATCTTTCAAGTAAATTTCTTCACCCGCTTCATTTATCCCGATCGGTTCTTTGGTCAAATCGATATCGGTCGTACCGGCCAAAGCATATGCCACAACCAAGGGTGGGCTAGCCAAGAAGTTGGTTTTGGTCAACGCATGAACACGCCCTTCAAAGTTCCGGTTCCCGCTCAAAACAGAAGAAACTGCCAAATCACCATCTTGGATCGCATTCACAACCGCTTCTGGCAATGGACCAGAGTTGCCGATACAGGTGGTACAACCATAGCCAACCGTGTGGAAGCCAAGCTGTTCCATGTATTCCATCAAACCGGATTTATTGAGGTAATCGGTCACCACTTTTGAACCGGGGGCCAAGCTTGTTTTGACGTAAGGTTTAACACTTAATCCTTTTTCAACCGCTTTCTTTGCCACCAAACCGGCTCCGATCATTACACTTGGGTTACTGGTGTTGGTACAACTGGTAATCGCAGCGATCACCACATCGCCATGTTTCATGTCGAGCTCGGTACCATTTTTATATTTACCGGTTCGGCCGAGTTCATCTTCACCCAAGCCGATCCCTTGAGGGCCAACCGGAGCGAGCAACATTTTGCGATATTCATCTTTTAATTCGCTGACGAGAACGCGGTCTTGCGGCCGTTTCGGACCAGCCATACTGGGCAAAACGGTAGACATGTCTAGTTCAAGTGTTGAGGTAAACTCAGGATCTGGTGTGCTGGGGTCATACCACAATCCATTAAGTTTGCAGTATTGTTCTACACGGCCGATTTGCTCTTCAGAACGGCCGGTTAAACGCATATAGGCCAAAGTTTGGTCATCAACAGGGAAGAAACCACAAGTCGCCCCATATTCAGGCGCCATATTGGCGATCGTCGCCCGGTCCGCCAAAGTCATTGAACCCATGCCGGGGCCATAGAACTCAACAAACTTGCCTACCACACCATGTGCGCGCAACATCTGGGTCACAACCAAAACCAAGTCGGTCGCCGTAGCCCCTTCTGGCATCTTACCGGTCAGCTTAAAGCCAACTACGTCGGGGGTGAGCATGTAGATCGGTTGCCCAAGCATAACCGCTTCCGCTTCAATACCACCAACCCCCCAGCCGAGAACACCAAGGCCGTTGATCATCGTAGTATGAGAGTCGGTCCCCACAAGGGTGTCCGGATAGAGAACGCTGTCGTCCCCTTCTGCGTCATCAAGTACGCCGCTCGCCAAATATTCCAAGTTAACTTGATGCACAATCCCAGTCGCTGGTGGTACAACACGGAAATTATCGAACGCTTCTTTACCCCATTTCAAGAACTCGTACCGTTCACGATTGCGGAGAAATTCTTTTTCAGCGTTGATAAATAGCGCGGCCGCAGAGCCAAAGGCATCAACCTGAACCGAATGGTCGATTACCAGATCGACCGGAACTTGCGGATTAACCTTCTTGGGGTCCCCGCCCAAACGAGCCATCGCCGAACGCAATGCAGCCAAGTCAACCACGGCCGGAACACCGGTAAAGTCTTGTAAAATCACACGGCCGGGCTTAAACGCAACCTCGGGACGCGCATCACTTTGTGGGGTCCAATTCGCCATCGTTTCCACATCTTCTGGAGAAATAATATAATCGTCGCAGTTACGCAATACCGCTTCGAGCAATACCTTAATCGAAAATGGAAGTTTATCGATATCGGCGATCCCATCTTCTTGTAATTTCGCCAATCGATAATAATAAGTGTCGTCACTCCCAGGAAATGGAGTACGAGCACCAAACGCATCTCTTTTAGCCATCTTAAGTACCTCTTTATAGTTGGTTATAATGAGTTTTATTTTGTATAGACTAAATTATACACATCTTGCTTACAAGGGAGAACCGGCCATTTGTCCGATAGTGAATCGGTCGGTTAGTTAAATCTTTATAGTCAACACTGATAACGATGATATAAACTTGGACAATTGCATTCTAAATCCAATCAATAGTAACGCGGACTATTTTCACCATAACATATCACAAATCCTCGACGAAAAGGGGGGGCACTGTCGCCCCCCCCCCGTTTCGTCAAGAGTTAACCCAGCAAAACGTTTTTTTACATGCCGGCGTCGTCACCACGATGAACGTCCCCAACAACTTAAAACAAGCCCAATTGGACCAATTTACGCGTAAACACCCCAACCACGAATCACCTAAATTGGTCCAATTTAAAGCGTAAAGGAAAACAAAAATGGAAATCATGCTTTTCGCAGGCACCATGATCGCAGCGATTCTCGGCGCGGCCGCCGGTGCAGGTCTCGGTGCAGTCATTGACGGCTGGCTCACCGCCCGCCTCTCCAAAACATCCAAAGCGGTCGATGAAGGCTGGGCCCTAACCAGCCTCGTCCGTGGTG
The DNA here is from genome assembly GCA_011524645.1 of Anaerolineales bacterium. Lineage (GTDB taxonomy): Bacteria > Chloroflexota > Anaerolineae > Promineifilales > Promineifilaceae > WTJY01. The sequence continues at coordinate 20,422 of WTJY01000139.1, read as the reverse complement.
CCCTCATCGGCACCCTCCCCGGTCTACTCATCGGTGGCTATCTAGGCTTCCTTTGGCTCACCGACTGGCTCGCCACCCGCTTTGGCTAGCCAAATACATAAAGGCTCCACCACCCTTCATTTACAATTTACCGTTGGTCATTTACCATTTACAATTTTCTCCCTATCTCTCCGGCGGCTCCATCACCAACAAATCAGCCCACTTCTCCCCCTGCTCATCATCCCGCTCAGCCTGCATATCAGCCAAAACCGATGCTACCTCAAAACGGCCGCAATAGTTCCGATACCCACATGTTTGACATGTCTTCAAATCGGCCGTCAGCGGCCAAGCCTCTGGGTTAGCCTCTGGCAACACATCGATTTCAGCGATCAACCGACTTAACTCACCCCAATTCCGTTCATGCCACGCTTCATCATACCGAATCGTGACCGACTTACTCGGGTCACGGCCGTACCAATAGGTAATCTGCATCTGCTCCGCCACCAGATCGGGCAACCCAAGTGCTTGCCGCCCCTCAAGCACCAACGCCAAATAAAGTCTCGTCTGCCAATCGTGACGTAGCTCAGCGGCCGTGCGCGGTTTACCGGTCTTCCAATCTACGATATGAACGCCACCTCCCCCAAGCAAAATTAAATCAAACCGCCCCAATAGTTGATGGTCCCCCACCGGCAAGGTGAGCGTCAACTCAACCAACGGCCGTCCCCCTTCCGGCACCGTCGGAGCGGTACGCAAAAAGTTCCCCCACCACAGCTTCAGCGGATCATCCAGCTCATTCAACACCTGATCCTCATCAATCATCCCCAAATAATATTGCGCCGCTAGCTGGTGAAACAACTCCCCCAACGCCATCGCCGTCTGTTGCGACACGGCCGTTGGCGGATGCGGCCAAGCCATCTGCGCCATATAACGCAAATAAAAGCGTCTTTGGCACGCTAAAAATGTTTCAAATTTGGCACGACTAAAAGTAAGCATAAGAAATGACGAGTGACGAGTGACGAATGACGAGTAAACCCCGCACCGCCATCACCATCCCAAGAATACGAAAACAAAATCGAGACGCGGGCCACGCCCTGTAGGGGCAAAAGGAATGCGGATACACAATCGAGGCGCGCCACACGCCGGAGCAGTCATTCGTTTTGCCCCCTAGACCACACATGATCCAAGTGATGAATAACGAACAAACCCAACCTAAAGTTTCTTCGCCTTCTTTATCGCCACTTCAAGTTGATCAATCAACCCATCATCCAAATCATTGTCCTCCAACACCTCCAGAGCGTTCCCCAGTTTCCGGCTAATCCGCTTCCCTTTCGGCGTTGCGCTAGAGGCTGATTCATGTGCTTCTTCCAAATTATCGGTCACATCGGCGGAATCATCTTCGTCCAATTGACCTAAAAGCGGCTTCACATCTTTTTGAATCTTCTCAATCAACTCCACAAGAGACGGCTCTTTCATCTGATAGCCGAGATAATCTCTACCATAAGTATTCGAACCTCCGTAAATCTCAGTTGTTGTGTAATTATCACTAGCATTCGTAATACCTCCAAAGACAAGATCACCCAAGGCGATATTACCTTTCGAACTGCCAATGTTAATAACTGTGGAGGTAGCTTGATTCAGTTGATCGTCATCGTCATCATCGGAAGCATTCCTATCCTCGCGCTCATCACTCCCCCACAACTGCCCATCAGGAGCCCGCATATAAAGCGTCGGCACACCCCACAACACATTTTCTTCCGGTGTACTCCCCAAAGAAACCTGCTTCCGCATCTCCGACACCGCCTGATCGATCGGGGTCCCTTTGGCGATATGCCAGTAAAGTGTATCGGTAAATTGCAAGGCGATATTATCTGGCACGCGGAACTGCATCGAAATCACGGCCGGGATTCGGGCATAAACCAACCCAACGGCCGTTGAGTTAAACGCCTTGGCCCCCGCATCGGCGGCCGATGTATCACACGCATTGAGCACCACCGCACGTACCGACAACCCTTCAACCAAATCGGAGAACTGTTGCGCTGTCAATTTGCGCTGTGTTTGCTCATCCGTTTCAATAATCAGTGCCCCTTCCCCATCTTCATAGGTCCCATGACCAACAAAATGGATCACATGGGGATCAAAATCATTCACTTTGCGATATAAGCGGAGCTGGGTCACATTTTTAAGCACTTCCAGCTCAATCGTATCCCCGATCTTGTCTCCCAATGCGTCCCGCATAATCTGCTCTTCTTTTTCCACATTAAGCGGAGTCACATCGGTTGGATTCGATAAAACGAGCAAAATACGTAGCTTATCGCTGGTCGCCAAGCTTTCCGGCGTAAACGGCCGTGGCACATAGCGTACGATCGGCGAAGTACGAGCCGTCCCCATAAATCGCTGGTGGGTCGAGTTATAGCAATATTCCCACGGCAAATGGATAAGAGATGAAAACGTATTATCTTGCGGCCGTGTCGAGGCGATATTTAACCGAATCCGCACCCCGCGATCTTCCGCCTGCATTTTCGTTTCTAACTGGGTATAGAGATTTTGCACCTGCGGCGGGAACAGCAAACTATACATCTTCTTTCCCAGTGTCGTAATATCATTCCGGTCAGCCACTTGTGCTTCCAAAAATTTATACAAATTGGCAAATTCCGGTTCATCCGCATCGAAATTAAATGTGACAGGACTCGACTCCGCCTTACCACCACGGTCATCATATGAAGCGGACACCGTATAGACGTCGTTCCCTTCATCGCGCAATAAAATATCGAAATTTTCAAAAGTCATAACGTTTTTTCTCCTTCCAGTCGATTTCGGCGGGGCTTTGGGGGTCACAGGCTTAGGGCCGGGTCCGCCGAAGGGGGTAAAATCTAACGATGGGTAATGATCATGGACTAAACTATAGAAATAATCCATGGGAAATTCATTCGGCCGTTTATACGTCGCCAAAAACATTGCGCGTAGCTTCGATTCCACACCATGATGAGATGAAATTTGTGACCAAGGGAACCCCCAATCAGCACAAATCGTTTCCAATTCATCGTCTGTCAAGTATTGAGCCAATAATTCTCGCAAAGGCTTTAATTGAGCAGTGGGAAATATATGCATAAAACAAACTCCTTATCTAATCTACGTATTGTGTCGCGGTCTCCTCTTCCCAAGATTCAGCATAGAACCATGTAATGAGATTGGCATCCCCCCATGGTTTGAGAGCCTGCACCAATGCGGCCCCCGTTTCAGTCAATAGCGCGGCTTGATAGGCCTGTTCATTATCAAAATAGAGTTCGTACATTAGAAGGAAGCGGGATTGCCCCCCCGGTTTCCCTTGCACACGGCTCACTTCACTTTTGCGTAGCCCCGGTAATTGTTCGGCCAAAGGCAAATGGGTCTGGGAAAAAAAGGTGTCTACGGCCGATTCATCATCAACACGCCGATAAATCGTAACAAATTTAAACAAAACCGCTCCTTAAATTTGTATGGAACATGAATAATGCGTTGCAAACTAGCATCATTTAAAATCAGATGCTACATTTTAGGGTGAAGAAGATTGATTGTAAAGGAGAAATGAGAGGTTTTAGCGGATTTCGAACTGTTTGCCTGAGAAAAAACATTAAGATTTGATTCTCTAGTCATTATCCGTATAATGTTCCATCAGATTGGCTATCCGTAAGATACATATCTAGGTAGTTATCAAACAATCAATAATATATGAATACAATTCTTATTGGATTACTGGGCGTTATGGCGCTCCTAACAAGCATATTTGCCTCACTTACATTCCGTGCTTGGCGGGAATCTAAACGTTCTCCATACTATTTTCTTAGGCGTCAGGCCGAACAAACCATGCAAACCTATTCTTTGGTGACCGTGGGCTTGTCGGTCGTTTTGTTGTTCACCGTTAGCTATGCGATGCAACCAGCACCAGACAACACAACCCGCATGGCGTTTATCGAAAATACAAAACCGCTTCGCATCGTGGCCATCGATTCGAAAGAACAAATCGCGTTAGCAGAGATCGAAGTGGACGAAGCGGCCGAAACGGAACCGGCCGAAAGCCAAGTAGTTAAGGTCGAAGGAGCCACCATTACCGAGGTCGCAGCAAATCTAATCGCCAGCCAAAGCGGATTGACCGCCATGACCACCAATGTGGCTGACGCAGAATTGCTAGCCAGCGGTTTTGATCGGATCGAAACGCTCGAAGAATCATCATCTCTTGATCCCGCCGAGCTTACACTCCCTCCAGAATTTGACCAATTCGCCCCAACAATTGAATTATTAGAAGATACCATAATTGGAACATTGTCATTCTCTACAGAGATCGACGAGTTCGATTTAATCGCTCTATCACCCGGCCGCCTGTTCGATACCGGATTCTATACCATTTATGCCACCTTCGAATATGAAGAAATGCAAGATGGCATGGTTTGGTCTTGGGTTTGGCGTCGTGATGGGCAAGTCATTAGTGGCGGTAACGAAGAATGGATTTACGGGGATGAAGGACCAGGCTATGTTTACCTCAATCCGATCGAAGGATTTGACCAAGGTGAATATACGCTCGAAATTTGGGTCAATGGGGAATTGATGAGCAATGCCAATATGTTCATCACCGACGATATCGCCGCAACCCGCTAGGCAAAACATCTCAATTTTAGCTAAAATAAAAGATCGGCCGTCGGCCGGTCTTTTTTGTTATTTACCGTTGCTAAGAATTAACCGTAAAGTACAATGTCCGTCAGATCAGTTTATGTTAAAATTTGGCCTACACGCTTGATGATGTCATATTAACCATGCACCCAACTTCAATGCAATGTATATCACCCATTTGTCGCTGACGAACTTCCGCAACTACGGCCGTTTGGAATTAAAACTTCCACAAAGCGTTACATTGCTTCATGGGGCCAATGCACAAGGCAAAACTAACCTACTTGAATCGATCTATTATCTAGCCACCACACGCTCACCGGCGGCCGATAACGACCAACAAATCATTAATTGGGATGCCAACCAACCGGATGAACCGATTGTTGTTACTCGCCTAGTTGCACAAATCCAAACCGCAAACAACAAAAAGCAGATCGAACTTCGGCTAATCAAAGAAGCGAAACCGACCGGCATGAGTTTCCGCCGCGAAGCGTTGATTGATCGACGCAAAGTGCGACTCATGGATTTGCTGGGGAACCTCCGTGTCGTCCTATTTGTGCCTCAAGATATGGCTCTCATCAATGGCTCCCCGAGCGCACGCCGTCGCTACATTGATATTACTTTATGTCAAACAGACTCGGTCTACTGTCGCACCCTATCGAGCTATAACAAAACACTCGAACAGCGCAATGCCGCCTTACGCAGAGCGGCCGAAACCGGCCGTGGCCATGATGTGGTATCGATCTTAACCGATAATTTGGTCGAGCTCGGCAGTGAAATCTTTAAGCGACGCGCCCAATTTATCGCGAGTTTGGCTCTAGAAGCCCAAAAAATCCATTACGAATCTCTGACCGGCCGCCATGAAACGATCCGCTTAGGCTACCTCCCTCGTTTGCAATACCAAGGGCTGGCACGGGGTGATGATCGACAAGTAGACCCATTTATCGAAACGGCCGATTGGCTAGCCTCCGAAACAGATGTGGTTAATATTTCCCAGCGGTTCGCCGAAACGCTAAAATCGGTCTATGATAAAGATGTCGCCAGTGGTGTGACCTCTATTGGCCCCCACCGCGATGATTGGCGTTTTTGGGTCAACGGCCGTAGCCTCGCCAGTTATGGTTCCCGAGGACAGCAACGTAGTGCTATGCTCGCCCTCAAAATGGCTGAAATTAAACGGATGCGTCAAGAAACTGGCGAACATCCGATTTTATTGCTTGACGAAGTCGTTGCAGAGCTTGATGGTCAACGGCGTGCCTTGCTCCTAGACTATGTACAAAATAGCACCCAAGCGATTTTAACCGCCACCGATCCCACGATGTTTACGAATCGTTTCTTACAAAGCTCTTCGACCATTTTGGTCCAAAACGGCCGTGTCACTATCAATCAACCATCACCAGAAAACGAATCCAACCAGCCATCCTCACCTGCGTCTTCTGAGTAACCATGCGATTACACACGCTCGTATAAAACGTTGCTATGAACACCATATCGAATCCTAACCAACATCGCCACCCAGTTTCTAATGCCATGATCCTGATTGTCGATGACAATCCAGATAATCGGCTCTTGCTCGCATCCCAATTGGGCATGCATGGCTACCAAATTATTGAGGCGGATAGTGGTCAACAAGGGCTTGACCAAGCGCGCGAAAACCAACCCGATCTCATTTTACTCGATGTCATGATGCCGATTATGAACGGGTTCGATGTGTGTACACATCTCAAAGATGATGAGAAAACCGCTCACATTCCGGTCATCATGGTGACCGCACTACGGGATATAGAGTATCGCATTCGCGGCATTGAAGTCGGCGCGGACGAATTCTTATCACGGCCGCATCACCGTGAAGAGCTATTAGTGCGTGTTCGCTCTCTTATCCGGCTCAAACAAGCGCGAGATCGTTTAGAAGAAGAACGAAACCGCCTACAGCTACTTTACAATGTGACTCGGGCGGCCACCAATACGCAGCTCGACATCGATGAAATGATGGCGGCTATCATTACCCACACCCAAGAAGCGGTTGGTGCCCAAAAAGGGAGCATTATGTTGCTCGATAGCGACGGCCGTGTCTCGCATAAAATTTTGATCCGCGCCGGACTATCGCCCAAAATGACCGAGCATATCACCCATACCGTACTCAGTAGCGGGCTGGCAGGCTGGGTCATTCGGCATAAAAAGGGGGATGTGGTCGAAAATACGGCCGAAGATGATCGCTGGATCATCTTACCGGACGACACAGAACCGGTCGGTTCAGCCATCGGCATGCCATTAATGGATGACCAAGCAGTCGTCGGTGTCTTAATTCTGGTTCATCCAAACCCAAACTATTTCCGCAAAGAACACATCGACTTACTCGAAGCGATCGCCGCCCAAGTCACCGTCGCCATTCGCAACGCATCCCTCTTTGCTCGTATAAAAGAAGAACGAAGCAAACTCAGCGCCTTGCTTTCAAAATCGTCAGATGCGATTGTAACCACAGACGAAGATTACAAAATCGATCTAATCAACGATGCAGCCGAACAAATTTTCAATCTTGATGGCAATAAGGTCAGCCGACAAACACTTGAACAAATCGATGCGCTTGCGGAGCTCAAACCGCTGTTCCGACAGGCCCAGAACCAATCTATATCCCATGAAATTCAAGTGGATCAAGACCGCACCTTCCTCGCCAGCGTCTCACCAATCGAAGAAATCGGCTATATGGCGGTCATGCAAGATGTGACCGAGATGAAGCGTATGGAAGAAATGCGCCTCGCAGAAGAACGTCGTGCCAAACAAATGGTCAAAGATACCTTTGCACGCTATATGAGTCCCCGTTTGGTCGATCAAGTCTTATCAGATACCCCAAGTTTATTGGCAGAACGGCAACGCCGTCATGCGGTGGTCATGTTCGCCGATCTGCGTGGTTTTACCCGCATGGTGTCAGAATTAGAACCCTCCACCGCGATTAATCTGCTCAATGAGTTCTTCACCCAAATGACCGATGTGGTTTACGAATACGAAGGGACCATTTTCGATTTAGCGGGTGATGAGTTGATGATCGGTTTCAACGCGCCGATGGATCAAAAAGATGCGGCGTATCGAGCGATTCTCACCGCCCTATCGATGCAACGACAGTTCGATAATCTGCGCCGAGGTTGGTACAAACGGATGGGGACCAATTTGGGGTTGGGTGTGGGGGTTGATACCGGCAGTGTGCTCATGGGGAATGTCGGGGCCGAAACCCGCATGAATTTCGCGATGGTTGGTGATGCCGTCAACATGTCTCATCGACTGGTCGATATCGCAACAGATGGGCAAATCGTCATTTCGAGTGCGGTCTATCAAGAAATTAGCCGAAACAAATATAGTGATTCGGCCGATCTACAGCAACTAACCTTTGAAGCAGTCTCTGTTCACATCAAAGGAAAAACGGAGCCACAAACGATTTACAAAACAAATATTGAGCGAACCCCACTCAGCTAAATAACAACCGGCTAGCCCAACGGCCGTTTACGGGGTTTCCCCGGCTGGCGCGGGTATTTGGCCGGTGTCGTCGCCACTTTATCCAGCACCACCAAATGATGCTTGTACACATGTCCCGCCAGTTGGACCTCTCGGACATTCTTCATTTCTCCACCTAACAAAGAAATCGCTTTATAAGCCCCTTCTATTTCTTGAGGGGCATTTTCCCCTTTTTGGGCCAACACACGGCCGCCAACCCGCACCAAAGGGAGCAGATATTCAGCCAGAATACGCATTTCCGCGACGCTACGCGCGACCGCCCAATCAAACCGCTCACGATAAGATTTCTTCTGCCCGATCGTCTCCGCCCGATCAGAAACGACGGTAACATCTGACAAGCCTAATTCATCGACCACCAGTTGCAAGAAGTTTGTCTTCTTGGTCACACTATCAACCAGCGTAATCGGCCAAGAGGGGTAAACGATTTTCAACGGCAGACCGGGAAAGCCGCCTCCGGTCCCCACATCGATCAACCGTTTCATCGGCTGTTCGGGGGAACCCAACACGGCCATGCATGTCAAAGAATCAAGAAAATGGCGGCGACGAATTTCAATCGGATCGGTCACGGCCGTCAAATTAATTTTGTGGTGGTTCCACTCTAAAATCAGAGCTTCATACCGATCAAATTGCTCAATTTGCTCTGCTGATAAATCGATATTTAGTTTTTTCGCTTCTTCAATCCAGTTAAACATAATTTTTTACTATTGAGTTGAGCTTTATCGAAAATAAAGCGATTGGGACAAAAGATAGAGAAGAACCTATGCCGAGATAATGTCACCATCTCTATCTTCTATCGGCAGTCTAAACGTTGACACAAGACAATTTCCGAGAAAGTCCAGTAGTGAAACAGCGGTATATCTGGTCAAAGATCACCAACCGTAGCCACCATTTTATTGTTGTTGTTCGATCTGCTTCAAGCCCCAATCCACAGTATACGTATCATACTGTTCCCCACCAAAACCGGATGGCTCAAAAACGATCCAAGTTTGACGCAACACATAGCTAGCACGGGCATAAAGAGGCGCGATCGGCATCTCGCCATCTTCACCAAATAGCCCTTCTTCAATGCGCCGATAAACTTGAGCACGTTGTTCCGGATTGGCACGCGCCGCCCGAATCAAAAGCTCATCGACATCTCCGCACGGCCGTTTAAACCGATTATCGCTCTCGGCACAATGGACAACTTCCGTAAACCCGTTCTGCGCATCAGGATAATAGTAAGACCAACCCAGGTCCCAAATATCCGGCCGTAAATCACCCGCCTCTTGGCGTGTATTGGCCAACAATGTTCCAAATTGGACCTGCTCAATGATAATCGTGTCTTCGGGGCAACCCAACTCCTCATCCCACATGTCACGGATCAATTCCGCTTGGAACAATGCTGCGTCAGAAGAGCCGATCATATAGCGAATTTGAGGCAAAAAACGACAAGCGGTTACCCCGCCCTGAACCAATTGTAAGCGCGCAAAATCGGGATCATATCCAACCCCTAAGAGATCGACAGGTGGAGACGCAAATACGGAAGGAGGTGAAAAATGTCGCATCGGAACCCCCTGACGATCATAAACCTCTTCGATAATGCGCTCACGGTCGATCGCGGCCGCAAATGCCCGCCGTAAAGCCGCATTATTAAACACATCGCTATCGTAATTAAATCCCATATAGAAAATAACCGGTTCGACAACCTGCTGTATTTTTTGAGGACTCCGCTCAAAGTAAAAATCTTGCCCAGACAAAGGAAGCGGAATCACATCCAAGTCACGATCTTCCCAAATTTCCAGCCCCTCCGCTCGTGTGTCATACTGTACAATCGATACGACATCGACATTGCCACCCGCATTATGGGGCCAAAATGGATTTTTACGCAAAATAAGTCGTGTTCCCAGAATCGAAGCGGGATCAAGGAAATAGGGGCCATTCGACACCAACTGCTCATTTTCCATGAGGGACCAATCTTCGCCAAAGCGGGCTTCATTGGCGATTTCTGGGGGAATCGGCCGCATTAAGGGGCCGGCCGTCATGGTCAAGAAATAGCTAGAAGGTTCACGTAGCTCAAAGACCACGGTCAAAGGGTCTGGTGCAGAAACACCGATATTGGCTAAATCGGCCGGTGTCGCCACCGACTGCATCGCCACCTCTTCACACCCCCTGATCACAAACAATACAAAGCTGTTGGGGATACTATTGGCTGGATCACAGACCCGGCGTATCCCATACACAAAATCGTCAGCCAAAATCGGCCGTACCGTCTGCAACTCTTCAAGCGTTTGCGTTTCATCCAGCAGAGCCAGCGTATCTTGAGCCACCGGCTGAACCCAATAGATATCCTCACGTAGCTTAAACGTCCAAACTAAGCCATCGGCACTAACTTCCCACGATTGCGCCAAAATTCCGATCACTTCCTTCGTCCGCACATCGATTCGCGTCAAACCAGCAAACAGATTTTCAACCAAATCCAGCTCATTGCCACTATCTGCCAGCTGCGGATCGAACGTGTTCACCCGCCCTCCAGCAAAGCCGACATCAAGCTGAATCTCCGTCTCTTCAGGCATCGGTGTCGCCACCATCACCTCAACTTCTTGGAGAACAATCCGCGTAATAATAATTTCTTGTGGAGAAATCGCTTCCGTCGGTGTCGCGGCCGATTCATCGACCAATTCATTCGCCACCGACCCACACGCTATCAATCCCAACAAAGAAAACACCAATCCCAACAAAGCCCCATAAGGCCACAAAACTCGTTTTTTATCCAAATTAGCCTGCTCGATCATCTACAACACACAAACATTTGATAAATAATTAAACAAAAGATAAAATACCCAATGTTACAAAATTAATTATTGACTAAAATTCGACATTTGTTACTCGTCATTCATCACTCATCACCAAGGAGCTACCTTTCATGTTAGCCAAAGTACTCAGCTGCGCCACAGTCGGTCTAGACGCAGAAATTATCGAAATCGAAGTCGACATCGCCAAAGGGATGCCGGGAGTCACCATTGTGGGCCTACCGGACGCGGCCGTTCGTGAAAGCCGTGATCGGGTTCAAGCCGCCCTAAAAAACAGCGACTTATCGTACCCCGCGTCAAAACGGCTTACCATTAATCTGGCTCCGGCCGACTTACGCAAAGAAGGGCCCGCCTATGATTTACCGATCGCGGTTGGTCTATTGGCCGCCTCACGCCAAGTATGGCATGGTCATATCGAAAGTGGCCTCTTTATTGGCGAACTCTCACTTGATGGTTCAGCTCGGCCGATTAAAGGGGCTTTGCTCATGGCCGCTTTAGCTCGAGACAAGGGGATTAAAAATGTTTTCGTTCCGGCCGCCAATGCCAGCGAAGCGGCACTAGTCCCCAATATCACCGTCATTCCGGTCGCCAATCTTAGCAGCTTGGTGGGCCATCTTACCGGATTATCTCCGATTTCTCCGTTTACGCTCGATATGGATGATTTATTTTATCAACCACCAAAGTATGCGGTTGATTTTCAACATATTATGGGGCAGGAGCATGTGAAGCGGGCACTAGAGGTCGCAGCGGCCGGTGGCCATAATGTCCTTTTAAGTGGGCCTCCGGGGACTGGGAAAACGCTCATCTCGAAATCATTGCCGAGTATTTTGCCCCGTATGTCGGTCGAAGAATCGCTGGATGCGACCAAAATTTATAGTGTAGCGGGGATGCTACCGGCCGATATGCCACTCGTACGGGAACGGCCGTTTCGTTCCCCCCACCACACCATCAGCTATGCCGGTCTGGTCGGCGGTGGGGTCTGGCCCCGGCCGGGTGAAGTCAGCCTCGCCCACCGTGGCGTTCTATTCCTCGACGAACTCCCCGAGTTCGGCACTAAGCTCATCGAAGTTCTACGTCAACCGCTCGAAGGACTCCCCCGCGAAGTCTCGATCTCCCGCGCTAGTGGCACCATCACTTTCCCCGCCAATTTTATGCTCATCGCCGCCCAAAATCCCTGCCCTTGTGGCTACTACGGCGATCCCACCCACGCTTGCTCTTGTAGCAACAGCATGATTACCCGCTACCAAAAGCGTATCTCCGGCCCACTCATGGACCGCATCGATATTCATGTCAGCGTGCCTCGAGTCGATTTTGAAAAACTGATGGGGCATAGCGACAATGAAAGCTCGGCCGAGATTCGCGGCCGTGTTGAAGCGGCTCGTAAACAGCAAGAAATCCGCTTAAAAGAGCAGGCGATGCACTGTAACGCCGACATGGGGCCCAGTGAAGTTCGCTCATTTTGCAAGCTCGATGAACAAGGGCAACAACTGATGCGCAGTGCCATGCGTCAGCTCAATCTCAGTGCACGCTCCTTCCATCGTATTCTAAAAGTGGCGCGCACCATTGCCGATTTGGCCGGTGAGGAGCGGATCGATTCTAAATTTTTGGCGGAGGCGTTGCAGTACCGGCCGAAGAAAAGTTGATTGAAGAAGAGCTGATTTATGTATGGTCACATGCATACCACAATAAAAAAATGCGGAATCGTACCCGCATTTTTCTCTTTAACACTATTAGTGACAAATTAAGCAATTGGGAGATTGGTCAAGAAGCAATTTTCAAGAGCGTTTTTAGACCAACTTTTGCATGGGTTTGCCGCCAAATTGATGTTCAAATCGGTTTTCGTGATGCGGGTAAGCCGAATCGATAGAAAACGATCAAAGGTAATGTTTTTTCAAGCGGCCGGAATATTGAAATTCCTACCCAAATAGCCAAAATTCACCGAATTTAGCTCTTGACAGACTGCGAAAAAACTTAATTTGTCACTAATACACTAAACCAATTAATCGGCGCAAATGAAAGCCCCCAAAGAATCAAAATGATGGATAAGCCATTTTTCCATATGGGAACCTTAATCTGTTTTTGCTCAGGCTGAGGAAGTAAAATGATCGTGCGAAACCAAAAGCCTAAACCGAGAGGCAAAGCCCACCATGTTAATTTGAGCCAAGCAATATACTCTGTGGATGTCTGGCTGACAAACTCCATGTTCACACCAAACATAAAAACAGCAACGAGAATCGTCGCAAATGATGTATTGTAATCGACTCGAGAAACCCAATGTCGTGAATCACCTCGAAATGCACGGGTAAACACATAAACACCCTGCCAAAGGAAATAGCTCGCAATTAATGTTTCTATGTGAAATAACAGTTGTATAAGCATGTGTAAAACCTGACCAAGATCTAAAATTGGGGGCGCATCAATACAATCAAATATGCGCTAGACTTAACTCTACCATTTTCTGCTTTTTTCTCAAACATGCACAACTTCGGACTACTTGCGCACAATATCCGCACAATGTCCGCACGACTTTAGCCTATCCTTTCACGATTTATTTACCTACTATTAACAGCAGTTAACGCATGAACTGAGCATGGAAAGTAAAAAAGGAAAACTTTATTCATGGAAAACAAAAAAATAAAACCTTGGGTCTTATGGGTGTTAGTAGGATTGATTATTTGTAGCTCAATCAGCTATATGAGCTACATAACCATTTATACACCTGTAATGAACTGGTTGGGATTTCCAACACGCGCCCAGATCGATGAGCTTTTTATCTTTGCCGAGAAAATCGGCTACCTACCGCAGAATCAACTGGCTTTTAACCCAAGAGCCTGTAGTGGACTATTTGCTGAAAATTGTCAGATTATTTTAATCTTTAAAGTCAATCAAACTATTCAAAACTTGCTTGACACCCAATCAGATCAGATAACGGTTCTTGAGTCAATCGAAGGCACTTCGCGGTCATCAAATTTGATTGGTGGGTTTCGATCTGCGGGTGCTACTTTGCTACTAGATGGAAAAAGTAGCCTGGACGTCCCCTCACCTCCGGACTTTCCGCGAATCAGTTGGGTCACACATGATAAACATACAAACGTGGAGTGGGGATTTACACTTTACTTAGCCCAAAACTACACGGAATCTGTTGAAGTGGATGGAGAAAACCTGATGGAGGACTTTGTTATTTTACGAAAAACTATCAAATGATTTTGATGGTTGAAACAGATCCGTATTTATCAAAAACCGCACAAATTAATTGAGGATTACTCAATCAAATAATGGCACATCAAGAGCAAGAAATCTTATAGGAGATTTTAGGGTAGCATATGCAGACTTGTTGTTAGATGGGAAAGATAGCCTAACAGTGTCAGGTCCACCAAGTTTCCCTCATATAAGTTGGTATATATACGATTCGGAAACAAATCAAGAATGGGTCATTTCGGTATACCAAATTGAAGATTATCCTCACTCTGTCGAGATAAATGGGGAACTGCAATTGAAGGCTTTTATATACATGAGCAAATACATCACATAAAACTTATTCAAAAATAGGAGAGAACACCAAAAGAATAAAAAATATTGGCCTGTATCGGCTCCATTTATAGTGAGGCTAGATACGCATGACTTTATTTCGGTTGGGTAACACCATCATAATGTGACAACAGGAGAATTTTATTTATGGCAAAAAAAATAAGCCCTTGGATCTTGTGGACATTCGTCGGACTGCTTCTCTGTAGCTCGATCAGTTACATAAGCTATAGAACCATTTATACACCTGTAATGAACTGGTTGGGTTTTCCAACACGTGCCCAAACCGATGATTTTTTTATCTTTGCTGAAAAAATAGGATATCAGCCACAAAACCAGCTTGCATTCAACCAGAGAGCCTGTAATGGTCTCTTCGCGGAAAGTTGCAAAATGATTTTAATATTTGAGACAGATCAATCTATATCACATTCTATTACAAACAGTGCAAATCAATTGAGGATTAATCAATCAAATAATGGTACATCAAGAGCAAGAAATCTTATAGGGGGTTTTAGGGATGCATATGTAGACTTGTTGTTAGATGGGAAAGACAGTCTAGCTGTGCCGAGTCCACCGAGTTTCCCTCATACAAGTTGGTATATATATGATTCGGAAACAAACCAAGAATGGGTCATTTCAGTATACCAAATTGAAGATTATCCTCACTCTGTAGAGATAAACGGGAAACCACAGTTGGAAGATTTTATATACATGAGTAAACACATCAAATAGAACTGACCCTGAGTGTCTATAATAGCTGGACAACCTTCCCCCTAATTTAGGGTCTAATTCTAGGGCACTTTAGCATAACGGAGTAGCCTGAGCACGCGCTCGTTTCACCGCACTCTAAAGCTAGCACGGACTACCGTAGATTCGACAGGTGAGGAGCGGATCGATTCTAAATTTTTGGCGGAGGCGTTGCAGTACCGGCCGAAGAAAGCCTAATATCCCACTCGAATTAAGACATCTACTGTTTCGCCAAAACCTGAAACCCAAATTCTTTCGCCAATCGCCCAATCTCACCCACCCGCTCCGGCCGGAGATCCCCATAGCTAAACGGCTCCCCGATCTCCGCCAAGCCCAGCAACAGCGTTTCAGACACACAAGCATACGCCTGCCCACGAGGCAAAATAAGCCCTCGAATATCGAGCGCTTGTTCATGTGGCAATTGCAAAATCCCACCGCGAATCACCCGAATATCAGGGCGCAACCGGCCGACCTCAGGCGCAACATCATTCGGCACAGCGACATCACAAATCACCACCGGTCCAACTGGGGCGATATGCGCGGCCGTCACAATCGGGTTCGGGGCATTGGTCGCCGTCAAAATCCCATTGCATGAGCGCAAATCAGCTAGATCAAGACTAATCTGAATCGGTGCCTCATCCCCCAGTAAATCGATCATCGTCTGGTAAGAGACAACGGCCGTCGCACCCAAATCCACAGCTGACGACAAACGCCGCGCAATCCCTGTTAGCTCCCCCCCCTGCTCCCACTGACGCACGGCCGACGCATAAATCTCGTCAGCCAACTTTTGCAAACGGCGCTTCCCACGTCGGCCGACCAAAATGATCCTATCAGCATATTCCACTTCGATCAGGGCCAGCACACGGCCGATATTGCCGATCCCCCCCACAATCCCCACCGTTGTTTGTTCCGGCGGAACACCTTGCTCGCGCAACACTTGATGCAACGCATCACTCGCCGCTGCGGCCGTGAGCGAATTGCCACTCGTTAACCCGATTTGATCCTCGACCAAAGCGGTACAGTTGCGCGTCACAATCGAGCAATGACCGGTCAACCCGACTTGGATACAGCCCCGATCGCGCGCCATCTCGACCGCCTGTTCAATCGCAGCGATCACACAATCGGCCGTCCCCGCCTGAATCCGATGCGCGATTTGCTCGGCCGTATACGGAATCCCGATCACCGTAAGCCTCACCGGCTCACCGTTTTCCCCATGTATTGTTTGTGCATCAACCACAAACGGTTCCAATACAGACTGGACCTTCTCCAGTAAACGGGCACATTCAACGGCCGATAACCCGCCCAAAGAGGGGTCGAAATGAGTTAAATGTTCCGGCTCGACAAAATGGGACACAATCGCCACATGCGGTGCTTCATCATCGATCACTTTTGGGACAGAATACGGTACCGGTTCACCGGCCGGTGCGACACTCTGGCTCAAATAACGCAAAAAATCACCCGCGTTCCCCTCTTCAATCAATCTCAACCCGTCGCCCAACGCCAAAACAAACCGCTCAATTTCCTCATAAGTGATATACGCAGACGGCTCAATACGAATCGTGTTGGTCGCCGAGATCGTCGGTGTAATCCGAATCTGGTGTTCATGGAGCAAATAACCACAGAGCAAAAAGGCCAGCAGGTTTTGCTCACTGGCAATGTTCATAAGGAGGGAGCGATTTTGGCGGTTCAACGGGGCGAGTTCAATCCCCAGCATCAACCCGCGCCCTCGAACCGATTTGAGTAAATCGGGGTATTTCAGTTGTAGCCGCTCAAGACACTGTTTTAGATGATGCCCGACGGTGCCACACCGCTCAATCAGCGCATACCGATCCCGCCGCAAAATTCGCAACGAAGCCAAAGCGATCTCACAAGAAAAGCGATCATCCGCAAAAGTAGAGGTATGCAAATAGCCAAACGGCCGGATATATCGCTCTTTTTCCACCAACATCGCCCCGATCTTGGCCAACGATCCACCAAGCGATTTAGAAAAGAGGTAAATATCACCCCGAATCTGAGCCGATGCCAAAAATTGCCCCGTCCGACCCATACCGCTCTGAATTTCATCGATAATAAGCGGAATCCGCGCCCGATCAGCGATCAAACGAACCTCTTTTAAGAAATCAGCCGTCAGCTCGTGAATCCCCCCCTCTCCTTGAATCGGTTCAATCAAAATCGCGGCGATCTGTGACCACGGCCGTTGCTCCAACCGAATTTCCCCCCGATCTATCACCAAATGGATCGTCTTCCGTTGCTCGTCGAGCACCATTTGCTCGAAACCGGCCGACTCATTGATCGGCGTAAACAAACTCCGCACCCCCAAATTCTGCCACGGCAAGCGAAACTCTTTGTTATAGGTCAGTTGAACCGAACCGGAGGTTTTACCATGAAAGGCATGGGTCAAGGCCAAAAACGTCGGTTGCTCGCCGACAATCACTTCATTATGATGCGTCAAGCTTTCTTCCAACTGTCCTAAACAATCAAGCGAGTCTTTTCCAAGCAATCGCTCGGCCGAACGATATAACGCGGCCGGAATTCGCTGTTCCCCATCTCTCACCCCCATGCGCAAGCGCTTAAATGCGGTCCGGTTCTGCAACAACACCCCATCTCCCCGCTCTTTTTGCTCCAACGCAGCATGCTTCAGGGCCGCTTCGACCGCCTCGGTGCCAGAGTTTGTCAGTGTGGTGATATAGCTCTTTCCGGTTGTTTCCGCCACAAGATCGGACAGTTGCGCCGCAAGTTCCCCAGCGGCCGCACGTACGCTCGCTTGGGCGAGAAACGGCCGTTTACCTGCCAAAACAGCTTGCGCCACCTCAACCAACTCGGGGTGATTATGCCCAAACAGCCCTGCACCAAACCCGCCCAGCATATCAAGCACCGCCACCTCCCCTTTGAGCGGATCATGATAAAACAAATAATCTCCCTCACCCCGTTCGTAAGCAAGATCAAGCCCGATCGCCCCCAGTAAATCAGCCACTTGCGGCCGAGAATATCGGCCAAATCGTATGGGCGAATAAGATGAAGTGGTCGGTTCGTGAGTCATAATTTGGTTCGTAACGCTCCCTCTACGCCACACGTTGTTTCTCGTTTTGCGCGGTCTGATACAGTTGTTTAAGAGCATTGCGCTGTAGTTTACCGCTCGTTGTACGGGGAATTGTCCCACGTGGCACAAGGTTAACTACGGCCGGTGGCACCCCCGTTTGGCTGGCAACATGTGCTTTGACTTGCTCCGCTAAATCGCTCTCGATCTGGGATTTTTTGACTTCACACACAATCTGTAGTTCTTCACTAAACACGGTCGCATGATAAACGCCAAAAGCGGCCACCCGCCCCGTTTCGATCCCCGCAACTTGTTCCGCCACTCGTTCAAAATCGGTCGGATAGTAATTTTGCCCCCGAATAATGATCAGTTCTTTCTCACGGCCGAGCACAAACAAACAGCCGTCACGCAAATAGCCGATATCTCCGCTATCGAGCCAGCCCTCGACTAGCACTTCGGCCGTTTTCGCCGCATCCCCCATATACCCTTGCATGACAGAGGGCCCTTTTAACCAAATACGGCCGACTTCCCGCTCCGCCAACGAAGTTTGATCCTCGCTTCGAATATCGATTTGCATCCCCGAAACCGGTCGGCCACAGTTGCACACAATGATCGTACCTAGCTCTTCATCCGAAAACAGCGGTATCGCCAGCTCTTGTTCATGTAACGACGACTCACAAACCGTCTCATACGAAAGGGTTTCTCGCGGACCATAAACGGTCGCACAAAGAGAGACTTCCGCCATCCCATAAGCGGGGGCTATCGCGGCCGGTCTTAATCCCGCCTCCCGATACCGCCCCAGAAAAGCGTCTAGAAGTAAAGGATCGATCGGCTCTGCGCCACAAATCGCCAAGCGCCAAGAGGATAAATCGAGTGTGGCGATTTGCGCATCTTTAACCCGTGTCATCAGGTAGCCATAGGCGAAATTAGGAGCGGGAGATTGGGTTCCCCGATAATCATGAATCGCGTTCAGCCAGCGAACCGGCCGTCGGACAAATTTAGACGGTGGCAACAAAACCAGCTGAATCTGGCAAAAAATGCTATACAAAAAACAGCCGATCAACCCCATATCATGAAACATCGGTAACCAGCAGACCACCACATCGTCCCAGCTTGTTTCAAAACGGTGTGCCAGTTGGCAACAATTGGCTTGAATATTTCGCTGGCTCAACATGACACATTTAGGCGCACTCGTTGATCCAGAGGTCGCTTGAATCACCGCCAAATCGGCCGGTTGACGCACAACTTCACGCCAAGGGTGCGTATCCAGACTCTCCAGCCTCTCAACCGTCATCAGCGGCAAACCGGTCAAATCCCCCCCCCAAACGGCCGATTCCCTTTGAGTGGTAATCAGCAACCGGCTCCCGATTTTCTGGCTCACCCGCTCAATTTTAGCTAAGCCTCTCTGCGGAGCCCGAGAAAGCGTGGGGGAGGGCAACACACAAGGCACCCCACCCGCGAAAACGATCCCCCAAAACGTGATAGCGAAAAATCGCCCCGTTGGCAACACCACTACAACTGAATCCCCTTCACAAATCCCTTCGTGTTGTAACTTGCCAGCCACTAACATAGCCTGTGTCAGCAACTCACGATAGGTCAACATTACCGGCTCTTTCTGGTCTAAAAAAATGCACGCTTTATCTGTTACGGCCGCTTGCCTAAGTGCCTCAATCAACGTGGTTGAACCGATTTCCATTAAGCCAATTCCTGTGTTTTTTGCTCAACTAAAGCGATTACCTGCCGTAGTGTATGCAAGGTCGCCATCTCCATCTCATCGATTTCGATATCAAACATATCTTCAATTCCGGCCACCACATCCATCGTCCGCACTGAATCAAGTCCATACTCAATCAGCGGTTTATCGAGCAAAATCTGCTCGGCCGATAAAGCCAACACCGTCCCAATTTCTTGTCGTATTATCTGTTCCGTATTCATCGATTTATTCCTCAAAGAGCCCAATTTAACCACAATTACCCTTCCGTATCTATTGTGATAATGCATCTAAAAGGCTATTAAATTTATACGATCTTTCAATACCTTCGCCCATGCGGATCGTCTGATCGGATTTGCTCCCCTCCTATCAGGAGGGGGTGGGGGAGGTAGATTATCCCTCTCCCTCAGTCCCCTTCCTAGGGGAAGGGGGCATTCTCTTTTTACGCTATTTTTGTCGGCCGTGCCGACAAAAATAGCGTGTTTTCTA
>WTJY01000114.1 GCA_011524645.1 Anaerolineales bacterium | reverse complement strand
GCCGCAGCAAAACCCCCTTGGAGGGTAAAAATTTTTGATAACAACTTGTTCGTGCACCCAGGCGGGAGGTGTGTCAGTTGCGTAGGGGGCGACTGTGGTACAATGTTCATGAATTTATAAAAAATGAAGGACGGTCTAGAAAATGGGTACAAAAGAGACGATTAATGCGGATTTAAAGGTGGCGATGCGCGCCAAAGATACCGTAACACGAGATACATTACGCTTGATTACGGCCGCGATCAAAGAGGTCGAAGTTAACACGCGCAAAACCCTAACGGATGAGGATGTGCAGGAAATTATTCAAAAACAGGTTAAGCAACGGCGTGAAAGCATTAGTGCCTATGAGAGCGCGGGGCGGCAAGAGTTGGCTGACCCGGAAAAAGCGGAGTTGGCGGTTATTGAAAAATATTTGCCCCAAATGATGAGCAAAGAAGAGGTTATGGCGATCGCTCAAGAAGTTGTGGCCGGTGTCGATACCAGCAACCCGAAAGTGATGGGGCAAATCATGGGTAAACTGATGCCCAAAGTGAAAGGGAAAGCGGACGGCAATTTGGTGCGCCAAGTTGTGCAGGAATTGCTAGCGTAGCTGGTAAGATACGGACTGATGATCGGGTAATCCGCCTCGCGTAATGACAACCTGATTCTGATCGTTCAGTTTCGTCACTTTATCTATGAGCGACTCATCTTCTGTGCTTCCAACCGAAACTACGGCGGCCCGTTTGCGTCATCGTTTGCGTGATCAGTTGCGTGATCAGTTGGGTCTGTTGGTGTTTGCTGTATTTGTTTCTATTTCCCTGACGGCGATTTTAGGAATCGACTTTACACGACAACAACAGGTTATGGTTAATCTTGGAGATCGGGCGTCACAAAATATTGTGGCGCCACGATCGGTCAATTATGAAAGTGTGGTTTTGACCGAGAAACTGCGCGAAGATGTGACATCAGAGATCTATATTTACACATTGCCGAGCCGTGAAATCGGCCGTGATCAAACGAACCAAGCCCGTGATACGTATCGCTTTATTGAAACGGTACGTACCGATACCTTTGCGACCGAAGAGACACGATTGTCTTATATGCAAGCGATAGAAACGCTTGAGGTTGATGATGAGACGGCCGTTTTGCTTCTCAATTTGTCTCAGACAGAGTTTAATACCGCTAAAAACGAAGTGTTGCGCATTATCGCAGATGTAATGCAACAAGATATTCGGCCGGAAGAGCTACGAGCTGCCCAACAATCTGTTCCACGGCAAATCGGGTTTGATTTGACGCCATCACAAGAAACGGTTGTGGCCCACCTGGCACCGCAGTTCATTGTCCCCAACACCTTTTTTGATGAAGAGGCGACCGCACAAGCTCGTGGGGAAGCGAGTGCTAATGTTGAGCCGATTATTCGCGTCATTACGGAAGGTGAGCCGATTGTGCGCGTGGGGGAAATTGCCGAAGCGGATGATATCGAGGCGTTGGAGCAATTGGGATTGCTTCAGGTTGCTGATAGTGGCTGGATAGAGTTTGCGCAAGCGTTTCTCGTTTCGCTATTAGCGAGCACTATTTTCATTTTGTACTGGTGGCGTTTTCAATATAAATCCTATCGGCCGTGGCGTTACTTAGCGATTATCGGGATTTTGATTATTGTCTTTGCGGCTGTGGCCCGCGTGATGGTTTTTGCTGATGTGTTTTATCTGTATCCGGCCGCTGCATTCACTATGCTGATTGCGGTGATTAGCGACATTCGATTGAGTTTGATTGCGACGATTGTTATGGCTGGGTTGGTTGGGTTTATGGATGCATCCCAGCTTGATTTAGCGGTGTATACAGCGGTTGGTGCCTTTATCGCGTCGATGACATTGCGTAATACCCAGCGTTTCCAGTCATTTTTTAGTGCGGGTTTGCTGGGCGCGGCTGGTAACATAGCGGTCATCTTACTTTTTAATATCTCATCAGATATCGAGTTACAGTCGATTTTGGGCTGGTTTGCGATGGGGCTAATTAATGGGGTGGCACTTTCACCAATTATTACGATTGCTGGCTTTTTCTTTGTCGGTTTATTTGGTGTGACGACTGTGGTCCAGTTGCAGGATTTGTCCCGCTTGAATCACCCGCTGTTGCAAGAGCTATTGCGCCGTGCGCCGGGAACCTATCATCATAGCATTATGGTGGCTAATTTAGCGGAACAAGCGGCCGAGCGGATCGGAGCGAATGGGACACTGGTACGCGTGGGGGCGTTTTATCATGACATTGGGAAAATGAATCGGCCGCCGTTCTTTACTGAAAATCAAGAAGGGGCTAACCCACACGATACGCTAGACCCGTATACCAGTGCTCGGATTATTACGGGACATGTAACGGAAGGGTTAGAGCTGGCGCAAAAGTATCGATTGCCACAAAGCTTGCAAGATTTTATTGCTGAGCATCATGGGACACGTATGGTGCGGGTTTTTTATGAGCGGGCCAAAGAGGCTGCGGAAGAAGGTGAGGTTGTTGATCCGGCTCGGTTTTGCTACGTAGGACCACGGCCGCGCTCACGCGAAACCGGCATTGTTTTGCTGGCTGATACGGTAGAAGCGGCTTCGAGTGCGATCCGGCCGAGTACGGAAGAAGAGATTGAGCGCTTGGTTGATTCATTGGTCGATGACCATTTGCAACAAGGTCAGCTGGATGACTCTGATTTGACGATGGGGGATTTACAGCATATACGCGATTCATTTATCGAAACGATCAAAGGGCGTTTTCATGTACGGGTGCGTTATCCCGGTAATGATGAAATGATGGAAGAACATACAGATAATGAGGGTGATATGGAGGGTGAAAATGAGCAATCGAACTGATTTATTATTCGGCATAGAGGTACAGGTCGAAGAGTTGGCCACGCCCCACTTGCCTGAAAATATCGTTTCTCAATTAGAAACGGCCGCAGTCGATACACTTAAACAACAACAGATCGCGCCACCTGCGACCCTGACACTTCTATTAAGCGATGATATGCAATTGCAACAACTGAACCGAGATTATCGCGGTTTTGATAAGCCGACCGATGTGTTGAGTTTTGAGAATGGTGAAGAGCTACCGGGGATGGGGCTTTACTTGGGGGATATTGCGATTTCGGTTGAAACGGCCGTGCGTCAGGCGGCCGAAGCGGGCCATCCTTTGTTGCAAGAGTTACGGCTGTTGACGATTCATGGTGTGCTTCATTTGTTGGGGCACGATCATGCGGAAGCGGAAGAAAAAGCGCAGATGTGGGCTGCACAAGACGAAATTTTAGCCTCACAGCGGTAGCATCTGGCATAGTGAATGGGGATGTTATGTCGGTAGGCATAGACCATTGGTACCAAACGGAAAATTTTGGTTTGTTTGTAGGAAGCGTGAGATGAGTTCAGAGAAAATCAATTTAGACGATTCACAATACTATATTAATCGTGAGCTTAGCACTATTGAATTTAATCGCCGTGTGCTGTTAGAGAGTTTGAACACAGAGCACCCTTTGCTGGAGCGGGTGAAATTTAGCGCGATTTATAGTAACAATATGGACGAATTTTTTATGGTTCGTGTGGCGAGTATTCGTCAACAGATGTTGGTGGGGGCGCAGAATAACAACGCAGATGGGCTGACCCCACGGGAACAGTTGGTGACGATTCAGAAAATTGTGACTGACTTGCTGAAGACCCAGTCTGATAGCTGGCGCAACGATCTAAAGCCGAAACTAGAAGCGGAGCGGGTCCATATTCGTCATTATGACCAGTTGAGCAAGGGGCAAAAAAAGCGGTTAGCCGCCTATTTCGAGACGGAAATTTTTCCTGTGTTGACTCCGTTGGCATTTGATCCGGGGCATCCTTTTCCCCATATCTCTAATTTAAGTTTGAATCTGGCGGTGGTGATTCGACGGCCGCAAGATGGTGAGACCCATTTTGCGCGGGTCAAAGTTCCTAACACCCTGCCTCGTTTGGTGAACCTCAAGCCGTTTAACGAAGACAAACTGGTTTTGTCGACCAAGCAAGAATATGTTTGGTTTGAAGAAGTGATTATCGCCAACTTGGCACGGCTATTTCCCGGAATGGAGATTGTGGCGGCCCATCCGTTTCGGGTGACGCGGAATACCGATGTGGAACTGCAAGAAGATGAAGCGGACGACTTGCTGCAAACGATGGAAGAAAATTTGCGTCAGCGCCACTTCGGGTTTGTGGTTCGCCTAGAAGTGGCGAAAACGATTCCTGACTGGATTCTCGATATTTTGATCGCCAATTTAGAGACAGATCGTTTTGCGGTGTATATGGTTGATGGGCCGTTGGGGTTGAATGGGTTATTTCAGTTGATGAAACTAGACCGGCCGGAGCTGAAAGACCCTCCGTACACACCGAAAGTGCCATTGCCGCTCCGTACCGGCGAAAGTGTTTTCTCAGTATTGCGTCGCCAAGACATATTGCTGCATCACCCTTATGACAGCTTTCGGGCGGTGGTCGATTTCATTGTGGCGGCGGCCGAAGATCCCAAGGTGCTGGCGATTAAACAAACCCTCTATCGTGTCGGTCCTAATCCGTTGATCGTGAAAGCGCTGATGCGTGCGCGGGAAAACGGCAAACAGGTGACGGTGCTGGTCGAACTGAAAGCCCGATTCGACGAAGAAAGTAACATTGAATGGGCTCGTGCGCTGGAAAATTCGGGGGTTCATGTGGTGTATGGGTTGATTGGATTAAAGACCCATGCCAAAGTTTGTTTGGTGGTGCGTCGTGAACGGGAAGGGGTCCGGCGTTATGTCCATATGGGCACGGGGAACTATAACGAGAGTACCGCACGTATTTACACCGATATCGGGTTTTTGACGACGGATCGCGAAATTTGTGCCGATGTGTCTGAACTGTTTAACTATTTGACCGGCTATTCGAATCAAGATCAATATCGTAAATGTTTGGTGGCTCCGGTGACCTTGCGCGCCGGTTTGATCGATTTAATTCAATCAGAAACGAAGTTAGGGAAGAAAGGGAAAATCATCTTTAAGGTGAATCATTTGGTCGATGCAGGCATTGTTAAGGCGTTGTATCGAGCTTCTCAGGCGGGGGTGACGGTGGAGTTGATGATTCGAGGGGTGTGTAGTTTACGGCCGGGGATTCCGGGAGTGAGCGATAACATTCGGGTTTTGAGTACGGTCGGCCGTTTTCTGGAACATACGCGGATTTTCTATTTTCACAATCAAGGGGACCCTAAAATTGTCGTGGGGAGTGCGGACATGATGGGGCGTAATTTAGACCGGCGTGTTGAGTTAAAGTTCCCGATCGAAGATAGCTTGTTGAAACAAGAGATTATCGACAATATTTTGGCGATTTACTGGCAAGACACCGCCAAAAGCTATGAATTGATGGCTGATGGGACTTATGTGCCGGTGCGAAATCGAATTAAGAAAGAGAATGAGCTGTTTAGTTCGCAAGATTGGTATGTGAAGAAGCGGCGGACTTATTTGCAACCGGTGGGGCTGACGGCGGAACCGTAGAGAAGGCG
>WTJY01000209.1 GCA_011524645.1 Anaerolineales bacterium | reverse complement strand
GATCGACTTATGTCGGTGGTGGAGACAGTTTTGATGGCTCGACGATCAGTTGGCAGCTCGCCGGGCTTGATCCGGGTGAAGGTGCCTTTGTTGAGTTTGTGATGCAGAGCGACACTACCATGGACGAGAGCATGTATTCACTGATTATCGACAATGCGACGCTGGGTGTGACTAGCTACCCGTTGAGCGGTGTACCATTAGTGGAAACATCGCTAACTTGGGAAGATTCTGAGAATCAGAATCAGGCGCAGTTTGGTTATAACACGGCCAGCGCGGGAGATGTCAATGGAGATGGCTTTGATGACATTCTCGTGGGAAGTTTCCTCTATGATGTCCCTGAGACAACGCTAGCCAATGCTGGCCGCGTAGCGCTTTATTACGGCTCACCGTACGGTTTAGAAACGGAGCCTCGTTGGGAAGCAACAGGCTCAGAGACTGGTGGATGGTTCGGGTTTAGTGTCAGCGGGGCTGGAGACTTGAACAATGATGGCTACGCTGATGTCATCATTGGTCAAAGACAAAAGAGCGACAACGGCCGTTATGCGCGGATCTATATTTATTATGGTGCAGAGGACGGCTTGGGGGACAGTCCCACCATTATCAATGATGGACAAGTCAACTCCAATTTCGGTCACGCTGTAGCTCCGGCGGGTGATATTGACCAAGACGGATTCGATGATGTTCTGATTGGTGCGCCAAACTATGATGATGCGATTATCGGGGTGGATACCGGCCGTATCTATGTTTACTATGGCTCAAGTAGCGGGCTGGACTTAACACGAACACCGTGGATCGCTACGGGGGATCAGGCGAATAGCGACTTTGGTCATTCGCTTGATGCAGCCGGAGATATCGATGGGAATGGATACATCGATATTGTAGCGAGTGCGTTTGGTTATTCAGTCGGTGATTTGACTTGGGCGGGTAAAGCGTATGTCTTTTATAACTCAGAGACAGGGCTGAGTGATACGGCCGATTGGACCTTTACCAGCGCGCAAAACCAAGAACAGCTCGGTGCTGGGTTTGGGGTTGCTGGCGCAGGGGATGTCAACGCCGATGGGTATGATGACATCTTGATCGGTGGGCAAAACTACACAGGTGACCAGATCGATGAAGGACGGGTCATGGCATTTTACGGTTCAGATAATGGGCTGGGTGTGTCTGAGCGTCTCCCTGATTGGCAGATTGAAGGGCATATGGAAAATGCCTCTTTAGGTTGGAGTGTGGCCGGCTTGGGTGACGTTAATGGAGACGGCGTTGATGATATAGGTGTAGGCGGTGATACCTATTCGCAAGATGGGAATAGTGGTGCGGGTCGCGTGGCGATATTCTTTGGTTCTAATGCCGGTTTAGGGCATACGGCCGATTGGAACATGACCCGTGATGCGGATCAAGATGACAACCGTTTTGGTCATCGCATTATCTCGGCCGCTGATGTTAATGGGGATGGCCAACAAGATGTTTTGGTTGGCGAGCCACGTTATGGTGAATCTGGGCGAGTGACCGCCTACTTGGGCACTGAGATTGCCAGCACACCGGCCGTGGTGCGCTCGATTGAAATCGGCCGGCAGTCACCCGCAACCAGCTATACTGATCGGGAAATTCAGTACACATTCAATGTGCGGAACAGCGATTTAGTGACCGCCACCAATATTGTGGTGACTGCAACCTTGCCAAGCGATGCGATTTATCTCGCGGGGGGTAGCTATGATGGCACGATCATTTCATGGGTGATTGATAAATTGGGTCCAGGGGAGACAGGTTCAGTTAATTTATCTGTGACCGCCTCTCAACCGACGACGCTGACGGGTGGGATGTATACGGCTGTGGTATCAACAACTCTCGGTTTGGTCGAAGATCGGGTTGATGAAGGGGCAGATACAGTTTTGGTACTTGCTCCCGATGGCTGGCGTTTGCTAGATACAGATAATTCTCCCGCTGTTTGGGGTGAGTATGGGCTGGCCTATGAATACGCCACCGATACGATTCTTTTGTATGGTGGAAATGTGGACGGCTGGGATTATGAAAACAGCACTTGGCGTTTTGATGGAACCGACTGGACGGAAGTCACGACCACACAAACCCCGCCCATGGTTTACGGCTTGGCGATGACTTCGCTCGATTTTGGGGCGTTGCTCTTTGGTGGCTATGACCCATACCATGAAGCTTATGGCGAAACATGGGCGTTTGGGACCGATTGGGCGGGGAGCGCAGGGGTGATTAACCCGCCTCCACGTGGCGGTGCCGCCATAGCGACCGATGTGGCTGACCGTGCTTGGATATTTGGTGGCCAAAGCGATGGGATATTCACCAATGAGCTATGGCAATACGACAAGGTCTCATCCAATTGGTCGCCGTTAGGCGGAATAGCCCCCTCGGCACGTGATCATGCCTCACTGGTGTATGACCCGAACGGCCGCTTGTGGCTGTTTGGCGGCCGTGCGCCCGATGGAACAGTGCTAAATGATCTGTGGTGGTTTGACCCCACCAATAATGAATGGGGAGAGGTCACCCCTGTTGGCGGACCTGAACCACGTATGGGCCAGAGCATGGTTTTGGTCACGGATGGGAGTACCAAACAGATTGTCTTGTTTGGTGGGTATGACCCACAGACCGACAGGTTGTTTGATGATACTTGGATTTATGAATTTGGTGTGGGCTGGGTTGAAGAGACTGACTCGGCCGCGATTCCTGCCAGCGCGTATCATCAGGCGGTTTATGATCCGATCAACGGCACCATTGTGGTGGTGATCGATGGGCAGACATGGATTTACAGTGGAGGGACCCAATAATGAAGAAGACAACCACGATTCAAGCCACTTCATCTCTTTCAAAAAATAAGGACACACACACGATGACTCAACATATGCGCGTATCTCGCTTGATCGCATTTCTTTCGACTTTTGGACTTTCTTTAATTTTGGCAGTGGGGTTGTTTGTTGTTTTGCAAAGTAGCCAAGCTGCTGCGGCGGAGCAAGAGACGGCCGTGTTGCTGCGGCAGTATTTGCCTAAAGGGGACAAACCGGACGTATCCTATGCTTCTGTGCGTGAGGTGCAAGCGCGTCAGAATCAGCAAAATACAGAAGAGATTGAACTACTTGTTCATCAGGCGCATGTTTTGGACTTAAACACGCCCATTTCAATCACGGCCGTCACCACTGGCTTGCTCAATGTTTCTTATGATTGGGATTGGGGAGATGGCACACCGGCCGAAACGAGTATCGTTGACACGAACAGCCATGTCTATACACAAGCTGGTGAATATACCATTTCGGTAACCGCAACTGATCTTGATTCGGGAACAACAGTTGTTGAATCTATACTCATCCGTTATGGTGATCTCATATTAGATGCAGTTACCTATGTTGACCCGAATATGGTTGCAACTTACTTACCCAGTGACGGCTTAGTGTCAGTGGGTGACACAATCATTCCAGTGGCTTCAGTCGAAGGCTTTTTTGTCGGAGATGATGTTGTAGTCGCAACGATGGACAATCCGGTCCGTGCGGGAACATTTGAAACGGCAACGATCACAGCGATTAGTGCGAATAGTCTTTCTTTGCAAACGCAGCTTCTGCATGAATATAATGGCGCAGATTCAATTGTTGTACAACGTATTCCTCGTTACAACACTGTTCATATTCCAGATGGGGCCGAGCTAACTGCACCCAACTGGGGGAACAATCAAAAGGGGGGCTTTGTTGGATTATATGCAGGCCAAATTTACGTGGCCGAAAATGGAGCGATTTCAGTCGATGGCAAAGGTTTTGAAGAACAAAACGGGCCGGGAGCCGGCCGTTATCATTTTTACTCAGGTACTGGTGCGGGGCATAGCAGCCCTGGAGGGGACGCCTATGCAAGACAGGTTCCTGGTACTAATCCGAAAGAGGGTGGTGTGACATATGGAGAGATTTATCATCCCCTGACAATGGGGAGTGGTGGTGGGAGCTCACAGCGTGCGACCAATGGCGGCAATGGAGGAGGTATTATTTACCTATCTACTAATCAGATATCTTTGCTCGGGCGTTTGTCTAGTATGGGCGAGAATGGCCGAGTCGTTGGAGCCCTTCACACAAGTGGTGGTGGCTCTGGAGGAAGTGTATTTATCCAGACTAATCAATTCACAGGAGATGGCATCATCGATGTATCTGGTGGTGATGCAAACTGGGGGCACGGATCAAATTTTGATCGATCGGGGCAAGGGAGTGGCGGCCGTATTGCTATTTATATGACCACTAATGATTTTGTGGGGGACATTTATGCCAGCTCGGGTGGAGGGAATGGTTATCCCTCTGGTGAAGGAACTGTGTATTTGAATTTAGTAGATCCACTGCAGTCAACTATTGAAGCGAAGCCAGATTATTTGCCAACAGGGCAGGAAACAACTCTTTTGACGGTGACATTACGTCAAACAGATGGCTCTGTAGTTGCTCATCATCCAGTTTCCATTTCGCTCCTAACGGACATCAATAGTATATGGGATGCTTCTGGGAATTTATTGAATGCTGTGCAAGACGGCCGGTCTAACCATTACCTATATAGCTTGGGTACCACCAATGCAAAAGGGGAAATCACAGGAACGATGTCTTCGACAGTGGCCAACGACTACTTAATTACCGCTTGGGGTGGCTTTGTGCGTGTGATTACGCCCACATTCGTCACGTTTGAGGCATCGGCACCAGCCGTAGATTATTCGGTGCTGGCTTTAGAGGCAGACGATACCGCATTGAGTGATGGGGTGGATTCTATACAGTTTCGCGCCACAATTCGAGACCAGTTTAGTGTGAATAACGCGGTAAGTGACACACAGGTGAGCCTTGTTGTGGATAGCACTAACCCCGTGACTGTTACCCCTCTGGCGGAAACAACCAATGTCAATGGACAGATTTTGTTTGATCTCACCAGCGATTTTGCGCAAACAGCGACGGTGACAGCGATCTTGGATGACGCTGGTGGTGAACCTTTGCTGCAGACATTTGAAGTGACGTTTGTGGGGACAGATTTGGTGGTTAGTACCTCTGGGCCGAGCCAAGCGTCTGTGAGATCACAGGTGGTGTGGCAGATCACGGCCGCGAACAATGGCCATGAACCGGCCGCAGATGTGGTGATTGCCGGTCCTGTGCCCAATAATTTCGTTTTATCTCCGCCACCTGAAACGAGTGAGCCGGTTAGTTATGATGGCTCAGGTCAAGCGATCTGGTCGGTCGGTGCGCTGGACGCAGGTGAATCTCGTACGCTGGTGTTGACCGCAACTTTGGAGGTTAACGGTGCGATTGGACCATTGGCGATCGATGTGGTGGGGACGACCAGTTCTTATGAAATTTGGACCGATAACAATAGCGCGACTTATAGCTTAAATGTTTTGCCGATTAGCCCCGAGCTAGAGGTAAGCAGTTCTGCGGATAGCCTTTATTTACCGGCCGGAGTGACCGATTATTTAACCATCACGGTGGAAAATGTGGGAGATGCGACAGCGAACCAAGTGGTAATTACTCCCCACTATGATTGGATAACACCAGCATTTCCTGCCCAAAACTTGGCCCCTGGCGCTGTGGTTGAGCATGTGTACCAGCTCAATGCGCCGCTTGTTGAAGGGCTGTATATTGATGAGATCGATATTCGTTCTGATGAAGTGACGGCACCCGTCCTGAAAACCGAGATTTTTGTCGGTGATTATGTGCCGCAAACCTCTGTGTTTGTGACCAACACGGCCGGATTGAGCGTGACCAATGCTGAGGTGAACTTAGAATGGCATGACACTTTATCTGTTTGGGATAACGGCTCGCAGATCGCCCCACAGCCGGTCACCGCGAGCGGTGTTTCTAATTTGAGCGGGGAACTTGCCTTTAACTATTTGCCAAGTGGGTCGTATATCTTGACGATTTCGGCCGATAAACATGAGCCATATGAGGCGATTGTCGCGATTTATGGGACACAGGGGCAACTTGAAGCGGTTTTAGAAGCGTACCCAACTATTGTGTTTGAGCCGAGCTTGGCCAATGTCAATGTGGTGGCGGGTCAATCGGCCGTGATTCAAGTGCAGGCGACCAACACCGGACCGGGTATTGCACGCAATGTAGAGCTGGAACAAATTAATTTGGCGTATAGCTGGATGAGTTTGGCTTTGCCGGATCAGACAGAAGGGTTTGATTTGGCACCAGGAGAGTCGATTCCGCTAAATATTTTCTTGAATCCACCACTTGATGCGGCTCCGGCCGATGGGGCGACGACGTATCAGGTGGCGACGATGGGAATCACGGCCGATAATTTGGCTACAAAAGCGGTTTTGCCGTTACAGGCAACTGTCACACATGCTGAAGTCGGCAGCTTCCAAATCAATGTCGAAGATAAATCAGGTAATCCTGTGGCTGATACAAAAATGACTCTGATTAGTCAGACACCACGTCAAATTATCACCAATAATGGACCATCTGCAACGGTTGTACAAAAAGATTTTGTAGCAGATATCGGGGCTGGTGCAAGTAAAAATGACCTAACAACGCTGGCCACAGATTCTTTACAGCTTTTGCCTGAGGCACGATTGCGACAAGAATCAGGCAATGAATCGCCCGATGAGACAACGGATTGGCAAGTTGTGTTTAGCGGGGCAGATGGTATTGTGACCATTGAAGACCTAGTGCCTGGAGCCTATACCATTTATGCAGAACGAGAAGATTATTATGCTCAGGTTGGCTATGTGGATGTTCAGCCGGGCGATATTGATCCAGACTTGGGCATTAACTACTTTACAATCATTTTAGATGCAGATCCATTTGCCTATAAGTGGGAAGTAACTGAAACGGAAATCGAGGATACCTACCTACTCAATATGACGATCGGGGTGAATATTCCACCAGAGGACATCGAGACACCGGCCGTAGGTGTTTCTAGTGAGAAAATCTTTAGTTGCCCTGATTCCCAATCACCCTCTGGAGCACTGCTGACACCTGGTGTAGCACGCATTCAGGGTCAGGTGAGTGATCAAAGCGGATCATGGCTCATTGCTAATATGGGTAGTGTGCCATTGACCAATTTGACCTTTGTTCCTACGTTTTCAGGAGTCGAATTTGATGTTAATGTAGATGATATCCCCGAGGTTTTAAATCCTCGCGAGTCTGTTCGTGTTGGTTTCACTGTAAACACCTATACCACAGCCGACCAGCTACCTCGTGAAGGTGAAGTAGTTGTTTATGGGGATTATTTCCTCTACGAGGAATGGCATCGCTATCAAAACAGTGCGCCGATCTTTATCAATTTAGATGATCCTATTTTTACTACGATGAACTACGGTTCCGGCCGTTTCTCCAGCTATATGCCTGCAATCGCTGGTAATGATTGTAGCTCTGGGGGGAATGGCGGACCTGGGTCCGGAGGATCAGTCGTCTCTCCATCAAGCTATAATCCAGAGACTAATGAAATGTCTAATAGTCAGGAAAGAGAAGAAGGAGAGCCATTTCAAGGGCCACCAGAAGCCGGTCCTCCACCAATTCCGGGAACAACCCAACAAGGCTCTTTATCGCTGGGCGGCCGCGCATTTTTAACACGTCAAGCGTTTGATGCCCGTCTGAGCTTATTGAATTTGGGTCCTGAATCGCTCGATTTTGAAATCGATATGCGAGCAGTCAATGATGAAACAGGTGATGCGATTTTCAGCGGTGGATTTTCTGTTGATCCAGCCTTGCCGACAAAATATACATTGGCGGGTGAAGATGAAACCGAACTTGAATGGCTGATGGTACCCACTAATTTTGTGACTGATCCGGCCGGTGATGTCTATAATATTTCAGCCGTGATGATCTACACACCCGCACACAGGACTGAATCTGTCACGAGAATGACGTTTGCGCAACCAGTGACGATTTATCCACAACCGCAAGTCCGCTTATCTGGAAGCCACAATCAGCCCAATAGCTCGGGTGAGTTTTATATTGAAGTGGTTGCTGAAAATGATGGTTATGGTGTGGCTCGCGATCTGTCAATCGACATGAGCAATGTACGTATCATGCCGGATTTAGATGGGGATAGCCAGAATGTCTCTTTCCGCTTTGTTCGTGGTGAAGTGATTGAAGGACCAGGAACGGCCGGACGTTACACGTTTGATTTTACCGATTTAGGGCCGGGAGAAAAGTCGGTCGGCCGTTGGTATCTAAAAGTGTCAAGCAGTGGCGAAAAAGACCCGATCATTACCGGATTTAGTTTGTCTTGTGAGCATCAAGATTACCAGGGAGTGACACTGTCTCCATTAATTGTCAATTGTGGGGAACAAATTCAGACTTACTTTGCAGGTGATTGCCCCTTCTGTACTATTTCCGGCCGAGTTATTAATTTTGGTGGACCGATTAACTCTTACAATGGCAACCATGACTTTAGCCAAAGTACGCCAAGCGTCAGTACAGTTGGTACTACAATATCTTTGATATGGACCTATAACAGCCTCAATACAGGAATTGCGGAAGATATTGCAAAGCTAGATACACCAGCGCTTGGCTTAGGTTGGTCCCATAATCACATGATGCGCCTTGAAGTTGATCAACAACTTGGTGCTTTAGGCGGAGTACGTATTTATGCACCGAAAGGAACTCCGATGGTATTTGAAGAGATTGCGGGTGGCCGTTTCCGTCCGGCCGTAGGAATCCTTGCAGATTTATCTTATAGCAATGGAATATATACGTTAAAAGCACATGAACAATCTGTGTTCACCTTTAATGATTTGGGGCAGTTTACAAGTCGGACTGACCCTCAAGGTAATGTGACCGATTACGGTTATAACCTAGCAGGTCAGTTGGAAACAATTACAGATCGGGAAACGGGTCGGGCATTGACGTTGGCTTATAATGGGGACGGCCGTTTGTACACTGTAACGGATCCCATCGATCGGGTGACAACTTTTAACTATGATGTAAGTCGTCGGCTAAGTGGGATTACAGATGCACGTTTAGAGACTTGGCGTTACACCTATGAATCTGTGAATAATGTGCCTCTTTTACGTACTGTGTTTGATCCGGAAGATCGGATAGTGGAAGAAACTGGCTATGATGACATCGGCCGAGCAATTACCCAAACTTTTCGTGGCCAAGAATGGGAAATTGAGTATCGTAGTGATTCGCAACGGGTAATTACCAAGGGAGTTGGGATTGAAGCAAATGCCACTTTATTGGTTTATAACAACCAAGGCCTGCTTGTTGCAACGTCCAATATCGTTGATAACAAAACACAGGAATTTGCATTGCTTACCCACAGCAGTGATCAAACACTCGATTCTGGGGTTGACAAAAATGGAAACGTAACAAAGGGGGATAGAACTAGTGATGGATACCCGCTTAGCATGACCAACGCCCTTTCCCAAACAATTACATACGATTATGACGATCACAATAATCTCACCAGCATGACGGATGCTTTGAATCGTACTACTCGCTATGAATATGATGAACAAAACAACCTCATTACAGTAACTAATCCCCTCGATCACGAGCAAAAATTCGACTACAACGCGACCGGGCAACTTCTCCGTCAGGAAGATGCCGTGGGGAACACGATTGAATATGAGTATGATAGCCTGGGCCAAGTAATTGCCATAGTTAACACAAGTGACTTAGTTACTCGCTATGCCTATGACGATGTAGGACGCCTCATCACTACTACCAATCCATTTGGCAAGGTAACAGTTAACCAATATGACTCGATGAACAATATAGTTCAGATCATCGAGAACTATCTAATGGGGCAGAAAAAAAATCACCTAAATGAATACAATATCATCACCCAATATAATTACGATAGTGCAGGTTATCGCACCGTAATGACCGACACGCTCGGCAGGGTCAGCCTTTATTTCTATGATGATGCAGGGCGATTAACTTTATCGGTTGAGAATTACGATGGAACCCCATACAGTAGCGATCCACAAAGTGAGTTGTGTGGCTTCCCTGCTCCTGTAAATCCGAGCAGCGAATTCAATATTTGCTCACTGACTACGTACGACAGTGCAAGTCGCGTAGTCGCCAACACCGATAATATTGGGCGGATCAACCGGACCTTCTATGATGAACAAGGACGTATGGCAGGCTCTGTAAACCACAGTGTTGATGTGGACGAACTCGAAAAGCTAGCAAGCTGTTACATTTTACCTACGACCCGCGAGCAAGACAGTTGCACAACCTATGAATACGATGCAATGGGTAATACTCTCGTAGTAACTGATACTATTGGAGATCGTACCCGCTTTGTTTATGATGATCTGAATCGAAAAATCGCCACCATTCATCAATGGGATGGCACCGATCCTGAATGGTTAATCGCCAACTATTTGACTTTGCCAAAAAATCGAACCAATAACTTGGTTAGCCAGACCACATTTGATGCAGTCGGTAATACGTTGTTGTCCACTGATACTATTGGTCGTATGAGCATGAGTGTCTATGACAAACTAAATCGAATGCAGGGGAAGATTCAAAATTGGGATGGGACTACTGACCCACAAATAATTGTGGATAACTGCCAAAGCCTCGACCCACTGCGGGAAGAGAATTTGTGTACCACTTACAGCTATGATAAGGCCAACCGCCAGATAACCAGCACCGACGGATTGGGGCGAACCAGCCGAAACGTATATAATCCAGATAATGGTCGTTTGATTGCATCAATCCAAAACTGGGACGGAACCGATCCTTATGCGCTGGTGGCTGACTTCCAGAACGGATTGCTTGATCCGAATCGAGAAGTAAATATCTTCGGATTGACCGAATATAACGAGCTGACGGGACAGCGCATCGCCACCATCGATGTGATGGGGGAGCGGACCGAATATGAATACGATTCGCTCGGCCGCTCCATCACCACAACCCGTTATGTCGATGGAGAACCATTGCGAACTGTGTCTGTGTACGATGTACTAGGAAATGTGACCAACCGTATCGATGCAAAAGGGAACAGCAGTACAACATTTTATGACAATCTGAATCGGGCCTACAAAACGCTTTCAGCTGAGGGAGTGGCAATTACTACCACCTTTGATGCGCTCGGCCGTCCTACTGGCACTGTCAACAACCTCGGTCATACTACGATAACAGTCTACGATGGGTTAGGACGAGTGACGATCAACACCAACGCTGAAAATGAAACTAGCCGCCAAAGCTATACTGTCGACGGCAAGCAGATCGCGACAACTGATGCTAACAATATACAAACCGCATTCGTTTATGATGAACTAGGGCGCCAAACCCACATCATTGAAAACTGGGACGGCCGCGATGTAACACAAATTGTGATCGAGGGGGTTAATCCAACCGGACCACAGGTAAATCTGATCACAACATACAACTATAGTGTTGAAGGGAACCGATTGAGTACGATTAATACTCGTGGGTACACAACCACCCAAACCACTTATGATCACTTAAATCGAGCTATCACCGTACAAAACGCTCTCACGACCTCAATACACACGACCAAATACAATGTGTTGGGTCAAACAGTCACGATGACTGACGCCAACGGTGCTAGGACAGAGTATGAGTATGATGAGCTGTACCGTATTAAGCAGATTTTTTATGCAGAGAACAATGAAACAGTTGAATATGCCTACAATGTTCGTGGCCAAAAAAGGATAATGACCGACAGCCTCGGGACAACAAACTATCTGTATGATAGCCTCGGTCGTTTGATTGAAGTAACTGACCCATTTGGGGCGACAGTCCATTACGACTACAACGAAAATGGACAGCGAGAACGGTTAACCTATCCAGATGGAAAAGAGGTTAACTATCAATATGATGATGATAAGCGTTTAGAAACAGTTATTGATTGGAACAATGAGATGACGGCGTACGATTACGATTCTGCAGGGCGCTTAATCACAACAACATTGGGGAATGGAACGCAGGTGTTAAATCGATATGATAAAGCAAATCGCTTGACATCAATGCGTTATGTAGCAGCAAGTGGGGATTTGCTAGCTGAGTTTATTTACAGTTTAGACAGTATCGGCAACCGCACAGCTGTAACAGAAACTCTTTACGCCCCTGATCGAGTTGAAGAGATCAGCCGTTATCTGGAAGAAAACGGGAAGCTGGTTTTAGAAGCAGAAGATGGAATAGCAGAAGCAGGAACAACACATGACTGGGTAGAAGAAGTTAGTCAAACCGGCTTTGCAGGAGAAAGCTATGTGCGCGGTTTGCCGGAAATCGGGCGTTCGTTCGACACTTCAGTCTACAATCCGGGCGACCAAGATTACTTGGGTGCACATCATATCGTTGTAGAAGAAAGCCCGATCCTACAATTTCCGATTAAAATTAACGAAGGAAATAATTATCGGGTGTGGGTCCGCGGCTCTGCACCGGATAGTGGTAGTGATGCAGTTCATATCAGTTTGGAGGGTGATTCTGATAATCCGCTTGTTTCAGCTGGTGGAGCAAGCTATCTAACAGGGTTCGACCGTTCATGGAATTGGTCATCTGTGACAGAATCCAACAGCCAAGCAATGATGGTAATCTCCCCGGGTGAATATACCCTGAATGTTGCTCTCAAAGAAGATGGGGTACGGGTTGATCAAGTTATGCTTATCACTGATACTACTTACATTCCTGACACTGAAATAAGCACACCACTGCAGGTGATATCAAGTACAACAACAACAAATGAATACTTGGCTACATGGATTGATTACAGCTATGACAATCGTTATCAACTGACCAAAGCAACGTATACAGGTGCCATTTCCGCCACCTTTGTATACAGCTACGACCTTGGCGGCAATATGGTCGCTCATGCAGATATCATTAATGGCGAAACTGCACAGGTTAATCGATTTTTTAACCAAGCGGACCAGTTGATCTCTTCAACCGATTTGGAGCAGGGGGGAACTACCACTTATATCTATGATTATAATGGCAACATGGTACAGGTTTTACCACCACAAGCGGCAAAAGATACCCCTGTTACCCGATACACCTTTGATCAGCGAAACCTAATAATGGTAACTGAGGTAGATAAAGGCCAAGGGTACATTACCCAAGCGACTTTTGCTTACAGTGGTGAAGGAGTACGTTATCAACAGGTTGATTACACAGCCGAGACTGCAACGACAATCACCTATGTTAACGATCTCGGACATGACCCTGTCCCTGTGTTAATTGCCGATGATGGGGACAGTATTGTGACAAACCTCTACGGGCTTGGCTTGATGGCACAGGACGACAGCGGCTTGATGCGTTATCTCTTAGTTGATGCGTTGGGGAGTGTACGGCTGGAGATGACCGGAAGTACACGAAATGATGTAGAAAGTGTGGTAACTCGTGACCCATATGGGAATACAATCGATGAGCAGGGCTCGCAATCCACCGCACATGGGTATACAGGAGAGCTAGAAGACAACAGTACAGGACTAATTTATCTCCGTGCTCGGTATTACAACCCGAGATTGAAACTGTTTCTATCCCGTGATCCATTTGCTGGCTGGGATAGCTCACCAGCTTCGCAACATCCGTACAGTTATGTACATAATAACCCTACAATGTTCACAGATCCAAGTGGAGAATCTATTGCTGCTGTTATTATCGGGGGAATTATCGTTGCAGGTGTTACAGGGGTGAGCTATGACATCTTCGTTAATCAGGGCATAACCTGGGATACAATATGTAATGCGGATTGGCGCAGAGGTCTCACTGTTGGTGGACTAATGATGCCTGTTGGGGCTGTTGTTGCATCAGTTCCTATAGCATCGAAATACATTGTATCTGTTACACCAAGTCTAATGTTGCAAATTGGGCAAAATCTGGAAAAGCTGGCCTTAGTTGCTTACATAGCAGGCCTATCTGATGACGCAGCTATGATTTATGGAGCTGCTACTGGTGACTCGGAAGCACAACAAGATGCTGTTGTTGCACAACAAATTGCACAATCTGATGGGGAACTTCTTTTCGGCGATTACTATGCTGGAGCTGTTTTTTGGGGCAAGCGAACGAGAAATTTTGCTAAATGGCTTACGGACAGAAAACACTACCCACATATAGATGTGGATAAGAGTATTGAATCTGTTGCAAACTACCCTTATCATGGGGATACAATAGATCAATGGATTGACGATCGTTGGGGGACTAGTAATAGTGATTATAATTGTGCGGGGGCGGTTCTCTGTGAGTATCGATTATATCAAGGAAGGGCACCGCTGACGGAAATGAGTACTAGCAACGATGTAAATCTTGATCTTATAATGCAGGGATTACCATCAAATGGCCTTACAGCTTTACAGACACACTATAGACAACGGGCTAGCAACTCCATTGAAACTATGCAACGTGGCGATTTGATAGCTTGGCATGTAGACCACGGATATATATCTCACTTAGGTATTTATCTCGGCGATGGTTTGATTTTTTACAAGATGAGTGCCGGTGATTCGTACTACTTCATCTTTGACATGGATACATCAATTGGTACTTACGGTTCAGAGATAACGGTTTGGGAAGATATTGGAAAATAAATTGTGTACAGCTACTATCATCTAGGAATAGTATCAACAAGAATTATTATGCATATAAGTTCTATTAGCGAGGTCTTGGAGTAGGGACTGCGGTGATCTATATCTCTATGGTAAGGTGGTATGTAAAATCAGGTACATACTTGCTCATTTTGACTTAGCCCACAAAATCAAAAATGTATTGACACCACATAGAGAAGTGAGATTATAAATAATGACAAACAATCGCATTTTAGTATTAGACTATCATCCCATAGACATTGGAATTCATTTCATGCCCCGTGCTGTGCAAAAAATTGAGGTAGCATCGAATGTGTTAACTTACAAGTTTGATACAAGGATATCTAATGTGACAAGTCTAAGTGAATTTGGTGAGGTTTATCCTTATTTAGCCACGGTTCCCTTTAAACAGTTACAAATTGTATTCTTTTTCATTATGAATGACTTAGCTCCTATGATAAGTCCAAAATTACTGGGGGCAATTAGAGAATCTTCTCAACATTCAAATGCTCCATTAATAGGGTGCATTTCTCGAAAATATTTAACAACATCAGAATTGGTTCAACATAAACAGTTGTTTGATTTATACATCGACATTAGACAAAGGCCATTGAGCCATGCTCAATTCAAGCAAATTTGGCAAGACTTTCGTGCAACGACAATCAATTGCTATTAAATTTCAGTCGCATCTCAGCCGTGGTGTTTCTACACTTAGCTCTAGCTGTGCTTTACGTATGGTTAGATTAGTACACTACAAGTAGAAGGATCTGTATTGCAGAAAAACTTGTCGTTCCCACGAGCATTTACCCCCACCTAGGGCATGGTGTTCCCAAAAATCTCTGTAGCCGGTCTCCCGACCGTGCT
The DNA here is from genome assembly GCA_011524645.1 of Anaerolineales bacterium. Taxonomy (GTDB): domain Bacteria; phylum Chloroflexota; class Anaerolineae; order Promineifilales; family Promineifilaceae; genus WTJY01. The sequence continues at coordinate 1,071 of WTJY01000209.1, read as the reverse complement.
ACGGGTTGCAATCAATTCGCATTTCGCGAACAAGGTCAGATCGTAAAATTCGGTCTCTGACCGTGAATTGTAGAATAAACATCGCTTTTCTGGCGATTTTGGATCCGGCCGTTTGTCCTGAAAGCGGCAGGTCTCCTGACTGGAACAATTACAAAACCATCGGCCATCTTGGTCATTATCTCGGCCGTTTGCCCCGCAAGCGGCCGCTTTTTTAGAGGGGGCGGGGGGTGAGGCGGGTATGCTGGTTCTAACGGCCGATGCGGTCAGGAGACCGCGACTTTTCATGGGAACTTAAAGCGCGGGTGGGGATGATGGTCGGCCGACACGGTCGGGAGACCGGCCGGAGCGGTTTGATGGAACACAGCGCCCCAGCGGGTGAACATGTGACCGATACGAGTGCCAGTGACAGTTCTTGGCGGCATTATATTTATGACGGCAATGGGTATGTGCGGCAAACGGTCAACGAGAATGCGGAACCGACGTTTGCGTGGACCTTTTCTCCAGAAGGCGCGGTAATACTGGGCGAAGAAGGTCCTGTGACCCATTTGTCCTGTACAGGAGATGCGATTTATGACTTTTCGACAGGGCTGATTTACAAGAACGGCCGGTATTACGATCCATCTCAAGGGATCTGGCTATCGACCGGCGCGGTCGGTATCGTCATGGGCTTGGGGCAGAAACGGGGTAATCGTGCGCAGCGTCGGCGTGAGCGGAAGCTCGGCCGGGGTAAGAAACATCTTTGGTTGATATTATTTGTTTTGTTGATTTTATTGCTTGTTGGTTGCAATGAATCAAGTGCTTTAGATGTTGATAATGCATCGACTAAGACTTGTACACCAACACCAACCGCAACTTCATCTGCAACCTTACCACCACCTTTTATAAGTGTTGAAGAACAAAATGCACCAGAAAGCACACCGCCTTATGAACCGCCAGACACTCCCGAACCCCCACCAACCGTAACACCGCTCCCCACGAACACGCCAACCCCTGAATCATCTGGCCCTATGGGCCATTATTCGGGATACATGTAAATTGGTCCGACTTTTTATGTTAAGTGGCCAAGAATGG
>WTJY01000463.1 GCA_011524645.1 Anaerolineales bacterium | reverse complement strand
GACGTATACGTCATGGGGGGGGTGACTCCTGCGTCATCCCCTGCAAAGCGATCACTTTGCAGAAGAACCTGCAACGCCTCGCTTATTTCTTCCTCTTCAAATTCGGCATCTCGCATCAAACTAGCGACCTCTTCTGGCGTTCTGTTTATGCAAAAAATATACGAATTGCTGGCACTGCTCCCGTTTTTTCGCTTGCGCCCCAGTCGGACAAATTCTCCTCTTTTTTCTAGCGTCGCTATGTGTTTTGACACCGTCCGCTTATTTGCAATTTTGGTGTGCTTGCATATTAGTGCCAAGCTGGGCCAACAATAGCCAAAATCGTTTGTTTGCTCGGCCAGCTTAATTGCGACTAGTCGTTCACTGCCACGGCTCTCGCTGTGTTCAAATACTGCTTGTAATGCTTGGAAACTCATTGTGTCTGTTGTTCCTGAATTGTTGATTTAAATTCTTGTGTCTGCTACTATCCTTTGTTGTCTGTTCATGAAGAAAATACACAAACACACACTGTTGCTCGATGTTCCGAACATAGTTTCTATAAACAAATATGGCGTAATTGATATAAAGCCGGGAACCGTGCAGGCTTACCGCTTGGCTTGTCAGTCGTTTTTGAAGTTCCTAGAGAGGGACAACATAAAGTTTGGCAAGCTTAGTAAAAAGAAAATATTTAAATGGTCCGACAGGTGGCTTGGCGAGCAATCTATATCGGTCCATACAGCGAATAGTTATCGCCGATCACTAAAGGCTATGCTTCGTAAATGTGGCCGTGAGGATTTAGCAGAACCGATACACCAAGCGAAGCCACCAGCGAGAGAATCTAAGGCGATGAGTGATGAAAACCTCGCAAAAGCGCTTATGTATGCCAGTGTAAGGGATGCCGCCATCATCATGTTCATTCGTGATAGCGGGGCCAGAAGGGGGGCTGTGTGTTCGTTGCGTTATGAGAATTTCCGCATATGGTGCGGCGATTCAGGCGATTTGCGCATGGCTGCTAAAGTCTGGACCAAAGGCGACAAATATGATTTAGTGCTGGCCGGGCATCAGTGCGCAACGGCCGTTAATTTATGGCTTAGTATCCGGCCGGTCCAAAGTGCGGAGTATCTGTTCACAACATCCGATGGTCGGCCGTTGCATCCACAAACCCTTAATTCTGTATTTAAGCGATTGAGAGTGCAGGCCAAGATACCGGCCGATGAAAACTTTTTCCCTCATTCGCTTCGTCACCGATTCGCCCAAAAAATGCTTGACGAGCTAGACGCGAAGGTAGTGAGCCAGCTAATGGGGCACTCGAAAGTAAGCACCACGCTTGATATTTACGGGCATCGAGACGAGGAAAGCTTAATAAACTCTTATTTTTCGCGAAACGATAAAAAAGTTTGATATTTGATAAATCGTGATAAAATTTTAATCAGGCAACAAAAAAGGGCACGATAAATATGAAAATTTATAGTGCCCTTGCAATATCTCGCCAATTTAGGTACTTTAGTACCCACAGACTAGGGGTGACATACCAGCTTCCCAAGCTGTTGTCACGGGTTCGAGTCCCGTATGTCGCTCTTTTAGCAGCTGATTGCGCCGGTCCCAGTCAATGGTTCGACATTGCAAGGGCGGTCCGTATGAGGTTGTTAAGGTTGGAAGGACCCTAAGTTTCTTGACCGCCAAGCCAGAGAACTTAAGGACTTTTGCATTCTGATTTGTTAGATCAAATTCAGGTGCTAGAATAACTCTCGTTATGTTGATTTTTTGTCAGCGTAGTGGGGGTTATTTTTTTTATTCCCCAAAAGTGGAGTCTTGCATTGCTTGAATGCGCGCTTTAAGGTTGGTTAGTTTTGATTCGGCCTTGCCTAACTCTTCTAACCGGATTTTTTCTGCCTCGGAAACAGGGATACCCTTATCGCGGCCTAGGGTGATAACCCCAGAGATCCTACCTGAATCTATCCATTTGTGGATAGTTTGTCGCGACACGCCTATAACGTCTGCGACTTCCGGTACTGACAAATAGCCGTCCAACACACTCTCCTGTGAATTTAAAATAATTACATCTGAATACATAAATACAATGGTAACACACCATTGCAATGCTGTCAACTGGGTTAAGTGGTTCCCTCGGGGATAAACACTTCTGGGTAATCATGTCACCTAATTAATCTTGTCACTTAGTTGACAATGTGTGAAAGATGCGTTATACTTTGAACACCTTAGAAAACAAAAAGACCCCCCGCGAACTGTTTGGCGACATCGCGGGAGGTCAAATACCTGAAGGATTCAGATAATGTCTAGTTTAAACCCCAAGCCTAGAAAAGTAAAGGTAAAAACGGCCGCAATCGTTAATACGGTGCATGCGGAAATTGGCAGAATGTTTGCAGATCGCGAACTGACGGCCATTGAATTGGATGATGTACTAGATACATCATTCGTAAATAGCACCTACATCCTAATGCGGACGGCCGCAGGCAACCCCGCAAAGTTATACACGCACCCACTCCTTGGGAAATTCAAAACTGCCCTCTCGTGGCGCACATCATCTGGCATTGTGGCGGCTGTAAAGGCTCGGCTGCTTGCGGAGCGTGGGCTCATCGAACGCGATGGGGAGTTCGTATCGGTGAAAGGTGGTGCTTACCGAGTGTATGCAGAGGTTCGCGACTTCGGGTCAAACGGTGTGTTCCTGATTGTCTCATTGCCATACGAGGATAGCAAAAAATGGTTCCTTGAAAATTGTGGTAGCTTGGCGAATTGGAGCGAAAGCATCGGCGGTGCGGAGTTCGCCGGCCGGTTTAATGGAGACGCGAAAGGCGCGGCTGAGATGATCAACATCTCGGCCCGTACCGCTACGCCAGCCCCGTATTCAGCGGGGGCTGTCTCAAAAGAAACGGGAGCGACTGTGTCTGCGCCCGTAAGCGAGGTGTCCTAATGAAAGTTGGAGATACGGTTCGTGTTATGGGCTTCGGCCTATGTGTGATTGTCTCTCTGCAGATGTGGTCAGTGACAGTTTCGCATAATGGCGAAAATGTCACTGTGGGTTATCGTGCGATATTGGGGGTGCAAGAATGAGTGAGGATCGTAATCTTGAACGGGATTTGTCGGTAAGCAAGTGTGCGAGCAAGGCTATAAGAACGCATACGGTCGCCAATGGTCGACGATGGCGTTATGGATATATTGTGCAGATCGACCAAGGTGAGGTCTTGGTATTCAGGACCGCCGAGGACCAGTATGCCTATATGAACGCTGTTTACTCGGCAAAATCCGATTCAGAAATAGACTTTTGGGATGATCCCGATTTTATCGACTTGGGGCCGGCTATTCGTGGTGTCGATTACGGCCCCGGATCGATTCGCCGTAAGTGCACTGGGCATGTGCCCAGATGTGCTTACCAGAAACGAGGATCGCAGTGATGAAGAGGGGCGACCAAGTGAAAGTACGGGGTATCAATGGTCTATGTACGGTCAAGCATGTTTATGCAACGGCCGTGATTGTGACAAAGCCGGACGGCAGGAGCATCGCTGTTCAGCGGTCAATTTGCGAGGTGGTGCAGTAATGTACAAGCCTCGCGAAATCGTGTCTGTTGTCGGTCTCGGCCGGTGTGTCGTTGTAAAGACAGTCGGTGACTTTGTGCACGTTCTACATAACGGGAAAGCGCACAAAGTTCACATTTCTAGAGTTATTTGGTAGGAGTTGTTTATGGCTAATAAAAAACATGGACTACTGAGACGCTTGGCCGATGGTCTCAGAAAAGCGGAAGTGGTGTCTGAAAATGACGGCTATCTGATCATCAAGGTGGGTGATGGTTTTCCCACAAAATTCACAATGGAGCAGTGGGGGGCTGTCGCTTCTGGTGAGGAGTGTGGGTTCGCGGGGTGTGCGGTCGGCCACGCCCCCGCCATTTTGGGCGAGGATTGCCCATTTGAATTAAGCGACCTAGATAAATGGGGGGATATGCGTTGGGCGATTCACGAAAATCGGCCAGAGCTGATGAAGTACCTAGACGCTTATGATTACCTGTCGTCGCCCTCAGTCTTCGACATTGAGTACTCACAATGCGTGTCCGCATTCTCTCCGCATTCGTACGAATGCAAGCCGACTCCAGCGGAAGCCGCGGCCCGTATTTATAAAATATTGGGCGAGGAGGTGCGCGATGAAGCAGGGTAGCATTATAGATCATCCGACCTTCGGCCGGTGTGTCGTGGTTCAGGTCCACAATATTTTTTGTGACATTAAGTTGGCGAATGGGTTGTTTCGCACTGTAAGCAAATTCCAGTGCCGAGTGGTGAAAGTATGAACGAAATGATTGATGATTATCTCGGCGGAATTGATGATGAGCTTAATTTCGAAGCTTTTCTCGACTGGTCTGCGACATCAACCGGACCAGATGTGACCGGTGAAGAACTTTGGAAAATGTACACCAGTGCGCCATTTGATCCGTTCCTTGTGATGGATCAGGCAGGCGGTGATTTAGAATTTGAAGAAATGGCCGTGAATGGCTTGATTATAGTTGAGGAGAAGTGGTAGATATGAGTGCGTTAGCAATTTACGACAACGGTCGATTTGCGGTCATGCAACAGGCGGCGGGGGCGCTTGCCACTAGTGGATTTTTTCGGGATGCGACACAGCAGGCGCAAGCTCTGGTAAAGGTCATGGCGGGGGCGGAACTAGGGCTGCCCCCCTTCGCGTCCATGACGGGTATCCATATCATCAAGGGCAAGCCAGCACTTGGGGCAAATGTAATCGCGACTTTGATCAAGAACGATCCGCGCTACGATTACCGTGTCGCGACCATGACTGATCTACTTGTAGAGATTGACTTCTACGAGAATAGTACCAAGAGCGGGACAAGTGCGTTTTCGGCCGACGATGCACAAAAAGCAGGCACACAGAATATGCACAAATTCCCGCGCAACATGCTTTTTGCTCGTGCGATCAGCAATGGCGCACGATGGTATGCGCCCGGTATTTTTGGCGGGTCGTCGGTTTATACGCCGGACGAGTTAGGGGCGACTGTGGATGAGGATGGGAATATTATCGACATCACGCCGGCGAGACCCGCGCAGGCAAAGGCCACCCCCCCCCCGCAGGCGATTGCCCAGCCTGCCGAGGCTGAAATGACAGCATCAGAGGCGACCGCAAGCGAGTTGCTAGATGTTTTTTACGACACACGCGGCCGTCAAGTCGCCACAATCGGTGACATTTGTGAATTGATCTCGCAACAGCACGCAGCGTACAAAGACAAAGCGCATGTACTCAATGCGCTCAATCTTCATCCGCAAGCTGTTGAATTAGATTTTCAGTTCGATTACGAAACCAAAGCCTCAAACGGAAAGCGCGTAAAGCTTATGGCGTGGCTGATAGAGCGCAAGGCGCAACCGGCAGAAGCTCCACAAACTGTAGAGGCTTTGCCATTTGATGACATTGAAACCGCCGCAGGCGATGACGCTTACAGCGGGTAGCAGGTGGGAGCCTGCGCGATTTATCAACCTAAATCAAGAAATAAAGGATTCAGAAATGAAATTACAAGAATTATCAAATCTGC
>WTJY01000016.1 GCA_011524645.1 Anaerolineales bacterium | reverse complement strand
TTGCGAATAAACAAGAAGCCCCCTTCCCGGGGGAAGGGGGTTGGGGGATGGGCGAGGCACTTGATTTCGCTTTATTTTGCGTAATCATTAAGCTGATATATATGGAACGTATCGCACTGCCCCCCTTGGAGGCGCGTAACATGAGTTAATAAAGCGCAGAGAATAATGATTGTTCTCTGCGTTTTTTCTATCAGGTATTAGGCCAATGATAAAAGTCTGGATGATACCAAATCACTCACTCTGAATGACTAGTCACTTCTTATTCAAATGCCAAAAACAACACCATTTCACCCCCGTTTAGAAGCGCTGAACCGAACGAAGATTTGGGACAATTGGGCCGGTTATCTTACCGCGCCGCGCTATCAATATTCTGATTTATCTGAGTATTACGCGATCCGCAATTCGGCCGGATTGCTGGACACCTCTCCATTATTTAAGTATCGCTTTTCCGGAGCGGATGCGACTAAATTTTTGATGCATGCGATGGCCCGCGATATTCGCAAATGTCGTGTCGGGCAAGCTCAATACACCACTTGGTGCGATGATAACGGGTTTGTCATCGAAGATGGGGTCATTGTCCGCACGACCGAAAATGATTATTTGCTGACAGCGGCCGAGCCAAATCTGCGCTACTTCCGTCAAATCAACCGCAAAATCGGTTTGGCCGATTGCCAAATCGATGATGTGTCGGCCGATTATGGGATTCTCGCACTACAAGGGCCTCATTCGCTCAATATTCTGCGAGGTCTGACGGCCGATGCTGAAAAACTCCGCTACTTTAGATCGGTCCAAACAGAAATAGGGGACAAGCCGGTCTTGCTAACCCGTACCGGCTTTACCGGCGACTTAGGATATGAACTTTGGATCAAAGCGGAAGATTGTTTAGACGTGTGGGACACGCTGATGGCGGCCGGAAAAGATTACAACATCACCCCGCTCGGTCTCCATGCGCTTAAAATCGCTCGCGTCGAAGCGGGCTTGCTCTTGCTCGATGTCGATTTCTCTTCGACTCGCTACGCTTGGGTCGATGCGCAACGGGAAACCCCGATCGAATTGGGCTGGGAATGGATGTTCCGTGGCTTGCACAAAGATGATCGTGATTTTATCGGCCGTGTCGCCATCGAATCTGAAATCGCCAACAAAACAAGCCGCTGGAAAACGGTCGGCCTCACCGTTGATTGGCATCATTATCAGCAACTCCATCGGGAAGCGGGCATTATGCCTCCGTTAGATGGCGTCTTTCACGAAGGGACGATGAATATCTATCGCCAAAGCGAAATCCCTTGGGATTACGCCGGATACGCGACATCACTGGTCTATTCATCTATCCTGCGTAAGCATATCGCGATCGCCAAGCTCCCGCTTGATCTCTGTGAACCCGGTTCACAAGTCTCTCTCGAAATCACCATTATCCGCCGTTCTGTCAACGTATTGGCCCGTGTCGCGGAAATGCCATTCTTTAACCCCAACCGGAAAACAAACCTCATATAAAGTATGTCTCAACAAAACTACGATGCCATCGTAATCGGTGGCGGACACAATGGATTGGTAAATGCCTGCTATTTGGCGAAAAACGGCTTAAAAACGCTGGTTTTAGAGCGACGCCACTTGGTTGGCGGGGCGGCGATTACAGAAGAATTGTTGCCCGGGTATAAATTTACAACTTTCTCGTATGCGCTTAGCTTAATCCGGCCGGATATTTGCGAAGAGCTGAATCTACCGCAACATGGGATGATGACCTTGCCCATGCCCAACGATTTCCATCCGGGATTCAATGGGGATTATTTGAAATTTAATGGGGACGCATACGAAGATTATCATGAAGTCGCCCGCTATTCGGCCGAAGACGCTGAGGCGTTACATGATTTCAGGCACCTCATGAATCGGGTTTGTTATGCGATGAAGCCGATCATGGATTCGATTCCACCCAATAGTCGGAGCGACGACCCTGAAGAGTTACAGCGGGTAGCCGATTTACATGGCTATCTCGAAGGACTTGATGATGATATTCAAGAACTCATTCACAAATTGTGGCGTGGCAGTATCGCCGAAGTTTTGGATGAATATTTTGAAAGCGAGTTACTCAAAGGGTTGATGGCCTCTAGCTCGATTATCGGGAGCATGGTTGGGCCACGTTCACCGGGGTCCGGTTTGGTTTGGTTGTTCCACAAAATGGGTGAATATGATGGCTCGTTTGGTAGCTGGGGGTTCCACAAGGGTGGGAACGGCGGCTTTACTCAGGTATTGGCCAAAGCGTTACGCTCCTTTGGTGGAGAAATCTTGCTCGATGCTGGTGTGAGCGAGGTTTTGCGCCAAGAAGGCCGTACGACCGGTGTTCGATTGACCGACGGCCGTGAGTTCTACGCCCCGACAGTGGTCAGCGCGCTCGACCCACGCAACACCTTCCTTAAATTGGTCGATCCGGCCGAATTACCGGCCGATCTCGTCAGCCATATCGAAGCCTATAAGTTCCAAGGGTCCGCTAGCAAGGTCAACTTTGTCCTTAACGATGTCCCCCCATACCCCGGATTTGAAGGGAATACCGAAATATTCAGGGGCTTTACCAATGTGGGGCCAACCTTGGATTATCTGCAAGAGGCGTTTGAAGATGCGGCCGCAGGGCGGATTAGTCGTCGGCCGTTTATCGATGCCTGTGTGCAATCAACCGTCGATCCCGACATGACCCCACCGGGGAAACATATCATGTCCTGTTTCGTCATGTATACTCCGTACCATTTAGCGGAAAGCGATTGGGACACCGAGCGGGAAACATTAGGCGACATCGTGCAAGAGACGCTCAATGAATTTTTCCCCGGTTTCCATGACATAGTCGAACATCGCGAAGTGGTAACCCCGCTCGATATCGAACGCATTGTGGGCATTAGCGAAGGGAATATCTTCCACGGGGAGTTGTTCGCCGACCAGATGTTTATGAACCGTCCCGCCCCCGGTTGGAATCAATATCGTACCCCGATCGCCGGTTATTATCAATGTGGGTCAGGGACCCATCCGGGTGGATGTGTAATCGGTGCCCCCGGTAAATTGGCGGCCCAACAAATTTTGGGCGATTTGGTCAGCGCGATATAGCGAACGTAGGGGCTGCGGCGGCTGGGAAACGATTTTCCAGCCTCGCAGAACTATGTATCAACCAGCCGTCCTGCCCATGTTTTGCCAATTGGATAGTCTGTGGGCAGGATGGCTGGAATTTAGCGTGGCTCTGACAAAAAAGTGAAGCTCATGGCCAGCCACCCAGCCCCTACGCACATGTTAAATCGCTAGCTGGCAGGGGGCGTAACGGCAAAAATAATGCGAGATTAATAACGCCCCTAACATTCACAAACAAACCTTATGGAAAATTTCAGCTTTATCGATTATTTAGGGGCGAAAAAAACGGTTGATGACCGCGCTCTAAATCAGCGTGTGTATCAAGCATTTCAAGACAGCTTACCCACAGACCAAACGGTTCACGTTTTAGAAATCGCGGCCGGACTCGGCAATATGTTAGAGCGACTACTCGAATGGGAACTATTTCGTAGCGATGTCGTTTATACGGCCGTCGATGTCTCGGCCGACTACTTAGCCACGGCCGCCACGCGCCTCCCTGCATGGGCCCAAGATCGCGGCTATGAGGTACAACATCTAGGGGAAAACCACTTTGTTCTGAGTAAAAACGATCAGCGTATCGAATGGCAGGCATGCGTCGGCGACATTTATGACCTATTAAACGAATCTCAGCAAAACAGCCAGCACTGGGACTGCGTGATCGCCCACGCTTTTCTCGATTTGGTTAATCTCAAACGCTTTTTGCCCCACCTTTTCGCATGTTTAAGCCAAGGGGCATTGCTCTACTTTACGATTAACTTTGACGGACAAACAATCCTATTGCCCGAAATCGAAGCGGAAACAGACCGTATTTTGATGAATGCGTATCATGTGGCGATGGATCAACCGGCCGACGGCCGTGACCCGCGCTATGTCGGAACCAGCCGCTCTAGCCAAGCGCTCTTGGTCGAACTACCAGCCGCTGGGGCTGAAATATTAGCATCTGGGGGATCTGATTGGGTGGTGTGGGGGACAAACGGCCGTTATCCCGCGCAAGAAGCTGATTTTCTACACAACATTATCTCGACCGTGAATAATAGTTTGTGGGATCGGGTTGATCGGGCACTACTCCGGCCGTGGATCGCAGAGCGCCACGCCCAAATCGATCGAGGAGAATTGGTCTATGTGGCCCATCAGCTCGATTTCTTAGCCCGAAAAGCCTGATGCAAGCGTTGTTTCTCAGCATCTACAACAATCTGTATGCACTGATGTTTATCGCTACCGTAATGAATGCGGTGGCGCAATTTTGTTATAAGATCGGTTCGGAGGATTTTTTGCGGAGTCCGGCCGTGTGGATCGGCGTGCTACTCTATATTTTGGCCTTCCCCATCAGCCTACGCACATTTAAGCTCTGTGCTCTCAGCAAAGCGATGCCATTGCTAAGCTTCACATTGATTTGGTCTGCGATTTTGGGGGTTTTATTTTTAGGAGAAACGGTGACATGGATGCGGTTACTAGGCGGCAGTCTAATCATTGCAGGTTCGATGATGGTGGGGAGTGATGCATAGTGGGCGTACTACTCATTACAATTAATTCGATGTTGGTTTCACTTTCTTCGGTCTGTTTTAAGCTGGCGGCCGAAGAAATTGATCTGGCACGGCCGTTGACCGTCTTACGCAACAAATGGGTCATCTTCGGCCTGCTCCTAACCCCTCTTATCTTATCGCTCAATATTTTAGCCTATCGCTTTGGGGACATATCCGCATTACACCCGATTTTGCAGCTCTCTCTGATCTGGAACGCCTTTTTAGCGGTCATTATCTTTAAAGAAAAGCTCTCAAGGCGCACAGTCATCGGCACGGCAATGGTCTTTGTTGGCACGATTTTGATTACTCTAAGTTTATAAGGTAGCACATCAGCTCCCCCCACTTGAGAACTAAGAAGAATTATGTCTACTGATAAAATCTAGAACTCGTTTCGCAACGATTTCCGGCTGATCTTCCATTGCAAAATGACCACAATCTTCAATCACATAAAGTTCCGCACCTAGGATCGCCTCATGTAAACGGGTTGCCCAAGACTTAACCTGCCATTGATCATCGGCTCCCCACAAAATTTGTACAGGCAATTGTCCCAACTTGGGCAAATCTTCGCTGACATTCATCGTGTGAATCGGATCGTAGTGGCTAACTTGATGCTGATACAAACTGCCCTGCCCAACAGGGCCAGAAATATACTCTAAATAAATCGGTAAAGCTGAATCGGCCAGTTTTTCTTTATTTGCCACGGCCGACAACAGCCATTCTGCATAGTGAGCGCGATGCTCAGCATCTGGCTTATTGATCAAGTTATCAAGCCCATCTTGCAACTGTTGTATGGTTCGTGGTGACGGCCAACTATCATAGCTAACAATATCAATAAGCGTTAGTGTACGAACCTGTTCTGGATTTTCTAACGCAAAGCGTTTCGCGGCCGCGCCACCAATATCATGGGCCACAATATGGGCTGAGGGTAAGCCCCAAGCTTGTATTAGCCCTCTCAAAATCGGTACTTGCCCGGTGACAGATGTATCGATACGGACATCCCACGGCCGTTCAGACAACCCAAACCCCAATAAATCATAGACATAGACTTGATAGCCAGCTTCGACACAAACAGGTAATACATGGCGCCAGATATAGGATGACGAAGGGGTCCCATGAATCAAAATGAGCGGATCACCTTCACCATAAACCCCATAAGCGATCCGTGTGTTCTCAATTAATATATGTTGATTAGCCAAAATAGTCATAACGAAACTCCTGATTTTTGAATTTCTAAAACTATAAGCTAAACTGATCTATGACAACAATTCATTGTTTTTGTTTTTTCATTACAAATTGTCATGATCAGGATTCTAAATGACCACCATACTCGATATTGATAGTCTCAAAGCATTACAAGCGATTCAAAAGGAAGGAGGAATTACACGAGCCGCATATCAACTTGAACTGTCTCAATCGGCCGTGAGTCACAAGATCAAGCGACTTGAAAACCGGCTCAATTGCCGTCTACTCAATAGACAAAGCGGGCTCCCACTCTTCACCGAATCGGGCACACAATTATTAAACTATGCAGCCCGCATCCTCGCCCTGCATGATGAGGCGCTACATATGCTTAGTCAAAACACGATTCATGGGAAAATTCGCATCGGCATAACGGAGGACATGACCGGTACGACGTTAGCCACAATCATGGCTCGCTTCAAGCAACAATATCCCAATGTCACAATCCGTGCCCAGATTGACCAAAGCCTCACGTTGAGTCAAGATATATTAGGTGGAAAATTAGATATAACGGTCATGCAAGTTTTCCAAGATGAGATCACAAGCGATGATACGGTCTTGGCCACAGAAAAGCTCCATTGGGTCAAAGCGGCTCATATAGACGTACCACGTCATAAAACGATACCTTTTTTAGCGTTTGATCAAAATTGCTTCTATAAAAATTGGGTTTTTGAAAATCAAGAAAAAGCAGATCAATTTGAAATTGTTATGACATGTCCCAGCAACAAAGGGATTTGCTCAGCAATCGAAGCGGGCCTAGGCATTGCAATTTTAAATGAACGATACATCAGCCAGAAAATGTCAGTTATAGACTCTCATTTCTCAACCACTCCACCCGAAATCGCCTATGTTGTACGCAAAGGGCCACATTCTCAAAACCCGATATTACAGAGGCTCACGAACGAAATTGTGAGCGCATTTGTGCGATAAAATGAACGAACGGGGGGGACATGATCATCACATTCGGCCGAGATTCAACCAATCTTATTTGACGAACAAAAAGTTCCCAAACAGACTCAAAAACTCTCAACGTCAAGCGACTTCTGGCTATTGATAGGATAAGCTCTCACGAACGCTAATGCGGCTAGCATTATACGCAGGAACCAGCGAGGCGATAATCGAAATAATAAAAATGAGCGCGAGCCAGATAAACACGGCCGTATAGCTAAACGCAAAATCCAGCGCTGCTTCTAACATAATCTCCCCAAGGGTGATCGACATCGGCCGGGCGATCACAAAGGCGAGCGGTACCGCCACGACCCAGCTCAGCATCCCCTGCAACACCCCTTCCATCACAAACATCCCCATAATAGTCGGAGTCTCCGCACCGATCGCCCGCAAAACGCCGATTTCACGGGTCCGTTCCACAACGCTAATCGAAAGGGCTCCCATCAAACCGATCCCCCCAACGATTCCCATCACCACCGATAGGCTAAACAACATCGATTGGATCACCCCGAATTGCTCGCCTGCTTGGTCACGCTCTTCGTCACTGGTACGGGTTTGGAATAGAGATACGCCTACGTCCGCATCTTCAAATGTAGTTAACAGGTTGTCTTTCACCGCTTGCAACATCGCTTCATCGCTATAATCAACCACCACATAAAATTGGGTCGCGCGATTGACCCGCTTGGTCACGGCCGTCAAGGTATGAGCCGGGACATAAACAGGATCGGTAGCAAAGGGGTCTGGGGTAATCGCCTGATAAACCCCCACAACCTCCCACGATCCTTCCCCTAAATTACCAGTATCAATCGTAATCTGATCCCCAACAGCGACATCGTTAAAATCAGCCATATCCTTGCTAATGACCGCAACATTATCTTGCTCATCCGGGGCCAACCAACGGCCGTTAGTGATAAAGGGCTCATACATATCGGTCCCTTGTGGTACCCCAAATAGCTCCGTTCCTAAGCCACCCGCATCCTGAATGCGCTCCCCTTCACGCAAGACTGTGCCGGTAACGGTGTACCACCCCTCCGCATCAACCACCGATGGATAAGCGGAAACCAATTCTTGTAACACATTGTTCCGGTAGGCATCCCCTAGGACGAAGCGAATATTGTAGCTACGTCGCGCCAGCTCATTTTCGAGAGTCGCGGTCAGAGATGTCGATAAAGTTTGTACTAGAATAAACATCGTTCCGGCGATAATCAGCACAGATTGGGTTAGCATTAGGCGCCCTTTACGCCGAAACATATTCCCCAAAGCGATCGCATAGGGTGAAGACAGAATGTGCTGTCCGATCCGCTCTATCGTTTGATCAAGCCAACTAGAACCGAAATCACCACCGATCCCATAAGAGGCGATCGCTTCACGAACAGAGATCCACGCTCCCTGCAAAATCGGAATTAAGGCGGCCGCTAACGGGGCGATCAACGCAGCAATCACCTGATAGACAATGGCGCGGGTCGAAAACTCAAACACATTGTGATCGATATTGAAGATACCCAAGAAAAATTGGCTAATACCGAACGCCATAATCATACCCAACGGCAACGCGATCACGGCCGATAATAGGCCATAGATAAACACCCCCACCAAATAGATACGGGTAATAACTTCCGCTGTCCCCCCGATCGCTTTAATCACGCCGATTTGATTGGTCTGCTGGGTAATCACCGAAGTCATGGTGTTGACCACTAAAATCACACTAGCCAACAGAGACACAACAGCTAAAACCCGCAAAACATAGGTAAAGCCCAGCATAAACGGCCGTCCCCAATGCTCTTCCGGCTCTTGATAGATAGCGAAGCCGACCCCATATCCTTGTTTCGCTAGCTGGTCCTTAATCGCATCCATGCGATCACGGGCATATTCTTCGCTATAGGGTTCGATCTGCACCAATAGCTGGTTATAAAAACCGCGTGGCACACCCAACTGCGCCATCACATCTTCACTGACCGCAAAAGTAGTATCCCCCCCAAACTGTGGGGGCTGGACAAATGGATGACGAAAACGGGAGGTCACTTGATACGGCCGGTCGATGCCATCGAGCTCTAAAATAACGGTATCACCAACCTGAACCCCCACTTGTTCAACAGATAATCGCTCAACCGCTAGATTTTTCTTCTCCGGCCACCCCCCATCAATCAACGTGTAATAATCAAAAATCTGGTTGTCGTAATCCCCACGCATAAAGTAGGTGGCGGTTTCCCACTCACCATCTTCAGAGCGCTTGTAACGGCCGTTCATCACATTAAGCACATCCACACCGGACACCCCATCGATACGGGTCAAGGCGTTGGCGGTATCGATATCGACCCGTTGCCGTAAAATCACATTGATGTGTGATGGGTTAATCGCCTGATGCGCCTCATCCATATTGGACAAGAGCTGATCGACCATACCAAACACCGCACCGATTGCGAAAACACCGGCCGCAATGCTCAAGACGACCATCAGTGTACGCCCTTTTCTCTGCCAAAGATCAAACCAAATTTTATACCAAATAACGCTCATAAATTTATCGCAGGGTAATTTCAGCCGTTACATCGATCCCACGGTGTTTTAATATGAAATCAAAATCGGCCGGCTCAAACTCGCCAATCTCTCCACCATCTTGATGCAAGACAATATACACCGTATCCCCTGCATTGAGTGTCTGCTCCAACTCAATATCAATATCGCTATAGTAACCGGCCTCTAAGGGCAACAAACCGATCGGCTCGGCCGTACGGCGTCCCTCTTCATCCCCATAAACGGCAGCCCAAACAGGCTGCCCCACCGCCAAACGGGGGACAGTTAAGAGATTCCCATCATATCGACGTGAATCAGTCAACAACAAGCCGGTTACATCGGTACGGAAAGTGGTAAAACGAGCGATCCCACCAAAATTTTGGCGCGGATCATTGGCGGGAAAATCGAAATCATCTCCGGCCGTTGTATCATAATGAAGAGTCACCAACATATTTGTTGATACAGCTGTCGCATCAACTTCGATCTCAACCAGTCGATTTAAGCCATCTTCCAACGGAGCACTCCCGATAATAAAGCCGGGTTGTCCATCTTCATTCCCATCTTCATACATCACCAGCCAGCCAGGGCCATCACTAATAATTTGCTCTACAACAAAAGAGGCACCGGCAGGTTGGCTATAAATTAAAATATTGGGTGGCATGGTGACACGGACATCTACCGCTAAATCTTTCCCATCAAGAGCGAGCGGCTGATCTAATTCAACCTCAAACATATCTGGTTCACCTCGATCTTCGAGTAAGACCACTTGTAAATGGGATGGAGCATCACGCCAGCGGAAGAATAGCGGTATATTTTCACCACCACCGGCCGGAACTGGGGCATAACCGAGCAAATTCACACGCTCATCATCATCCGCAGGATAAAGGGCTACCCACGCGGGCGTCGGGCAATCAACCGCATCAATCACAATATAGCCATCCGTTTCTTCTTCATTTTGCGACAATGTTTGGTCACTCACCGTCAGGGACGGCAAGGTCACGAGAGTATCGATCTCCATCATCTCGATAAGAAGCAAGCTGTTCGTACTCGGTTCAAACAAATCGGGGTCATCTTGCTCATGTAACGCAATCTGCAAATTCGTCAGCTCAAGATCAGGTGCTAGTTCGATCACAACATCGCTTGATTCACCGGCCGATACGGCCGTATACCCCAACAACAGATCATCCGATAGCTCCAATCGAGAATCAGGGTAAACCGCTAACCAGCTATCGACCGGTGCACGGACCGCAGAAACGATCAATTCACCATTCTCATCAATCACCTGATAATCGACTTCGATTAGTGGCGGAAGCGGGGTGGCGGTCGCCGTGGGAACCGGGGTCGGGCTCGATTCGGCCGTCGCTGTCGCCGAAACAGATACCTCGGTTGACTCAGGTGTTGGTGATGGCTCTGTATTTGATTCCGGCTCATCTCCACCGCAAGCGATTAATAGCCCAGTACAAAGGGCCAGCGTAAAAAACAAATTAGGAAAAGAGTTGTTTGGCATGTTTTCAATCCATTCATTGGTTGATTACATATCTGGGGGCAAGATACGCAGGCAGGATTGTAAACAAGTGCGTACAACTCATCAACCATCGACCTGATTTGCTCAGAAACAGGCCAAAAGATCGCGTGTAGCCCCCTCGCTATCTCGGATCAAGTAAATTCTTTTGTAGCCTGCTGTTTACGCATAGCGCGAATCAATTTGGTTGGCCCCAAGCTCAACGGGTTGTACCCCTTGGGATAACTCTTAAAGTTCGAAGTTACCATCTCCTCAAAACTCCAGACATCCCACAGGGTAAAGTAGCGATTAAACCGTTTGCGTATCCCCATCAACGCTTGATAGAAGCCGCGAACAAACGGCCGTGGCCGCCGATAGCCCAAATAATCAGGCAGTTCCGGTTCTGCCAAACTAAAGGAAAATGACACAATAAACGGCCGTATAAACCAAGGCACTGATTGGCGCAACCCTTTAAATATGCCGTTTGTCACCTTTTCATTGGCCAAATCATACCCTTTGTGCTCGGCCGCATACGCGTCGCGCCAAGCGCGAAACCCTTCAAACGTGTCCGGAATATTTTGAATATGCATCAAACGCCCCATTTCACAATAGGTATAATAAATCGCCAGCTCTTCAGTTCGGGTAAGTTTTCGCCAACCATACACATTAATAAAATCACACACATCGAAAACAAAGGTGCTTAACGTATACAAAAACTCCTCATTGGGAATATTATAAAATCCATGAATCTTGTTCAGGTGTTCCGCCATCGTTTTCGCACGTGGTGAGTCAAAACCATCACGTCCCATTTCGACCAAAATCCCGCGCGTATCATCGAGTCGTTTCAGGCTGTTTTTTTCAAACTCGCCGGTCCGATGTAACAGCTTCGAACCGCTGGGAAACATAAAGGTTCGAATTTGAGCGACCTCAGCTGCGAGTAAAAATTCAATCGGAAACTCACGCGTAAAAAGTTGCTCAAAAATAGTCGCATTATCCGCTATGGGATCAAGTTGTTCATGTTCTGCGGCATAATTTTGTCGTTTTGTTATCGGAAAAGGCATATTAAACCTCGCACATATCCTATTGGTTATCTGATGCTACCCAATGTCATCATGTCATCATCTTAAAAAAATCGTTCCGTTTTGGGCAGTGCCTAGCGACATCATCCCCCCATGACACCGGTCATTCCCTTGACTCTATTGAGTTATATAAGGTCATGGTTACTGGGTTCTATCTAAGTTTTCAAAAAAAAACGGCCGTGAGCAAAAGCCCACGGCCGGATCATATTCTTGGTATTTAGCTGCTTCCCTACCAACGAAATAAAGTTGGAAAATAGAGATCGAAGAAAGAAAAAGTAGGAAAGCGTTACGGGTTAGCCGCGTACTCAGCTTGGCTATGTTGTGGCCAGAGCGTCAAGGTCATCCCCTTAACACGGCAGCCGACATTGATGTCTGAACCATCTTGAAACAAGCTGGTATTGTCTTGTTCATCTAATGATAAGTGTTCGACCTGCCCATTGTCATTGGTTTTCAAAATAAGGGGGGCATTGATCTTGAATAACGATTTCATCTTCATTCTCCTTGTTTATTCGGCCGTTTCCTGCGGCCGTAAACCGTTCATCAGCACATCAATCATCTGGTCAGCCATTGTGTCAAGTGGCAACATCGAATGACGATTGCGGTGCGCGAACGATACACCTTCTATGATTGTTAGAAACATGCCCGCAAACTGCTCAGGATCGACAAAACGAATTTCATCGCGAGCAACAGCATCTTCAAACGCTTCGATTAGGGGCATAAATAAAGATTGATACGCAAGCTCTTTTAGATAGTGTTGGTTCTCCGACGACAATTCCGCCATATCATGCTCCATCATATTGAAAAGATGAAGTGCTGGGCGGGAGAAAAACCAGCGGGAGATCGCCTGCAGCTGGGTTTCTAAATCATTAAAGCGACTGATCGCATCTGTAATCCCCGTAAAATGGGCTTCCAGACACCGTTTAGTCACTTCCACATACAGTTGTTCTTTGCCATCAGGAACATGGTAGTACAAAGAGGATTGCTTCATCCCTAGCCCATCAGCAATATCACGCATGGAAACGCTGTTATAGCCATGTTGATTAAATAAATTTTGGGCGGTGTCTAAAACGCGGGTCTTTGCTTTGGTCATTTGTACAGTATTCATTGAAATTACCTAACGCTTGGTAGGTTACATCAAACACCCCCACACCGTCAAGGTTTTGCACAAAAATATCCGGTTTTTTTAATGTTTTATGAAATCAAACTAGACAAAACAGGTGTTTTCAGCAAAAAATCATCATTTTTAGGACATTTCTCCTAAGTCGCTTTGCAATTCTGTACAGTTTAAAAACCTAGACAAAACAAAATGGTCTATTTGTTTTACATAAAAACCCAATAGGCCGTTCGGGAGAGCTTCTTATTTTCCGACCCTGCTTCGTTAGTCAGAAAACTGTCTTATCTGCTGGCGACACACTTCATACAAATCGGCCGTTTCCTCATAATGCGCCCGATACCAAGCGATCGTTTGGGCCAACGCCTCTTCACCGCTCCAGCGCGGTTGCCAACCTAAACGCACGGCCGCTTTTTCCCAATTCAGCTTAAGATAGGTCGTTTCTTTCTCCCGTTGTTGAGTCCCTGTGGTCATCGTGCCACTCCCCCACAAATCAATGCTGGTTTGCACCAATTCCCCGGCCGTCATCGGGCGAAGCTCGCGCGGACCAAAATTCCATGCCTCCGCATATCGCAACCCCTCTTCACCCAACAAATGGGCCGCCAAAGATAAGTAACCACTCAACGGCTCCAATACATGCTGCCACGGCCGGACAAAACTAGGATTACGCACATGAACCGGTTCCCCCGCGACAAACGCCCGAATACAGTCAGGGACCAAGCGATAATCGGCCCAATCCCCACCGCCGATCACATTACCAGCGCGTGCCGAGGCAACGGCCGTTAAATGCTCTTCATAACGATCAACATGGAAAAAAGATTGACGATAAGAAGAGATCGCCAATTCAGCCATCGATTTACTAGCGCTATAGGGGTCATACCCCCCTAACCGATCCTGCTCACGATACCCCCACACCCACTCCCGATTGTCATACACTTTATCTGTCGTAATACAGACAACCGCTCGCGGCTTATCCGCCACCACCAACCGCACCGCCTCCAAAACATTCACGGTCCCCATCGCATTGCTAGCAAATGTTTCTTGTGGTGCCTGATAGCTGGTCAACACAATCGGCTGTGCAGCCAAATGGAAAATAATATCTGGCCGATGTTCCGCCACCACTTGTTGCAAATGGGATAAATCACGCACATCCCCGCGTATATCGGCCGCTAGCCGATCTCCCAAACTAACTTGGTCAAACAAATTCGGTGTTGTCGGCGGGTCGGTACTATACCCAACGACCTTGGCCCCCAATTCATTTAACCACAGCGCCAACCAAGATCCTTTAAAACCGGTATGACCGGTCAATAAAACCGTTTTTCCAGAAAAGTTATCCCTAAATTTTTGTGTCATGGGGATAATTATAACCCGAACAGACAGGCCATAAACGATTTTTGGATGACGAATTGCGCATGACGAATGACGAATGACATCCCCCCATCAACCTTTCGCCACCAACTCATTTTTCCCACCACCGGTAATTCATAGGACGAAATGTAGGCGATCTCTGTTCAAGCCTCTAAGCAGACTCAAACGGTGGCCAAAGCGGGTTCATGATGGCCGTTTTGGTAGCTGTTAGGCACTGCGATTTTCGGCTGATTACGTGTGTCGTTGGTAATCACCCCGTTTTGAATTTCAACCTTACGTGGCACACGATCCGCCAATTCTTTGTCATGGGTGACCATTAACATCGTTTTGCCACCTTGGACCAATTTACTAAACAGGTCGAACACTTCCGCGGCCGTTTTTGAATCAAGGTTACCGGTCGGTTCATCGCCGATCAACAAAGGTGGATCGTTGGCCAAAGCGCGTGCGATCGCAGCCCGTTGCTGCTGACCCCCAGACACCATACTCGGCAATTTATCAGCTTGATCCGCTAAACCAACCATATCGAGCAATTCAAAAGCCCGCTCTCGTCGCTTCGCCCGTGTGTATTTCCCAGCGAATTCCATGGGCAACACCACATTTTGTAGCAAACTCAAGGCGGGTAACATTTGGAAAAACTGAAAAATAATCCCAACTTTTTCCCCACGCCAAACCGCAAGTTCGTTTTCACTCATGCTATGTATCGGGCGGCCGGTCGCCAAAATTTCCCCGCTGCTCGGCCGATCAATGCCGGTTACCATGTTGAGCAATGTCGATTTCCCGTTCCCAGAGGGTCCCACAATCGAGACAAACTCGCCGGTATTGACCTCTAAATTAATCCCCTTCAAAATAGTGATTTCACTATTGCCAACAGGGAAAGATTTCACAACATTTTTGATTTGTACGATAGGTGTTTGGGTATTCATCCTTAATTCCTTAAGAGGACCAGAGAAAGATATGGTTCGTATAAAACAAGAGAAAAAATCGGGCACGATACACCCAACAACCTCTTACTCTTACGCTCTACTCTTACTCTCACTCTCACTCTTACTCTCTACGTATCACTCTCTTCTTAACCAACCATATAACAACATATCAACCAATTTGCGGCCGAAAGCGGCGCGCCCTTCCGGTATAGTTGCTTCCGGTATATGGTGTACCGATTGAATTAATGTCACCAATGACATCGCGGCCACACCGGGACTGATCACATCGACGATGGTCGATTCACGCGCTGTTTCTAAAGCTTGAATAAGCGGCCGTGTTAAAGACCCTAACAAAAGGGTGGTCAATTCGGCCGCAACATCGGGATCGATTTGCCGTAAATCAGATTCCGCCATACGGACTAAATCGAGCGGAGGCTGGGAAACCAACCAGTCGCTTACCGCATACGCTTGTTGATGAATGTCACCGGCCGAAAGATCGAGCAGTCGTGTCATTTCTGACTCGTGGCGTGCCATACTGCGCCGCACCACAGCTACAAACAGTTGCTCTTTCCCTTTCGGGACATAATAGTAAAGCGATGCATGCTTCATCCCGACCGCATCAGCAATATCACGTAGACGCACACCGCTGTAGCCACGGGTCATAAAAAGAGATTCGGCCGTGTCCATAATTCGTTCGCGCGTTTCGTTTTGTGGTGGTTTTTTCGTCATTTTTACCTACAAGTAGGTAGATTTTTGCAAAACGTCCACATCTTGTCAAGATATGTATGCAAATGTTTATGCATCCCAGCTCGACACCAGCCCCTAGACAGGACCGATTTCCCTCTCAAAACCAATGCCCGATCAACAAGGGTGCGTGTATTTTTTGTTGACGCTTTTTGTGTTGCCCCAAATAGGGCAACACGCTCGCCGCCTGCGGCGGCTCGCTTTTCTAAAGGGGTTTTGTGGGTTGCTCCGCAACCCACAAAACCCCTTTTTTTAAAGCCCCCCAACGGCCTTTGGCCGTTGGGGGGCAGAATTCAACAAAAAATCGACACACCCAATCAACAGGGTGCACGAACAACCTGTCAGAAAAGTTAACATAACTAAAAATTCCGAACAA
>WTJY01000153.1:12494-16455 GCA_011524645.1 Anaerolineales bacterium | reverse complement strand
GAGGGGAGCAAATCCGCTTGAATCTGTAGCTCCTTGAAACGCATAAAGAGCCTTAAACAAACAGGCAAGTCTGTATGTATATGGGATATGTTTTATTACAGGCAAAAAATCATGCTTACTTAAATGAGATTGTCAGTATATCGCGTATTGTATTGGGGTTGGAACCGGTAGGCTACACTCTGGACTTGACCGCGTGAAAAAATCATCTGTGAATGCATTGCAAATGCGACCCTAGATGAGAGCTTTCGCGTACACATTTTCCCCATGCTCGACGAGTCCGGTGAATTCAAAACCGGCCGCTTCATAGAAGCGAATCGCTTGGTCGTTAGAGGGGACAACACTGAGTTTGAGTTCTGTCGCTTTGGGCTGTTGCTGGACTCTTTCGATTAATTGTGACAGAGCAACACGGCCATATCCTTTCCCCTGATGTTCGTGAGCGACCATAAAACGCCACAAATAGTAAAATCCATTTTGACTATCTTCGAATGTCATTAAAAAGCCAACCGGTGTTTCATCGGCATAGATCGCCCGAAACCAAGCATTCGGTTCGAAATAAGCTTGGGATATCGATATCGCATTGGGGGCAACAAAGTTTTTTTGCATGTCAGTGACTTCTAAACTGCAAATTGTGCGGACCGTTTCGGCCGTTACTTCACGCAATTCAACAACTTGTTTACTACTCATTCTTATTCAACCTCTTTTGAGTGATTCAATTTGGGAAGGGTGAGAAATTTAGGTGATTGATATTGGCTCCCAGCTTACTACTCCGCAATATTACAACGGGTGTTAATTTGTAGCCAATGGGATTGTATGAATGATCGGGGAAATGTTGGTGACTTCTGAACGCAAAAGCACCCTCTTTGCGAAAAAGAGGGTGTTCTTGCGCGTTTGTATTTAAGAGGATGTGTTACTCGGCCGCTTGGATTGTTTGGGCGATGTATTCCCCCATCACTTCGGCACCGGCCGCTGATGGATGAACACGATCCTCTGCGAAGTATTGCAAATCTGTAGGAGCAACGACATCCCCTGCGTACACTTCAAAGACTGAATCATTGCTCGCGGCAAGTGTTACCACACGGCTTCTCAGTTCTTGATTCCATTCGTTGCAACGATCAAAACCGTATTCGGCACCGTCCGGTAGCTGATAATAGGTCATAAAGATGACTTTTGTATCACCGGTTGCGATCTGATCGATAAATTCGGGTAAGTCGCCGCTTAGCCCATCGGCCGAGATAATGCTGTTCGCTTCCGCATCACAGGCACCACAACCGCAACTGTCGTTGAGATCATTGCCACCACCGTCCATGATGATCCAATCCCAGTCACCAGAGATATATTGGCTACGGATATCGCTTTCTTCACCACTCCCGATATTGAGGTGAGCGCCTCCGACCGCGTTGTTGACCACGTTTACATTTAGGGATTGTCCAACCACCTCTGGAATGCTAGAGCCGTCTTCAGCACCATCAAAGATTGAATCCCCTATCGCTAAAATTTTGATATCTTGATTGGCGGCATTACTAAATTGACCCGCTTCTTCATCGTTACCTTCGTCAAAATCTCCCTCTTCATTTTCATACTGGTTCTCTTCATCGAATTCGAACTCTTCTTCTTGCTCGTCAGGCATGGTTTCTTCATCGAACTCTGCGTCTGTTTCATCTAAAAAGTTTTCTTCAATCGCAATGATTGCATTACAAGAAGTTATCGTAAAAATAAGCAATAGGGCTGAAATAAAAGCCATCGTAAATTTCTGTTTGGTCATAAATCTCCGAAATAAATATAACATGAGTTTTGGCAATATCTTCGCCAAAGTAATCAACTGATTGGATTTGCTCCCCTCCTATCATGAGGGGCTGGGGGAGGTGGATTTAAATAAATTTCCCATCTCCCTCAAGGGAGAGGGGCGCCAAGAAAGCTACTAAATAGTTACGAATAAATAAAATGATGACGTGTAGTGTAAGGAGAATTGTGGAGACAAGCTATGAAATATGTGTAAGCGGTGTAAAAGCGGCCGTAACCGGTTTGAATCAGTGATTAAGAGTCTTGCTCTGGGAGAAACAGATCGATATCTGGCGTCGGTGTGGGCAGCGGGGCTTGACTAGGGGTATTCACTGTATCGGCTTCGCTGGGATTGAATGCGGCTCCGTATGGTGCCCACGAAGGATGGCTCACAAGAGAATTATCTTGGGTGAGCTGAAAAATGGTGCTGTTGTCTAAATTATAGAGAAACAGGTTGTCATCATAGATAAAGGCAAAGGCGCGGCCGTTGGCGGACCAAGTCATAAATTGTTCTAGTTTGGGGAAGTAGCTGGTTTCCCCCAGAGGTGGATAGATTTGTTGTTGATTGCTGCCATCACTATCCATAAGCCACAAGGTATAGCTACTTTGCAAACTGTCGAAACTGTTGGTTGCGCGCAGAAATGCGATTTGTTGGTCGGCCGATTCTGAGGAACCGGTCGTGGGGGCCCAGCGCGGATAGCTCCAAATGCCGACATCGGCACTGAGCTGGCCGTCACCATTGGTGATTGTGTCGAGTATCCAAGTGTCAAAATTAAGTGCTTCCGCTTCTTCCCCCATGTGTCGGGTAAAGGCGAGATAGCGGCCGTCTGGGGACCACGTGAGCGTTGGCACCCAAACCCAGTCGGCACGGGTGTCATATTCACGAAAGCGATGACGGGTGAATCGGAGCTGAAATTGATCCTCAGATATGTCATCTTCTTCTGCGTTTTCAATATCGATTAAACCGACCTCATCCGCATAGCTATAGGCAATCTGTAAACCGGTCGGAGACCATGCGTAATTGCCCCCCCACCAGCCATATGTGGCTGGATAGGAGTCCACAATTTGTACTGGTGCGAATGGTTGATCAGCATTGCTGAAAAACTCTCCGAGCCATAGATCATTATTCGCTTCCCAACCGGGGGGGAGATCTGTGGCGTTGGCTGTGGTAAAGGCGAGCTGTAGCGCGTTGGCTCGTTGCGGGTTCCAATCGGCCCAGAGTACGTTATCGATGCCCAACGGCCGTGCTTGAGCACTGTTTCCTTCATCTAGTGGTAAAACCCATAGACTATTAAATTGGCCGGTTATGGTCGTTGCTCGGGTATAAAGCAGGTGGCTACCGGTCGGTGATAGGGTAAATACACGGCGTAACGGGTCTAGTTCTCCGGTGTTGAGTGCTTCGGGCAAGGCACTCTGACCACGAAGTAGCTCGGCACGGCCGGAATTGATATAGGCGATACGGCCGTTAAATGAGAGATTGTCAACCGGTGTCACTGCATTAAGCCCGATCATCACAATTTCATCTTGGCTTTCGGTAATGGTCGCTGTCCGCACGATTCTTCGTTCGACCTCTAGCCCATCTCTGTACACGATTCTAACGGTTAATTCTTGTAACCCGCTCCGTCCCGCTTGCACAATTTGTGGAGGGGCATCGGCCGCTAAATTTTCATTGCGCACAACACGTCTTTCAAACGGAATGCTTTCTTCGATCGTTTCGACACTTTCGGTTATTCGGACAATTCGGATGGCTAGCCCCTCGCTGATCGGGGTGAAGAGAGGGGGATCGACTTCATCTATCGGGGCGATGGTTAGCTCTGACTCGTCGAGCAATTGTCGTACAGTCGTGGCGGTGGTGGCGATCGTTTGGGTCTGGCCGTCGGCCGTGAGGGTGATCTCTATATGCTGGGGTGTGAATGGCCCGTCTTGATTTTGCTCCAACAGAAGTACATCACAACTGGTCAGCAGGAACGGGATAATGAGTGTGATTATTGAGAAGATGATTCGGTTTAAACGAGGTGCGTTTGAGAGCATATGATTGTTTACCGACCGCCATACTGTGTGGCGACACGGACTGTAATAACCAAGTAAATGTCGATTGCAAGCAAAAACAAGACAAGATAATGCAGATAGGGAATGGATGATAAGACCGGACCGACCCAGTTAGTTTGATCTTCTTCTTCTT
>WTJY01000153.1:0-12394 GCA_011524645.1 Anaerolineales bacterium | reverse complement strand
TAGGGAATGGATGATAAGACCGGACCGACCCAGTTAGTTTGATCTTCTTCTTCTTTGTGGTCTCGCACCGATTTTAGCACGTAAAACAAGCTGAAAAATAGAGGCGTAAAAAGCGCTAAAACAAAGCGATTCCCGGCCGCGATCGGAGCATACCAACTATAAAGGATTAGATAGCCATTAAAATAGCCGAGGCCAAATAAGGCCACAAATGGGTTTTGTTGGAATAGCGCAAACGACGCTTGATAATTTAGCGCAACTGTGGCGAGGAGCAGGGCGAGATAAAAGAATAGGTAGCGATGATAGCCATAGGAAGTCACAACATTGCGGTAGACCACATAAGCCCCATTGCTAAAGCGTTCGCCTATTTGAGCCCAAGTATGCTCTGCGAGATATTTGGAGAGAGAGGGAATCTCTTCAGGTGGCATGTCTGGCCAGCCCACGCGATCCCCATAGGCTCGTGTTCCCTGCTTCGCTTCTTCCCACGAGTCGTACCAGATGTAGAATGTGGAATTTACATTGTAAAAGTAGTGACCAAAAATTTGCTTGCTTTCTAGGATATAGGGTGAGACTGTGAGTAGGAAGAATGCCGGAATTAAGATAATTCCCATTAGCTGATTGAGTTTGAATCTTTGGATGCTATAAGCAAGTCGCTGGCTAGCGTCAGCAAGGGGAGTAGTATGGTCAGGCACTTCATCTCGATTACGCTGTGAAATAAGTTGCCATCCCCATTGACCGAGTGCCAAAGCGATAAAGAGTGCTAGCCCCGGTAAGACAGACGCCTTGGTCAGGTGAGTCAATCCCGCGAGAATGCCTGTGACAAGCGCAAGTCGCCAATCTGGGGTATGCAAGTGGCGTGCGAATAAGAGGAATAGGCAGAAACTCGTAAAGTAAAATAGAAGCTCGGCTTGGAAAAAACCGGCCTTAAAGATAAAAACTTGGAAGGCTGTGATTAGCCAGAGCAAAACGGCCGGAATTGGGTCTAAATAGAGCTGAAAAACCCACCATAAGCCGAGCAAAATGACCACCGACAGGGCCAGATTAATCACCTTGCCGCGATAGAAAAAAAGCTCATCTGTTACGGTTCCATCATAAAATATCGACTGTAATAGCGGATATAGAGGCATTCTGTTGCGGTCTCCCCAGTAGGTGTAGTCTGACTCGACCATGGTTCTGGTGAATACCATATAGGCATACTGATCTGTTGCCTGCATATCTGTGTTGACTTCGGTTATTTGCAAATGTGCACCGTAGACATAGATACCCAAGCTGATGACTATTAAGAAGAGCTGAATTTGCCACTTAGAACGATTTTGAGACATGGCCTATGCAATAGAAAAGGGTAGACCTAAGTCTACCCTTTACATGTATTTGTATGTGTGAGGTTGCTTACGCTTTTTCCCACATGTTGGCCAATTCTGGAGACAAATCGTCTTTTACCGTGTCAGCAACATCGCTATTGACCAATCGTTTAATTGCGCCGAATACCGCTTGGACCGGATATTTAGCGAAATCTGCGTCGCTTGTACCACGGCTACGGCGTGCCACACGATTGCAAAATTCGCGACTGTCTAAATTGGTGTTACGGAAAATCGCGGCGATGCCCATGAAGCGGATCAGCTCCGCTTTAAGTTCTTCTGGCAGGGCGTTGCCCAAGGCTGATTTTGATGCCTTGCCAAGATTGGTGCCCATGGTGAGCAATGTTGCGGTCGTCCAACGTTGGGCATGGCCGACCGTGCGTAATTTACCATTTGCTTGTACGTAAGCGTAAAATTCCTCAAGGGTTTCGATTCGATCTTTTGTTGCCGTTGACATCTCTTCTTGTCCTAATTTTTATTTTGTAATTTTGTTATTAGTGGGTATACTTCAATGCTTGATTTTTACATCAAAACAGCTTGCTGGCAGACACACCATTAAAAAG
Source organism: Anaerolineales bacterium (assembly GCA_011524645.1). Taxonomy (GTDB): domain Bacteria; phylum Chloroflexota; class Anaerolineae; order Promineifilales; family Promineifilaceae; genus WTJY01. The sequence continues at coordinate 10,476 of WTJY01000153.1, read as the reverse complement.
CAGTTACCATTTTACTGAAACTCTAGTTTTGCGCTATGTTTTCATGCATTTTGTGCAAGAACCAAAGATGATCTGCGGCCGCTCATGGGTGATGCGCCACGGCCGGATGTTTCTGCTGTGTGCTAGCATTTTTACTTCAAGAATTTTCGTGTTAATAGGGTTAGAGACCGGTTGGAAAAAGAGCTTTTTGCCCGATCTTTACACCTCAGCACCAATGAAAAACGCTCGTTTGCTAGATATTGAAGGTAGGTTGAGACCATGTCTGAAAAAATTATACTTGATGCGGAACCCCGCACCGTTGTTGGCAAAAAAGTAAAACAATTGCGTCGTGATGGCAAATTGCCTGCGGTTATTTATGGCTTGAATGAACCGGAAGCGATTCAATTGGATATGTTGAAAACCGCATTGACATTGCGTGACTCCAGTGCAACCGATGTTTTGACCATTAACTTGAATGGCCAAGAACGCAGAGTGGTTTCCCGCGAAGTCCAACGCCATGTGGTACGTCGTGATTTGATCCACGTTGATTTCCAAGAAATTGATGATAATTCTATGATTCGGGTTCAAGTTCCATTGCGCACTGTCGGCCGTTCTGTACCAGAAGCGAAAGGTTTGGGGAACACTTTGGTCGTATTGCGCAGTGTGGAAGTTGAAGCAACCGCTTCTACTTTGGTTTCTGAGCTTGTCGCCGACTTGGCTCTTATTGACAAGCCGGGGCGTGTTTTGCGTGTGAGCGACTTGGAAGTACCAGAAGGTGTGACCATTCTTACCTCTGAAAGCGTTACTGTGGCTAAATTTGCTGTAAAACGTGGTGGTGCAACAAAAGAAGAAAGCTAAGGGTTTTTCGCAACAAGATATTGAATATTTTTTGTGGCAACAGGCCGGTTTTAGCCGGCCTGTTTTGCTTTAAAGGGGATGATTGACGGATGGGGACGGAATCGATTGAGCGATATAAATGGGTATTATTACTTCTCATTTGGCTAACGGCCGTTTCATTGCGAGTGGTCGGCAATGATTGGGATTTATATCACCATTATCATCCGGATGAACGATATATCGCTTGGGTCGCTAGCTCTATCGAGTTTAATAGTGACACGGCCGGTTGGCAGTCATTATTGACCCCCCATGAATCAAATTTTAACCCTTTTTACTGGCCCGAAACGGCACAATCGGTCGGGGTTGTCGTTCCACTCGATGAGCCACGAAAATTCGCATATGGACATGTGCCACTCTATTTAGGGGTGCTGGCGACCCGTTTGCTAGAAAACCTGTCCACTGTGCTGTTGCCGCGACTGCCTGCTGACTCATTTGTGGCGGCCGATCTGCTTAATGGGAGAGGGGCGCATGAATTTGAGCATATTACGGTCGTCGCTCGATTTGTGATCGGCTTGGTTGATAGCTTGACCGTTTTGTTGATTTTCGCTTTGGGGCGGCGGTTATACAGCACGGCCGTCGGTTTGCTTGCTGCGCTGTTTTTGGCACTAAATGTGATGCACGTGCAAATCGCACACTTTTTTACCTCTGATCCGATACTGGCCTTTTTTGTTGTGTTGGCTCTTTATGCCATGATCGCGGCCGTGCAAGAGACGGATCAGGCCAGTCGTGCCGGTTGGCGGTGCGTTTGGCTTCTACTGGCGGCGGCGGCGCTCGGTTTGGCGATCGGCTCTAAGTTTAGTGCTATCTTGCTCGGTTTGGCGATGGCACTGGCGACGTTTTGGGCGGGGGAAAGCGGCCGTTTGGCTGTGTTGCGTCGCTGGATCGGCTATGCGGCCACGCTTTTTGTCGTTTTTGCGGTGACCAATCCATTTGCGCTACTCGATAATACCTGTACCGCTGATACACAACCCGCCTATGGGCTATCGATCAGTTCATGTTATCTGCAAAATGTAGGGGAGCAAAACACAATGGTCAATGGTGGGATCGCATTCCCCTTTATTCGACAATACGAAAACACCACAGCTTATCTTTATTCGATCGAGATGCAATTGCGCTGGGGGATGGGATGGCCTTTGGGATTGTTGGCTTTTGGGGGGATGTTTTATTGGTCATGGACGGTCGGCCGTGCTGTGTGGCGCAAACGGCGTGACCTGACCGCACAGCAAAAAGCGGAGCTACTTGTCTTTGTTTGGGTCTGGCCCTTCTTTCTAAGTACCGGCAGCTTTTTTGTTAAGTTTATGCGCTATTTGTTGCCTCTGGCTCCGTTTCTAATGTTGTTCGCGGCGTGGTTCGTTATGCAACTGCCACGAAAATGGCGACTTGGGGTGGGGGGAATAACGGTTGTGGCTACGGCCGTTTACGCTCTCGCCTTCGCCCAGATTTATACGCAATCCCATCCTTGGGTTCGTGCTTCTGAGTGGATCTATGCTGAAATCCCAGCCGGAAATCGCATTGTTAGTGAGTTATGGGATGAATCATTTCCCACCTCCCTAGGGGTGATTGATGGGGAGGAACTGACCCGCCGCCGCTATGATTTAGCGGAAGTCAATTGGCTGTCTCGTTCTTATGAAAGAGATACAGCGGAAAAAGTGTTGGCTAATTTAGAGGTGATGGCAGAGGGAGATGTTTACATGGTCGCTTCTCAGCGAGGCTATGCGGTTACGACCCGTTTGCCTGAGGCGTACCCGCAGTCACAATATTTTTATCCGGCCCTTTTTGCTGAAGCGTTGGGGTACGAATTGGCTTATGTGGCGGACCGGCCGATGCGGATGGCCGGATGGGAAATAACACCGGACTTGTTTGCGTGGGTAGGGCTTGAGGTACCTGAAACGGTACAGGCTTATTATGACCACTCTTCCCGCTGGCGGGGCGGCCGTATCGATGAAAGCTTCGTGGTCTATGACCAGCCCACGGTTATGGTCTTTGTCAATACAGGGCGTTTAACGGCCGCTGAAATGGAAGCGAATTTGCAGACATATGCTCAAGCGAGATAAACCGATTCGGTTACCAGTCTGTGTCAATTTTGAATTATGTAGCAGCTTTGTGGCGGATTTTTCGCGAATGGTTTTTATTGCTCTTGTTTGTCGCCACGACGTGTAAAAAACCAGCCTACGATCCCTGCAACCACGGCAAAGACACCGAGTCCTGCGACAACGAGTGTGCCATTACCACGCGACAGTTGGGGCAGCATTGTTGATTTTTCGAGTGCTTGCAGCGCTTGCCGATTGTCTCGGACCAATTGACCCATGTCTAGCTCGCTCTGGCGGAGTTCTTCCGCTTTTTGGCGAATCGCTTCGATGTCTGTTTCGGTTAAGATTTTGTCATAGCTACGTAGCCCATCAAGCATAATGCCGTGTTGGTACGTTAGGGTAATAATTTCGCGCAATTTTTCGACTGTCAATTCATTGCCGACCGTGAAATCCTGAAACCGCTCTTCTAAGGCGAGAACGGCCGCTTCAACAAAGCTTGGGTGAATGAGGCCGTCTGGGAGGCCGAAATTAAATTCAAATTGGGGTTCGCCCGGCATACGGAATTTGCCCGCATGGATAATGAGTAGGTCTGGGCGCAATTCAGCTTCAGCTTTGGGGAAGGTCGTCGGGCGACTAAAATCACAAATCACCGCACCGGGTTGGCAGCGAGCCAGTTCAAACGGCCGTTCTTGGTCCGTTTCTCCTTCTGGCTTGACGGCAAAAATGAGATGAGCATCGCTAATCGGATCGGTTGTTGACGTGCTTAGGGCGATTTTGGCGTTTGGTGACTCCTGCTCAATCTGTTTTTTGAGTGCGATTAATTGTTCTGGACGATCTGCGACGAGGGTCAATTGTGGGCATCTTGGGGCGATATAACGGGCACAGGCCACCATGCTGGGGCGTGTCGCTTCGACAACCGTCACGCGAATATCACGTAAGTCGGTTCCATGACCGAGCTGCAAAACGGCCGCTTGAGCCGCTTCGATGGCGGATGCCGCCGTGAGGGTTCGGCCGGAGGTGATCGCGATACCGGTTTTGTGAGAAACCAATTCGCTGGCTTCTCCCATTTTGTCAGAGAAGGCACTAACACCCATGAGACGTGCGCCCAATTGTTCCGCCATACGTGCGGCGCGTAGCAGGCGACGATAGACAAAATTTGTTTCTCGTTGGGCAAACTCTTGTGGCGTTCCTCCGAGCATTAAGAGAGAGGCTTCGGCCGTTTGGTCGGTGCGTTTGCTCACGATTTTGCGGACACGACCGGCGAACACGGGCGGAATGTGGGCGGCCGTGCGTGTTAATAGCGATTGGGGAACATAGTTGGTCCAACGATACGTTTGTCGCAAGTGGTTGGCATCGGCCGGTTGGGTGACGTAGGCGAATTTGCTTAATCGGGCTTCTTCCGGTTGCAGATAGCGAATTGTGGGTTGCCAATGTAGATCGGCTAATAGTGTAAGGTAGCGGTCTTCATCGGGTTGATCGAATTGATCTTTTTCCTCTTCATGAAGCGTCGCTAAACAGGCTTCGACCGTGGCGCTATGGTGATGAGCGAACTTATGCTTGTCGTGGCTCAGATTAGGTAGCAGGGTGATTAAAATGCTGAGTTTGCGATTATGCAAAATCTTGGCTTGTTCATCTGAAACATGGCTGACCACGGCCGTTTTGCCACTTAGATCGGTCGGCGCATAGCGTAAAATCGTATGAATATCCCCTGCGATGACATTGGCCCAATTAAAGTGCCGGTTATTGTCGTGTGGTGTATACGGCTTTTCGGTGGGATAAAGTTGGCTATACGGGTAATCTTTAAGCTGGTTGAGCGTGGTGTCAGATACCACCGTTAGTGGTTCTTGACGGCCGATGGCTGGGAGATCGAAATAGAGGATAGGGTCCGCATACCGAATTCCTTTGGCATAGGTTTGCAACGCCTCTGCCATCCCTGTGTGGTTTAATCCCGGTGCCATTAATACATTTTTCTGGCTCCAAATTCCCGGCTCCATTTCTGATACCAAGCGGATCGCCCAGCGTTCTACCGTATTGGTTATGCCTGAACCATCGACGACCGGTGTTTTTGTCGCAATCGAAAAAAGCTGATCTTTGGCGAAATGAGCGACTCGTTCCGACCCTAATTGCAAACTTTTTGTGGCTCCAACAATGGCGATCGCTTGGACCAAGCCATCGTATTCACGAATGTGATCGGCTACCGTTTCAAGATTCCCATGACAGTCAATATGAGTGAGTTCAATGCGCTGACCGAGGACGGAAAGAATTTCAACGTCGGGTCGCGGATTAGGCTGTAAATGTAAGGTGACTATTTTGCGCACAGCACATACTATCCTTCTGTTTTAAGTTGTTGTTTATATACTTATATATTATGGATTATAGGTGGAGCGGTTGTAGGCCGTCAAATGACAATAAGATCAATTCGGGTTTAAAAAGAAAAATGAGGTGGAGGAACATCGGGCGATGAACCTTCCACCTCGGGGGGAGCCTATGCACTTTTGAGTATACTGACTTTTCGAATAAATGCAAGAGAAATTTTCAAAACTGGTGGTTTCTTATGGAAAATTAACACTTTCGTAGCGAAAACTCCGTGGAAAGAGCGATTTGGCGGGCTTTATTGATCTGAGAAACAAGGTTTGGCATGTCTGGAAAGTTGTCATCATGCTCCAAAATAACCCCTTTGATTTTAATTCGTTGGGCCAAAAGGGTGAGTAATTCCCAAGTTTCATCCTGAACCGGATGGGAATGGCTATCAACAACTTGTGTATTGCGCCAGTAGCCACCTGCGATATGGGTTTGTACAACATGATCTAAAGGCATTGCATCCATAAACTCGACAGCCGAGTAGCCGTGATTGGTGGCGTTGATAAAAATATTGGTGAGGTCTAGTAAGACACCACAGTCGGTTGCCTCGACAAGACGGTGGAAGAACTCACTTTGGGGCATTGAAAAGTGGGGAATTTCAAATTTGTAAGTCACATTTTCTAGCACGAGCGGTTTGCCCAGCGTGTCTTGGACCAAATTAACGTGATCTATCGTATGAGCCAATGTTTCTTCTGTGAACCAGAGCGGGGTAAGATGGCCCAGATCGATGCCGGGGGCTTGGGTTTGGCAAAGGTGTTCACTATAGTAAGGGGCTTGGGTGATATCGCTGATGCGCTTGAGCCGGTTTAAGTAAGTGGCAGACGGCCGAGCGGCCGAGCCGATCGATAAGCCGACTCCATGCGGGATGACCTGAAACAGATCACAAACCTCTTCTAGTTTTTCTATAGAGAGGAGGTTGCGCAAATATTGTTCCGTAATGATTTCAACAAAATCGATATCTTCTTGAGCGGCAAAAATTTGCTCTTTGATTTGGTGGCGGAATCCCATACCTGATCCCAAGACCGGAATGTCGTGGAGTGTACTCACGTCTTTTTTTCCTTTTTGTTTGTCGATTGAAGTAGCTCACGGCCGCTTTGCTGTTGGGCGAACTGACGGCGTAGATCAAAGCAGTGCTCACATAGCTCACAGCCATCACCGAGGGTTGGGGCGTTGCTTTTTTCGCTGTATACAACTTCGATGAGGGCGAACAATGGCTGTTGGGGAGATGAATGGGGCATAGGTTTATGCTGTTTAGATTAAAATATGACTGTCTTGTAGCTGTTGGGTAATTTGCAAGAGCGCTTTTTCAAGACCGGTTTGGCCGAGCTGTTGCTCGATTTCGGTGATGATTTGGCTGATGGTCAGTGCGCCGTTGCAGAGGTTGATCACTTTTTTGGTGGCGGGCGTGATGGCGAAGATACGCGGCTTTTGCGAGTTGGCGATTTGCTGAAAAACCAAGACGCTCTTTTTCAGATTCGCTTCAGGCTCGATTTTTTCTTCCCGTAATTGCTCTGTGATTTGTGAGATGTCATGGGCAAAGGTCTCGATGTAAACCGCTTCCGCTAAGGCAGGGCGGCTGTCGAGCGTAAATTGTGCGGAGGGTTTAGGCTTCTCGTTGATTTGTTCAAAGCTGTCCCGACGGCTCGGTTTGAATTTTGCTAGGTAATAAAGCTTTTCGTACAAAGCGACTTCATGAGCGAATAGGGGAGCATCTTCGGCCGCGCGCAAGGTGTGGCACATGAAATCGCCAAATTGAACCACTTCATCTAGCGTGTTTTGCTCCGGCCGTGCGGGGTATAGATCATAAAAACGATCATAATAGCGGTGTATCGGCTGGCCGAGCTTGAACAAGAGAGGGTAAGCGGCGAGAAACTTTTTTTTACGCTTCGTTTTTAGACTGCCCGCAAATTGATTTAAAATCGAATGCTCGATCCCTTTGATCGCTTTTAGCTCTTCGCTTGTTAGGGCGTAGTTGCGCACCGTTTCTTCCGGTTGTAAGAAAAACAGCTTGCGAAACGGTTCATCTACATAGAGTCTGGCGAGACACGCCTGCATTTCGGCTACGCTCAAGATTTGGCCTCTTGATTGGGTATGTTCGTAAATTTCGTTAAATTGATCAACGCACTCTTGACGATAATCGCTGAAAGTATAGCGATTTTGATACAACTGTTCAAAGCCGCGTCGGCCGATTTTGGCGGCTTGCTGTGGGTCGGTTAACGCCAGCCTGATTTTTGTAGCTAATTCGGCGTGATTCTGCGGATCGGCGAGCAGAACGTTATGCTCATCTCGTAGGGCGCGGTCCGTGGCGTGTTTTTTTTTGCTGATGTCGCGGGATAAGATAAGAGGGGTGGCACAGGCCCACACTTCACTGGCGATTATGGGGGTATGGATAGATACACCAAAATTTCGCTCCAAGAAGCAGACTGCGGTACAGGCACGCAGGAAGGCTGGAATTTTCCAGTGGGGGATAAAAGGAAATAGCCAGCAGTTTGGGGCGACCCCCGTCTCGTTGAGCAAGGTGACAAAGTCAGCTAGCTGTTTTTGTCCCCCTTGAGTTAGGGCGACAAAATTAAATTTGAGTCCCTCATCTTTGAGCCGTTGCAGTGCGTGTATTATATCGTGGCTCCCTTTTTGTGGGCCGACTTTGCCATAAATGGCGATGGTCGGCAAATCGGGGTTGATCGGTTTGGTGAGTGATTGATGATAGGGGGTGAAGTAGCTGTTTTTCGGCAACTGTTGCAAAACCCGTTCTCGTAGGTTGTTAAAATCAAGCGGGGCGGCCGTGGGGGTGAAGTGATTTTCGTCAGGAATAGGGGTGGGAATCGCTGGATAGATCTGATCGATGTCGATGCCTAAATGGATGAAGCGGCGATAGGTGCTGGGAGAGGCATGGATAAAAGCGGCCGTTTTTAGCATTTCACGATAGGCGATGCCATGCTGTTCAAAACGCATGAGACGGCCGACATCGCTGCCCGCATGGCGCACCCCGAACGGCACGCCGGTCCATTGTGAGGCCAAATGTGCCGCGAGGCCATATGGTTCAAAATAGTAAGCATAGATCAAGTCGCAGTTTTGTTCGCGCACCACCTTGGTCGCTAAAGATGCGAGCTTGGTGAGGTGATCGGGCCCGCTGGGGATATGGTTGCCACTTGGCCCTGTTTGGTGGACAAATATTTTTGTGGGCCAGTTGTCGTGTGGCGTGCTTTCTTCGGGCCAAAAGTTGTGAATACGAAATGTATCTTCGACCGAGTTGGCATTGGTGACAACATGAATCTCTATGCCACTTTGCGCGAGTGCGGCCGCTAACCAATAGCAGGTACGGCTAACGCCCCCTTGGATCGGGGGCTGTTTGGCGATAAAGCAGATTTTCATAGGCTTGTTGCGATTAACTCAGGGCTTGACGCACCGCATGGACGATGATTTGATGTTCTGTTTGATGCATACGAGTCGCGAAGCTTTCTAACGTGTCATCTGGCAGAATTGGGACAACAGCCGACTTGATGACCTCTCCCGCGTCCACTTTTGGTATCGCATAGTGAACCATGCAGCCGCTTTGTGTAATCTCGCCCGCTTGATAAGCGGCGAAGGCCCGTTCAATCGCTCGTAAACCATCAAATTGGCCGGGTAGTGCCGGGTGCAAGTTGATAACTTGGCGGGGAAATTGATCTAAGAACGAGGGGGTCAGGATGCGTAACCAACCGGCGAGCACAATAAGATCGGGCTGGAACGAGGCGACCGCACGGCCGAGGGCGGCATCATAGCCGGCACGGCCGCGCTCTCGATACGGTTTATAGGGAAAGTGAACGGCCGGAATCTGTGCTTTTCTGGCTCGTTCTAAGCCGTAAGCGTTCGCTTTGTTCGAGACAACGGCAACGACACGGCCGGTGATTTTTCCGGCCGTGCATGCATCTAAAATCGCTTGTAAATTGCTGCCTGATCCGGAAATAAGGACCACGATGCGGGGTTGGCTCATTTTAGAACGACCTCGCCATTTCCTTCGGTGATTTCACCGACCAACGACACTTCATCGCCGAGAACCCGTTGGACAAGGGGGACTTCATCGATAGGAACGATGACCAACATGCCCAAGCCCATATTAAAGACATGGTACATTTCTTCTGGGGCGACCTGGCCCAACTCTTGGATAAGGGTGAAGACCGGGGGGATGGGCCAACTGCCGAGTTCGATTTGGGCGGCCGTGCCTTCCGGTAGGATACGGGGAAGGTTATCGATTACACCACCACCGGTAATGTGGGCTAGCCCATAGATGTTGACATTGTTTTGGCGTAGTTGGGTGACCGGTGATAAGTAGCTTTGGTGAGGTGTGAGAAGAACTTCGCCGAGCGGTTGATTGTCGAGCATCGGGTGAGGGCTTAGCCAATCTTCTTCTGCAAGGACATGGCGTGCGAGGGTGTAACCATTGGTATGAATACCGGATGAGGGAAGGGCCATGATCGCATTGCCCGCATAGATCTTTGATCCATCGATTAGATTTCGCTTGTCTACGGCCCCCACGATAGTCCCGACCAGATCGATTTCTCCTTCGTGGTAGACACCGGGCATCTCGGCCGTTTCGCCACCGAGTAGGGCGGCTTCGGCCGCTTGGCAGGCGTTGGCGACGCCACGGACCACAGTCGCGATTTGGATCGGATCGAGTTTTGAAGAGGCGATGTAGTCCAGAAAGAAAAGCGGGGTCGCCCCTTGGACCAGAATATCATTGATGCAATGGTTGACGAGATCGGTTCCGATTGTCTCCCAGCGATTGAGTCGTGCGGCGACCCGGGTTTTGGTGCCAACCCCATCGGTTGAGGCGACAAGGATCGGATCCTCCATTTGTTTGAGTTTGCTTCCGGAGAAAAGGCCGCCGAAAGAGCCTAATCCTGCGAGAACATCACGGGTATAGGTGGCTTGTACTGCTGATTTCATTAAATCTGTTGCTTTTTTTCCCGCTTCGATGTCGACACCGGCCGAAGCATATGTGCTTTGTTCAGGCATAAAGAGTTCCTTTAATCATGTAATAGTTAGTTGCTACAGTTTGGTGATTTGATTGATTGATTTTAATCGTTCTCGTCACTTATTTCTCTTCATGCTATCACATAAAAAAAAGCCGAGCCACACCACCGCCACGGGTGCGACCCAGCTCTTGTGGGACACAAATATAAAAATGGAGCGCTGGATTAGGCCGGTTCAGCCTCCGCTTCCATTTCCA
>WTJY01000466.1 GCA_011524645.1 Anaerolineales bacterium | reverse complement strand
TACCTTAAAGGCAAATTATTTGTCACAGAGGTCTAAAAATGGCGAAGGTATTGCATTAAGAAATCCACTTAATATTGCGGAAGTTCGGTTTACGTTTTTCCAAAAACGCATTCCGCCCTTCTTTCGCTTCTTCCGTCATATACGCCAAGCGGGTCGCTTCACCAGCAAACACCTGTTGCCCAACCATCCCATCATCGGTCAAATTAAAGGCGAATTTCAACATTTTGATCGAAGTCGGTGATTTCTCTAAAATTTCTCGGGCCCATTGATACGCCGTATCTTCCAACTCATCGTGTGGGATTACCGCATTGACCATCCCCATTTCATACGCCTCTTGCGCTGAATAGTTCCGGCCGAGGAAGAAAATTTCACGCGCCCGTTTTTGCCCGACCATTTTCGCCAAATACGCCGAGCCATACCCACCATCAAAACTAGTCACATCCGCATCGGTCTGCTTGAAAATGGCATGTTCTTTACTCGCAAGGGTCAAGTCACAAACCACGTGCAAACTATGCCCCCCACCCACAGCCCAGCCGGGCACCACGGCGATCACAACCTTCGGCATAAAGCGGATTAAACGCTGTACTTCAAGAATATTGAGACGAGGGGTCCCATCTTCATCGACATACCCCTGATGCCCACGGGCATTTTGGTCGCCACCGCTGCAAAAGGCATAGCCACCATCTTTCGGCGATGGCCCTTCCCCAGAAAACAAAACAACACCGATGTCATGGTCTTCACGCGCATCAAGAAACGCATCATACAGCTCAAAGACCGTCTTCGGCCGGAACGCATTGCGCCAGCGCGGCCGGTTAAAAGCGATACGAGCCACGCCATCACATTTTTTATAAGTAATATCTTCGTACTCTTTTGCGATTGTCCATTCAATTGTCATGTCAGTTTCCTTGGTGATTGGGGGCTAGGGGCTGGGAAATGGGTTCCAAGCGTTACCTTGTCGCTAGACACCAATCACGATCTCTTTGGTTGGTTAATCATTTAGCCCAAGCGGGCTGATATCAATGTCAGGTTGTAAGGCCTCATGCAGGGGCATTTGCCACCAGCGTACTCGTGACCGGCCGAGCGGGGTCTTAAACGGCCGTGCCTGCCCACTTGCCCATTCCGATTGATCGTCATGTGTGCTAATAATCGCCGAAAGAATCACCCCTTCAGCTAAATCCTGCGCTTTATCTTCATACGCATACACTGGGTACCTTGCCGAAAGCTCTAAATCACGAGCAAAATATTGGGTTTTCTCCCACTCGTTTTGAACGTTATAGACATACCCAAAAATCTCCGCTCGCGGAAAACGATCCCCTTCAATATGGAGCCATTTATACATTTTGAGCTTTTTAATTTCTTGCCCCCAATCATCCAAAATGAAGCTAGGGAAAAACGGCCGTTCTGTCCCCATTAAAGTCAGCGCATAACGCAGATAAATCGGCTGAAATTCGGCCGGAGCCGCTCTTTCTTTGACATTATGCGGATGAAAAAACAGCGCAGAACGCCGCTCATTAACGGGAACCAGTCGCCCATAAATCGTGTGGGTGGGAATTTTGAGTGCCATGTCTCCCATTATAGCAAGTTGTGATCCGGCCGAGAGAAAATTTGACACTCTGTTGACATCCATGGAGCACAATGCTAACATTCTGCCCAATAAATTGATAACAACCAACAACTTTGAATCGAAGTAGTAGCTAAAAAAGCGGGTTTTAGAGAGTTGATCCTTGAGCTGAAAGATCAACAACAGCGCACTTGGTGAATGGGTCGAGGAGTTGGTTAAGCGAACGAGTTTTATCTCAAATAGCTTAATCCGGATTTGTCCACGTTAACCGACAACATTTTGGCCACGGCCGAAATGACTGAGTGAGGCCATCGCTTTTGCACCAAATCTGTGTAAAGCGTGACTAATTAGGGTGGCACCACGGAAGATGATTGGATAACCAAACGCTTTCGTCCCTTTTGTGGATGAAAGCGTTTTTTGATTTTAAACAACCAGAGAAAGGAAGATGTATCAACCCAGTTTAGAAACATTTCAGGAATTAGCGGCCGACAACACCAATGTCATCGCCGTCTATCGTGAACTTGCGGCCGACCTCGAAACCCCCGTTTCGGTCTACCTCAAGCTCATGGATGAAACCCAATCTTCATTTTTGCTAGAGTCGGTAGAGCAAGGGGAAATGCTCGGCCGTTACTCCTTTATCGGTGTCAACCCTCGTGGCTCAATCGCCCTACACGGCAATCAAATCACCGATTCACGGCGCAAAAGTGAACGCACCTATGACTTAGCCGAAGGGCAAGACATTTTGCATGTCATCCAAAACGAATTGGATCAATGGTCACCGGCCGACCTGCCCGGCTTGCCCCGTTTACGTGGCGGCGCGGTCGGCTATATCGGCTATGATGTCGTCCGCTTCTTTGAGCGGCTCCCCAATACCGCCAAACCGGCCGTCGATATCCCCGATGCGGTCTTCTTGCTCGCCGATACCTTTGTCGTCTTTGATCATGTCCGTCATCGGTTACTGATTATTAGCAACGCCAAGCTCAATGGGGATCGTGGGCAAACAGCCGTCGCCGGAGCATATGTCAAAGCGATTGAAGAAATCGAAAAAGTCACAGAACGGCTACTCCGGCCGTTACCGGCCGTCCCCACCAAGCGGGGCAATATCAAGCCGAGCCAGATCGACCGCACCCTCCGCTCAAACAAAACCCAAGCGGAATTTGAGCAGATGGTTCGGGATGCCAAAGAATACATCGCGGCCGGTGACATCTTCCAAGTGGTTCTCAGCCAGCGCTTTAGCCGCCAAACCGAAATGCACCCCTTCGCCATCTATCGCGCCTTACGCATGATGAACCCATCACCATATATGTTTTATTTCCACTTTGGTGATTATGACTTCCAAGTGGTCGGTGCCTCCCCTGAAATTCACGTTCGTCTGGAAGATGAAATCGCTCATCTCCGGCCGATCGCCGGAACCCGTAAGCGAGGCAAAACCAAGGCGGAAGATTTGGCACTGGAAAAAGAACTCTTGGCCGATCCCAAAGAACGGGCCGAACATGTCATGCTCGTTGACTTAGGTCGCAATGACCTCGGCCGTGTCTGTAAATACGGCTCAGTTCGGGTCAAAGATATGATGGTCATCGAGCGGTACAGTCATGTCATGCATATCGTCAGCCATGTCGAAGGGGATATTCAGCCCGACATGGATTCATACGCCCTCATGCGCGCCACCTTTCCGGCCGGCACCCTGAGCGGTGCCCCCAAAGTCCGCGCCATGGAAATTATCGAAGAACTTGAACAAGAACGACGCAGTCTCTACGGAGGTGCCGTCGGGTATTTCAGCTACGATGGCAGTAGCGACACCTGTATCGCCATTCGTACGATGGCGGTCAAGGGTGAAACCCTCTACATCCAAGCGGGCGCAGGGGTTGTCGCCGACAGCGACCCCACTATGGAATATGAGGAATGTCACAACAAAGCTCGCGCCTCTGTCCGAGCGATCGATCTCGCAGAAAGCGGTCTATTTTAAGAAACAAAAGGTGGCCAGCGGCATCAGATCGGACTTCAATATCCCATCCTAGCCCCCAGCCCCTAACCCCGAGGTAATAAGTAATAATGGCTAAAACATTCAAAGACATGGTAGGTGAAGCACAAAGTGAAGTGCAAAGCGTGACTCCGGCCGAAGCCAAAGCACATATCGATAGCGATGAAAATCTATTGGTAATCGACGTTCGTGATGCAGCCGATATCGCCAACAGCGGCATCATGCCAGGCGCGGCCGCCATCTCTCTCGGCACGTTGGGCTACAAAGCGGACCCCACCATGCCAGAAGCGATGCAACATCCTGAATTAGGCGATGTAGATCGGCCGATTATGGTCACTTGCACCATCGGCGCAATGGCATCTTTGGGGGGCAAATTGCTCCAAGACATGGGATACACCAATGTCAAATATGTCGCCGGTGGCACCAACGGCTGGAAAGATGCGGGCTATGATGTAGACCAATTTACCGGTTAATCCCCCTGCGTAAAACCTCTGTAGGGGCTAGGCAAATCACCGTGCAGCCCAATCTCACGACTCAACTCAAAGGTGATTTGTCTCGCCCAAAGTAGCGGCGCACCGTTACTTTGGGCGAGACAAACAGCATAAAACGACCCGCAAAGAAATCTATTTCAGCCGTTTGCCTAGCCCCTACAAATTTCATCATCCATGGATTACATTTCAATCCATATGACACAACAAAACAACCATGACCAAAAAACGAATCCTAACAGGTGACCGGCCGACAGGGGCCATGCATCTCGGCCACTACGTCGGTAGCATCCAGCACCGCGTACGTTTGCAAGAAGAATATGAATGCTTCTTCATCATCGCCGACTTGCACATGCTCACCACCAAACAAACCCCAGAGGATATCAACAATATCCGCACCAATGCACTTGAAGTCGCCATGGCTAATTTGGCCTGTGGCATCGACCCAACCAAGTGCACCATCTATCTCCAAAGCGCCATTCATGCGGTTTACGAGATGAACCTCATCTTTGAAATGCTGGTCACCGTACCACGTCTCACCCGCATCCCCTCGCTCAAAGACATGGCCAAGGGGGCAGGCATTGAAGAAATGCCGTTTGGCTTGCTCGGATATCCGGTTCTGCAAGCGGCCGATATTCTCATGCCGCGCGCCCATCTTGTACCGGTCGGCAAAGACAATCAGTCCCATGTCGAAGTCACCCGTGAAATCGCGCGCCGCTTCAATCATCAATACGGCAAAGGGGATGAAATCCTGCCGGTGCCAGACTATTTGGTCCAGGGAGATACCCTGATCGGCTTAGATGGTAACGCCAAAATGAGTAAAAGCTTGAACAACGGCATTTATCTATTCGATGATGTCAAGACGGTGAATAAAAAGGTCAACAGCATGTTTACCGACCCCAACCGGATTAGTGCCGATGTCCCCGGCCGTGTCGATGGCAATCCGGTCTTTATTTATCACGACCGCTTTAACCCGAACCTAGAAGAGGTCGAAGACCTCAAAACCCGCTATCGTGCAGGAAAAGTTGGTGACGTTGAGGTCAAACAAAAGCTCGCCGTTGCCATTAACAACTTCCTCAACCCGATTCGGGACCGCCGTGGCGAGCTTGAAAAAGATACCGGCTTTGTCGAACAAGTCATCTATGAAGGCACAGTTCGCACCAGCAAAGAAGCGGACGCGACCCTTCTAGCCATGAAAAAAGCGATGGGGCTCACCGGCGTTTGGAACAAAATCAGCCGCAAAGGGCGCAAACGGTTAGACAAAAAAGGCTCAATCTTTACCGGCGAAGAGTAGCGGCCACAATTGGACCAGTTTATTGGCAAACATGTCAACACAGTACAGTCAAACTGGTCCAATTTGCGAACAAACACAAAGCTCGCGGAGAAATATCATGCGAAACAATCTCTTTTTCATCGTCATGATCCTCATGCTAACCGGTTGCCTCACGGCCGGTCCAGATCCCATCCCGACGCTCATCGTCCCTCCCACAGAAATCTCCGCCGTCATCTTACCCAC
>WTJY01000429.1 GCA_011524645.1 Anaerolineales bacterium | reverse complement strand
GCTCATGGAGTTGACGATGATGACACGGCCGTAATCTCCCCAAAAAGATGGGGTTTCTTCGTCTGTGTCCCGCTCGGTGCCGATATAAACTTCGTCGGCGACGATCCAAGCGTTGTGCTGGGCGGCGACACGAACGATCGCTTGGCGGTCGGCCGCGCTGAGAATCCGGCCGGTTGGGTTGTTGGGGTTGACGACATGAATTAAGCAGGTTTTGTCATCGACCGCGTTTTCGAGCCCGCTTATATCGACAGACCAATCTTGTTCTTCGATCAGGTCTACTGTGCGTACTTCGAAACCGAGATTGGCGGCGTTGCCGGCTAATTGCTCGTAGGTCGGCCGGAAGCGGACCATATTGTCGCCACTTTGGAGCAAGGTGGCGGCGACGAGGGTGTTGGCTTCGGTCGCGCCTACGGTGACGAGAATGTTGTCGGCGTTGGTGCCTGCGTACATGTGGGAAATTGTTTCGCGCAGGCTGGTATAGCCGTTGACTTGAGGGTAATCGACAAGGCTGGCAAATAGGGCGTCGGTATCGATTTCCGCCATAGCGAAGAGATCGGCGTAGCTCATGGGGTGGACACCGCTTTCGGAGAAGTTGTATTGGACGCCGTGTTCGTTTTCAGATAGGAATTGTTCGACGGCGAAGGGGTGAAATTGTGACATAAGGGTGTTTGGGTTTGGGTGGTTTGGGTAATGGGAAAATTGTAAATGGTAAATTGCCAATAGCCAATGGTAAATGAGCGTTGCGCCGTTTCTTTTTAGTGGTCGGCCGTTTCTTGATGGGTGGCACAACCTCGATGGGCTTGTCGCAAATCGAGCTAGGGGACGACACCGATGCCGGTGGGAACGGTGCTGTCGGGGCGAAAGAGAGCGAGATCGACGAGTGCCCTGAAGATCGGAAAGTCATTGCTTATTTGGAACACGGTGTTGATGGCGTTGTTGGCGCGGATAACGTCGCCAGTCGCTGCGTTGATCCTGTTTTCTAAAAAATCGAGCCATTGGGGGAAGCGTTTGACGGCCGTATCGAGACGGTTGTCGTGACGGCCGTGCCATTGGGCAGGAATTGACCGGATAGACCTCTGATTACCACGGGGCGGTGATGTCGGTTAGGGTGCAATTGGGGATGGTTCTGTCACCGTTGATAATGAGGTTCATAAAGTGTCGTTTTCCTTTCCTTTTTGAGCGGGTTACATAAATGATTTGATTTGCTCGACGAGCGTCGCATTGATTTGACGTGGGGTGTCCGATTCACGATTGGCGAAGCGACGTTGTCCCGGTAAGCGAATGCCGTCCATATTTTCGAGGCGGGTTAAAAAATCTTCACTATGATCGGACCAGCCGAATCCGGCGAGGATTTCTGGGGACAGGGCCATGATAAATTCGCCGCCACGGGCGGGACCACCGTCTTTGTTATCGGCTTCGGCCGCTTCATAGCTAAAGTAGTCACCGACAAGACCGGCCGCGAGAAGTTCGATCATGGTGGCGATGGCGGACCCTTTATAGCCACCAAAAGGCAAAATAACGCCCCCTTGATGGACCTTTTTAGCGTCTGTGGTTGGATTGCCGTCTGCGTCTAGCCCGACACCAAGTGGTAGCTCGTGTCCATCGCGGGCGGCGACACCGATGTCGCCACGGGCTTTGGCGGCGGTGGCCATGTCAAACACATAGGGGTTTTTACCCGGCCGTGGGTAGGCGAAGGCGATCGGGTTGGTGCTGAAAAACGGTTTTTTTGCACCGAATGGGGCGACCATCGGGGTATGAACAGTACAGGCGATGCCGACCAAATTATGGGCGGCGATTCCCTCGACTTCGGGCCAGAGTGCGGCGAAATGGAAGCTGTTGCGAATAGTGAGGACTGCGACTCCTAGTTTTTTAGCCGCATCAACTAAAAGTGGGGTGCCGACTTCGATGGCGAGAGGGGCGTAACCGTTGTCTCCGTCGAGACGAATGGCGGCCGGTGTGAGGTGTTCGATTTTCGGTTGGGCGTGGCCATTCGCTTTGCCGCTACGGAGCGATTTGATATAGCCGGGAAGACGGAAAAGGCCGTGGGAAACAGCACCATCTCGCTCGGCCGCGCTAATGGTACGGGCGGCGGCGGCCGCGTTGGCGTCATCGCACCCGTTGCTGATGAGGCAATGGTAAGCAAGGTCATAAATTTCTTGAACAGTGAGAGGGGTGGTGGACATGGCTGGGGAATCCCGAAACTAACGCTCTGTAGCACCTTTGCCCGCGATGATTTTGCTGCGAAATTTTGTGATGCGAGCGATGCGCGTGGCTGATTTTTTGGCTGAATTTAGATTAATGACATAGCTTTTCTGACGGCCGGGGGTTAGGTCATGAAACGCTTCTGCGAGTTCAGGGTCTGCGTCCATCGCTTCGACCAGTTCGTCGGGAAGGTCAAGATCATAAACCTCTTTTGGTGGCTTGATGCCTGCTTCCGCGTAGCTGATCGCTTCTTGGATATAGGATTTGAGAATAGGTTCTAGCTGGTTGACTTGCTCGTTGGCTTTGAAGCGGAACATATCTG
This sequence comes from Anaerolineales bacterium, assembly GCA_011524645.1. Classification (GTDB taxonomy): domain Bacteria; phylum Chloroflexota; class Anaerolineae; order Promineifilales; family Promineifilaceae; genus WTJY01. The sequence continues at coordinate 13,953 of WTJY01000429.1, read as the reverse complement.
CATGGCGCGTATTGGGGCCTTGTTTTTCTAGAACACCTTCAGGGTCTTGCATAAGGGCGGCGTTGAAGAAACTGAGACGGAAGTCGTGGCGTAGCGCGCCGATGATGACAATATTACGGCCGCTGTGCATATAGCATGGGTGTCCCCATTTAACCGTTTCAGTGAGTCCGGATTGGTGACAAATGCGGCGGAGTTTGGCGAGTCCGCTGGCCCATTGTTTGGTGGAGCAGTCGGCGGTGTTGAAGCGGTCACAACGGCCACATCCTTTGGTAAAGTAATCTTCTATGTTTGTGATCATATGTCTTTTTCTAGTTCGATCGTTTTGTGTGGGAAGTCCCCTCGCCGCATTCGGCGGCTCGGAATGAAAGGGGTTTTCTGGCGGCATAGCCGCCAGAAAACCCCTTTTTGACTCGATTTGAGCGGCGAAAGCGGCTCAATAGCTCAATCACTTTGGTGAAATATGCCATTTTTGAATACGAAATAAATCTCTAGGTAAATCGGGGAGCCATTCAGCCCCGGATAACAACCCCGCCGCGAGCCGACCGAGTGTGTCTGACCCTTTGGCACCACTACCGTTCCCACCGGCCGCGACAAAAATCCGACCGGTCAGTTGGTCGATGGTGGGATAGCCACTTGGTGTGTAACAGACAAAGCAGCGATGGGTATGAATATCGAGAAACTCCGTTTGTGGGAACTGGGCTTGTAGTGCTTCTCGCATGGCGGGAAGATAGTCATCGCTACGGCCGTGATGGAACCATGCTTGAATTTCGTCTAGAGAAGTAGGCCATTGATCACCGGCCGTATTACATCCCATTTTTATATAGTAACGGCCGTCAGGATACTGAATCGGTGGGGCCATATAAATATCATCGATCTGGTCCGCTTCGATTTGATAGATGACGGTAGGCATATCGCTTAAGGTTGCAGCTGTTTCCGCTGATACTTCTGCCAAAATAATCGTTTCTGTTTTGATTTTAAGTGGGATAGGGCGCGGGAGAAGGTTGTTAAAATTGCTTGACGCCCCACTGGCGACGAGAATTTGATCGGCCGTGTATGTTTTGCCTGAAGCGGTTTGAATAACGAGGTGGGAAGCCTGCTCGTCAATGCCGATCACTGTGTCACGAATGAGCGTGGCTCCCTGTTGCTGGGCACAGGTAAGCTGCGCTTCGACAAGGGCGCGGGGATTGATATAACCGGCCGGTTCGTCTTCATGTAGCAGCGGAAACTCTGCTGGGTAATCGAGGTAGGGAAATAGGTTTTTCCAAGAGCGATCCCCCACTGAGTACAATTTGTAATGAGCACCGATCTCTTCGGCCGTTTCGAGTGGGGCGCGTAAATAGTTGTTCGTTTTGTCCGGCTTAGATACAACGATTAAGCCGACCGGGCTATAAAAGTCGATCTTGGACTGCGCTTCGATTTTCTCGTAATTGGTGATGGCGTATTTGGCAAGGTGGGCCCACACGATGTCTTTGCCAATAAGATGGGTGAGTCGTCCTTGGTCGTAGTGGCTGGCAAAGACCCCTGTGTGATCGGTTAAGACGGCCGGTTCTGCTGGTCCGATAATGGCGACTTGCTCACCGGTTTGGCTGAGATGGCGGGCGGCCGCACTGCCGATTAAGCCCGCACCGATAACAACTTGTGAAAAATGACGCTTAGACATTATGAAGTTTCCGCTGTATCTAGTGATTCGGCAAAGCGAACCGCGTCAAGTACTTCTGTGGCCACTTCTTCACGCTGGGCCAGCAACAATTCCGCTTCTTCCCCTTTCCGTCGCCGGACCTGCTGATGACGTTGTAGCGATCGTAGGCTGTTCCATACTTCGATCCATTCCATCGTTAGAGCGCAAAGAGCTGGGGCGAGCAAGAAAAAGAGAACCGCCCAATACCCGCTACCAAACACCCAAAAGAGAATGGTGCCGACAACCCATGTCACAAAGAAAAAGACAAATCCGCCTAATGCTTTGACCAAGCTGGTTTGGGTGGTATCGTCCGCCATGACTGTGTTGGCGATCCAGCCGGTCGCCCGAAATGGAATGTAGCCGAAAATAAGACCGAGTAAGGCGAATGGGGCGCTGAGTACCAGCCAAATGATGCTACGCATGAGACGGCCGCGCTTTTCGTCAATTTCCAAAGACCACGGGTCTGTAATCCCCATCATACGTAAGTCTTTGGCGAAATCTTGCAATGTGTCGACCACCGCTTCTAAGCGGTCTGGGTCATGGGCGCGTAAGGTCATGTAGGCGTTGAGCAGACGATTGCTCCAGTCATATACTTCATGGAGCTCGTCGGTTTGTTCCGGCGTGGCGACCCAATTGGCGATAAAAGGGGCGGCTCGCAGCACTTCGATTTCTTCCGCTTGTAAAACGATTTCATCCAATTCGGTGCCGATACGTTCCGTCAGGGTGCGGACCGTTTCGCGGTCATCGTTTTCATAATTTTGTCGATAGTCATTTAGGGTAAAAGGTATGCCTACTTTGAGAAAGACTGAAGAGCGAAACATCCGTTTCCGTTCATACCAAAATCCGACCGGTACCACAGTAAGCCCGACTTCCCAATCATTTTCCGCTTCGGTGCTAAGGGCTACACGGGCCGCGCCGGTCCGCATCGGCAACATTTGTGGGTCCGAATGGGTCGATCCTTCGGGGAAAAGTGCCAGATAGCCTCCATTTTGTAAGTGGGTGCGACTTGCTGCAAAAGTTTGTTCATTTTTTAGACTGGCATCCTCTTTGTCTTTGGGGCCACCTTTACGGCCGATGTCAGAGCCACGGTAAATCGGCAGAGCTTGAAATTGGCGACAGGCCCAGCCGATCACCGGCATCGCGAACAGCCGACTCATGGCCAAGAACCGTATTTTTTGATTCAAGACGAGCATGAGGATGATCGGATCAAGTAGCCCGTTCGGATGGTTCGCCACAAAGAGGACTTTGTTGGCTGGGATTTTTTCACGGCCGTCGATCTCAAATTGATCGTAAAAGACGCGAAGTAGAAAAAAGATAAAGCGATGGAACAAGGAAAATCGGTTGTTGTCAATCATCAGATCTCCAAATCTTGTGGGGGCTATTGTTGCCACCAGTGTGAGGGTTTTGCGTGTAAACTCCTGTCTGATTGTTTATGCCTAAGAGGCATTGCTAGATTAAGCTTGCCGACCTGTGCATGCCCCCATTCCGCTTAATTTGATTTGCTGTTGAGAACGTATTGGGCGACCGCTTCTCCCATCGTTGCTACCCCGTTAATCATCGCTGATTCATCGAAGTTAAATCGAGGGTGATGATGTGGATAATTAAACCCTTTCTCTTCATTCTTTGCGCCGATAAAGAAATAACACCCGGGAATTTCTTCCAACATGTACCCCATATCTTCAGAGGCCATTTCCCGTTTGTTGATCACATTCTCTTTGCCCACCACAATTTCGGCCGCTTTTTGTACGGCAGCGGCCGCCTTTTCATCATTGACCACGGCCGCGACGATCGCTATCGTTTCGAGTGATACGGAGCAACCAAATGCGGTCGCCATGTTTTGTGACATCTCTAAGATCCGACGATAAAGCATGCGGTGAATTTCGTTGCTATAGCTACGGACTGTCCCTTTAATCGTCACCGCTTCTGGGATGACATTATGGGCGGTTCCCGCTTTGAGTTGCCCTAGACTGATTACGACACTTTCTTGTGGGTCGATATTTCGGCTGACAATACTTTGCAAGGCGGTAATGATATGACCGGCCGCCAAAATCGGGTCGACCGCTTGATGGGGTTGCGCCCCATGTCCCCCTTTTCCGGTAATGGTCAGGGTGAAAATGCTCGATGCAGACATGGCGGGGCCAGATACCACTTGTACAGTCCCTAGTTCAAGTGGGCTCCAAAGATGCATAGCGAAGGCGACATCGGGAACCGGGTTTTCTAAGACCCCATCGGCGATCATGGCAAAGGCACCACCGAGCCCTTCTTCGGCCGGTTGAAAAACAAACTTAACTGTTCCCGCGATCTGGTCCCGATATTTGCTCATGATTTGGGCCAAGCCTAGTCCCATCGACATATGACCGTCATGGCCACAGGCATGCATACGGCCGGGGGTTTGGGAGGCGTATGGGACATTGGTCGCTTCTATGACTGGCAAGGCATCCATATCGAAACGGACCAGAACGACCGGCCCATCTTTGTCTCCTTCGAGCAGGCCGACAACGCCGGTTTGCCCGACCCCTCGCTGGACTTCCATGCCCAATGCCTGAAGCTTTTCAGCTACGATTTTCGAGGTGCGATGTTCGTGAAAGCCGATCTCTGGATGCATATGAAAGTCGCGCCGTGTGGCGACGAGCTCGTCAAAAATTAATTCCGCTTCTGCTTGGAAATTTGGTTTACCCACTTCTTGCCTGCCTATTATTGTATTGTTGTTGATTCTTTGTGTAGGACCACAGGACTATTATAGCAAAATTTTATAGTTGCGCGTTTCACGAAAAATTCACTATCGCTTTACCTGTGCTTTATCTCTTCAAATTTTATCTATGTTATTCTCGTAAATATATGAAATCTTAAATTTTATTATATTGCTGTTGAATTTCATCATTTCTCGCAGTTTTCTCCAATTTCCTTCGCAAGCAATAAACATCAGGAGTTTGAAAATGTTTATCCCGATAGGTTGGTTACTTGTACTTGGTTTTTTTACATTCGCTCTCGGTGCCCTGACACCGATCGTTTTTATTATCCGTCGCGTGTCTAGAACCGGCACGATGTATAAAAATAATTAGATCTCGACAAGATAAGAGCATGTGCGCAAACGGCCGAATTTCTCTCACAGAGAAATTCGGCCGTTTGCTATTTACGGGCAAGGATGGCAAAGATGACTTGGTTTTGCCAGTTGACGACACGGTTGAGGAGCTGTTCCCGATAGAGCTGTTCGATTTGGTTGATGTCCGTTTTTGAAAGCGCTGACCGCTGTAGCGCTTGATAATATGCGTTTTCGGGTGAGAACCAGCGGCGTAACAAGGCTGAGGCGAGCCGCCGTTCTTCTGTAATTGTTCGGGTTTCGATTTGGACCTGCCAATTATATTGATTCAAGATTTGCTCGAAATCGACAACAGTCCAATTGGTGAGCGCTTGTTGCTGGGCGGTCCATAACCCTTCTTCGCTGGGAGCGACTTCCTGCTGCCAGTTTTCATATCCCTGCCAATCGATGAGCTGATAGATACGTTGGCCCGCTTGGGGGATCATCTGGGCGACTGCGATACGGCCGGACGGCCGTAAAAGCTTATCCCAATCGGCTAGAATATCTTTTTGCGCATGCAATCGCGTCAGCGGGTTTTGTGCCACAATGCGATCAAACTGCACATCTTCGATTTGCACATAATCAGTCAAAATATGGGGGCGGTCTAGCTTTGCCAACCGCTTGGCTTGGGTGACTAACCCATCTTGGTTTTGAGGCGCGATCCCCCAAACCCCTCCTTCCGGTGCTTGACGTACCGCTTCCCATAAGAGTAACCCGTTGTCCGCTTTGGCATCTAAAACGGTATGGTGTCGGGCAACTTTGGCCCGATCAAAAATCTCATTGCGGATCTGACCCAGTGCCGCGCCGGTGCTGGATAAGGTGCGCTGTAACCAGAGCTCTTTGTCTTTGCGCTCGGGGCTATAGGTTAATATTTCCGGCTGGTCTTCGGCCGTGTCTTGTAATACCGCTAGCTGTTCTTCGCGGCGACGCGATACGGCCGTGGCGATCATACCTTCATACCCTTGATCGCTTGGCTGATAAAAAGTTTTCCCTTGTAATGTACTCGGCAGATATTGTTGCGCAACCCAATGGTCTTGGAATGCGTGAGGGTATTTGTAGCCAACCCCATGGCCGAATCCTTTGCCGTCGCGGTTTTTGTCTTTTAAATGATTGGGGACATCGCTGTGGGTTTCTTCTTTGACACTGCGTAAGGCGTCGAAAAAAGAAAGGGTGGTGTTTGATTTCGGTGCGGTTGCCAGATATAGGATCGATTGAGAGAGGGGGAATTGCCCTTCTGGCAGACCGATGCGTTCGAATAGTGCCCAGCAACTTTCTACGACCACGGCCGCTTGGGGGTCGGCCATGCCGATGTCTTCTCCGGCAAAAATCGCCATGCGCCGGAAAATAAATTTCGGATCTTCGCCAGCGTAAATCATTTTCGCGGCCCAGTACAGTGCCGCGTCTGCGTCTGATCCGCGCAAGCTCTTGATAAATGCGGAGATATTATCGTAGTGGGCGTCTCCATCTTTATCATAAAGCACGGCGCGGCGTTGGATCGATTCTTCGGCGACTTCAAGGGTGATATGAATCGGTTCGACCGTTTCATCTGATCTGTTGTTAGACGGCCGTGTTGTTTCAACCGCCAGCTCTAGCGCATTTAAGAGGGTGCGCGCATCCCCGTTGGCGATATTAATGAGATGGTCAAGCGCATCTGAATCGATGTCGATTTGTAGTCTACCGTATCCTCTTTCTGGATCACTCAAAGCTTGCTTAATGATGTTTCGCAGATCGTTTTCATTGAGTGGCTGTAGCTGGAAGATACGACTGCGACTGACAAGCGCTTTGTTGACTTCGAAATAGGGGTTAGAAGTGGTGGCACCGATTAAAATAACGATCCCTTTTTCGACATAGGGAAGCAATGCGTCTTGCTGTGATTTGTTCCAGCGATGAACTTCGTCCACAAATAGGGTGGTACGGGTGTTGTACAACTGTTGTCGTTCGGTCGCCTCGGCGATGACTTCGCGTAGTTGTTTGACCCCGTCCATAACCGCATTGAGGGTGACAAAATAGCTTTGGGTGCTATTGGCGATTACGGTTGCCAATGTTGTTTTGCCGGTACCTGGCGGGCCGTAAAAAATAAGAGAGGAGAGTTGGTCCGCTTGAATGGCACGGCGGAGCAACCGGCCGTGACCAATGATATGCTCTTGTCCAACATATTCATCAAGGGTGCGCGGCCGCATTCTGTTGGCTAGCGGTGAACTGTCTTCTACTCTTTTTTGCCCAGCGTGTTGAAATAAGTCCATAGTAGAATTTTAGTGTGACTTGGATGATGTGACCAGATTAGAAAAAAATGTCATACAATATCGCTATGAATGAACCATTTGACATTGATGAATATATGGAAAAAGCCAGCAACCATCTCGCGGCTTTAAATCAAACACACCAAGATGTTTGGGGATTGGGAAATGCGGATCGCTGGGACGCGGATCAAGAAACCGGTATTTTAAGCTGGACTTTTCCAGATGGGACAATCGTTCGCGCTGACTTTCAAATTGTTGGTACTTATAACTTAGAGGATGGAAGCTTTCTTTGGGGGTGGGATCACCCATCTGTGGAACTGCCACTAAGAGAAGATGCCCAAGCGGTTTTACAGATGGGCCAAGATCACGATATCGATTTTTTACAGTGGCGCAAGCTTGATTGTTCTGAAGAAGATGTCTGGAGGTTGGTCGCCTTAGCGACACTTTTGAATGATCGCCAAGGAGCATATCGGGGTCCGGCCGGAAATGTGTTCGTGTTTATGACGTTTGGGCAGGTGCAAATCGGCCAAAGTTAGTTCACTGTTAAGGGTGCGGTGTGGCGAGGCAAGCGAAATGAGAAGCCCCACGCGAGTGCTAAGAACACGGCCGCGCCGACCAAACACCCGACTAGGCCGAACGGTTGATAGAGCAGGCCGGATGCAATGGTGCCGATTAAACGGCCGCTCGCGTTGGCCATGTAGTAAAAGCCGACATTAAGGGCGACTTTGTCGCTGTCGGTGTAAGCCAAAACGAGATAGCTGTGAATTGAAGAGTTTACGGCGAAAATCACGCCGAAAATGCCGAGCCCGATCACAATAACCGCCGATACTTGCCATTCTAGAGCGATGAGGGTGGTGATTCCGGCCGTGATCACGACCAATGAAAAAATCCACATCTGTGAACTTGCACCGTCCGGTGTTTTCGCCCCTTCTCGGCGAAACAGGGTGGGAACCGCTCCTTGAACAAGGCCATAACCGATAACCCAAAACGCGAAAAAGGTGCTGACACCGGTATGGCTCCAATCTAAAACCGAATTTAGATAAACGGGAAGCCCTATTACAAACCAAACATCTCGCGCTCCAAACAAGAAGAACCTTGCAGCGGATAGTCGATTAATCGCCTCTGATTTACTAAAGAGCTGGGTAAATTTAACTTTTTGCTTGCTACGGCCCATGTCTCGTTTTAGAAAAATTAAACTAAAGCCCAAAACCAAAGCGAGCCCGATTACCATGGCCCATAAACTGTTTACGAAGCCAAGCGTGCTGAGTAACATCCCTCCCATAAAAAAGCCAACACCTTTGAGTGTGTTTTTGCTACCTGTCAAAATGGCGACCCATTTAAAGAGAGTTCCTTCTGCATTGGCCGGAATGACCAGTTTAATCGCACTTTTAGAGCTCATTTTGGTAAGGTCTTTGGCGATGCCGGATAAGGATTGGGAGGTCATGACATAGGTGATTGCAGCCCATTGTGGCCAAGTGGCGGGGAGTAAGGCCAACATGCTTATGGCACAGATTTGCAGGGCTAGGCCGCTGTGTAGAGTGATTTTCAACCCGAAGCGGGAGCCGATCCAGCCCCCAACGAGATTGGTGATGACCCCAAAGAATTCATAGAGCAAAAATAGGGTGGCGACTTGAATCGCGCTGTAGCCCAAATTGTGGAAATAAAGTAGGACGAGCATGCGCAGGGCTCCATCGGTGAGCGTGAACCCCCAATAGGCGGCCGTGACGAGCGCATAGCTACGAAGGTCGACCTGTTCGCTGTTAGGCTTTGTCGGAGATAATTTCATGATAATTCGATTTGTTGGATAGGGATAGAGGATAGGGATAGGGCGGTCTGCTCAGCAAAGGCGCTTTGTTATCTCCATCGTTTCTTAGACTATGGTAGAAGATAGGGATAACAAGATCGACTTAGCAATGGTTTTTCCCTATCCCTATCCCTTGTCCCTCTCTTAAAAAACCGTTTCTGGCCAGTCGATCATCATCGCCATGAGTTCTGTTCCGGCCGTGACTTCCATGACTGTTTCCGGAATGATGACCAGCGCATTCGCTTTGACAAGCGATGTCATCATATGGGAGCCTTGGCCACCTGTGGTAACCGCTGTATATCCGGCATCTTCACTTTTGCTTACGATGGCGCGAATGTAGCTTTCTCGTCCATCGGAACGGATATTTTCTAAGATGGTGACCGGCAATTGGGGCCGTTCGAGCTTTGTTTTGCCTGCCATTTTCATAATGGCGGGGCGTGCGAAGCGCTCGAATGAGACGGCCGATGAAACGGGATTGCCCGGCAAACCGAGATAGGGAACCCCTTGATATTGACCAAAGGCGAGCGGTTTGCCCGGCCGCATACGAACTTTCCAGAAGTTGACCCCACCCCCATCTTGTAATACGGCGGTGACCACATCGTAAACCCCGACAGACACGCCGGCCGAGCTGATAAAGAGATCAACTTGGGCATCTAAACCGGCTTGGAGCTTGGCGCGAACATCTTCTTCGGTATCGCGGGCGACCCCTAAGATCACTGGCTCGGCACCCAGAGCGCTGATTTGGGCCGCTTGGGTATAGCCGTTGCTGTTGCGGATTTTTCCCGGCCGTAGCGGTTCTTTAACGCCGATGAGTTCGTCCCCTGTGGCGAGAATGCCGACACGCGGCCGTCGGATAACCTCAACTTCCGCAACGCCTAATGAGGCCAATACGCCGATTTCTTGCGGCCGGACCGTATGACCCGCCTCTAACACCAGATCTCCTGCCATGACATCACCACCGGCGCGTCGCAGATAATCCCCTTCATTTACAGCCCGCTGAATCCCGATTGTGTCAGGCAACGGCCGATTCGCTTCACGATACGTTTCATCTGTGAGTTCGACCGGAATGACCGCTGTGGCACCGGCCGGAATAGGGGCACCGGTCATGATGCGGACCGCAGTGCCTGCGGTGACTTCTCCGGCGAAAACGGCACCGGCCGCTACTTCCCCAATGACATTAAGGTGTGTCGGTTTTTCGTCGCTAGCTTCTTGCACATCGGCCGCGCGAAAGGCGTAGCCATCCATCGCTGAATTATCAAAAGGGGGTAAGCTGTCTTTGGCGGTGACCGATTGGGCCAAAATACGGCCGAGGGCATCCGCTAGGCCAACTTTTTCACTGGGTAAGGGTGAAAACACGGCCAGCACTTTTTCTAAAGCTGTCGCGACTGTTAAATATTCCACTTCGGCCATCGATTACTTCTCCGTATTTATATTTTGTTGTAAGTGCTGTTGGTAAAAGTAGTAAGCGTTGATCGTAAGCGCGTGGGTGATCGCTCCCGAGGCGATCATGTTCGGTATTTCCGTTAGAGGGACTAATTCGATTTCAATATCTTCTGCGCTATCAAATTCTTGCTCCCCCACCTTTTGTACGTTCTCTACGGTGTAGGAATGGCATATGTTATCGAAGAGGGCTGGATTGGGAGCGACTTGACCGATCTTTTGTGGATTCACCCCTTCGTAGCCGGTTTCTTCACGCAGTTCACGTAGCGCGGAGATCATCGGGTCTTCCCCTTCGTCTACCATGCCCCCCGGCACTTCGAGGGTGATTTCGCTATTGCCGTGACGATATTGTCGTACCATGACGACTCGGCCGTCGGCCGTAATCGGCATAATATTGACCCAATCAGATGATTGAATTTTAAAGAAACGATGTTTGTTGCCGGTACGCGGTGAAATCCGCTCGACCGCTTGCAATTGAAAAACGCGATAGTTTCCTAAATCTTCCGTTTTAACGGTTTCCCACTCTTTAATCACTTGGTTATCCACTAATTTACTGAGTTAATTGATCGTATATCTGCGCCTGCTGGGGCCTGATAGATCGATAAATCGAAATAGGGCGCGGCCGCGATAATATGATCGAACATATCGGCCATAACCCCTTCATATGTATCCCATGTTTTGTCGCTACAAAAGGCATAGATTTGTAATCCGACTCCGGAAGTGCTGGGTTCTAGTTGACGCACCATTAGGGTCATATCTTGGTTAATTAGATCATGGTCGCGCAAATATGCGGTTAGATATGCCCGAAACAGGCCCAGATTGGTGAGACGGCGGCCGTTGATCGGCATGGCTAAGTCACCCTCTAACGCTTCGTTGTGGTCTGCGATTTCCGCTTGCCGTTCAGCTAAGAATGGGGCCAGCAACGTGATTTTCTTGAGTTCGCTTAATAAGGCTTCGTCGCAGAAACGCACGCTGTTGACATCAAGCAATATTGTCCGCACGATACGACGGCCGTCGGCCGCTTCCATGCCCCGCCAATTTTTGAATGAATCGGTTATAAGTGCGTAGGTGGGCACCGTGGTGATCGAATAATCAAAGTTTTGTACTTTTACGGTGGTTAAGCCGACTTCTAAAACGGTCCCGCTTACATTATAAGTGGGCATCTCGATCAGATCCCCTTTGCCCAGCAACTTGTTGGCGGTTAGCTGAATGCCTGCGACCAAGCCACGCAATGCGTCTTGGTAAATGAACGAGAGCACGGCCGTTAATGCCCCCAATCCGCTTAAAAAGTAGATCGGTGTTTGTCCAACCGCGTAAGAAACGACGACAATTCCCCCGAAAATATATAACAATACACGGAGCAATTGGGATACGCTGTCAATAGGCAAATTCCGCGTAGCCTCGTAGTTGTTCATAATTTCGCGGGTTGCGCCGAGCAATCCATCTAATATGAGGAGAACTTGGGCCGCAAAAATCGTTTGGACCACGTGGTTAACGATTGTTAGCGAGTTCGCATACACATAGCCATCGAGCGCGACCGGTGCTAAAAACATAACCACAAGGGTCGGGATGAGCCACGCGACGCGAGAGAACACGCGGTTATGTAAGAAAGCATCGTCCCAATTTGTTTTGCTTTTTTTCGACCAAGCGATAACCCAATTCAACAATAGGCGGCGGGCCACAAAGTACATGATGATTGTCGCGAGAATCGCTAAAAATATGCTCCCATAACGGGCCACGTAAGCAGCCATATTGGGATCGACATTGGCACTAACTAACCAGCGGAAGAATGTTTCGTACATAATGAGGGATAGGGATTAGGGATAGGGAGGTGTCACAGATGCGTCGGTTTCCCTATCTCTATCATCTGTCTCTATCTGATATTGTTTTTAAGCGGCTTCTTGCCCTGCGAGTCCTAAGTATTCGGCGCGTTCTTGCATGGCGGCGAGGACATTACTGATGTGGTCCCAGAGATCGAGTTTGTCATCGAAGCATTCGCGGCTGAAATCGGCCGTGACTTCAATGACATGATCGCGGTCAACACCGGCCGCGAAGCGGCGGTCTTTCCATTTTTTCTTGACCGACTTGATTTTCATGTCTCGAATGTCTTTGGACGGCCGGACCAAAGTGCCCGCCACCAATAAACCGGTGATTTCATCACAAGCCAGCAGGGCGAAGTCGATTGGGGTTTCTCGTTCGACCCCGGTTCCGGCGGTGTAATGGGACAAAACCGTTTTGATTGCGGCTTCATCTACACCTCGTTGGCGCAAAATGTCAGCCCCTTTGATCGGATGACGATCTAAGTCGGGATGTATTTCCCAGTCGAAGTCGTGGACGATTCCGACCGCTTCCCAATAATCGGGATTTTCTCCCATTTTTTGTGCGTAATATCCCATCGCGACCCCGACCGCCTGCATATGACGGCGTAGCCCTTCATCTTTTACATGTTCGCAAACTAAATCCCATGCGAGTTCTTTGGTTAACATAGTGAATCTCTGAATTGGTGTTTTTTAATTAACTATTATTGGAAATAAAGTGATAGGGACTGATGATAGGGATAGGGATAACCACGACAAGAGATGACTACGGCTATCTGCTATCTCATTTATCTGTCTTAGTTTTTTGCCCCACAATCGCAGCCGCCACCTTCATGTTTAGAGCAGCCGGCTTTCGCTTTCTTTTCTAAGGCGCGCAGCTCTTCGAGTGGTTCGATTTGATCGCGAGTTACTTCGTACCGTTTGTCTTCGACTTGGACGACAACTGCATCTTTGAGCGGCCGGATATCTCGTACCACGCCCTCGCCGTGTGGTGTGCCGATCTTTTTACCCCGCTTGGGGAGCTTTTTCTTCGCTTCAACATATTGTTCGTATTCAAATACGAGACAGCAACGGAGACGGCCGCAGACACCGGTAATTTCACTCGGGCTGAGCGAAATCCCTTGTGCTTTCGCCATTTTGATCGAAACCGGACTAAATTCAGTGATAAATGTTGAGCAACATCTTGGGCCACCACAAGCACCATACCCCCCGATAATTTTGGCTACATCACGTGGGCCGATCAACTGCATATCGACTGTGGTGCGCAAAATGCGGCTTAAATCTTGTTGTAGATTGTCGAGATTGAGGTTTTTGTTTTCTGTTGTGTAGAGAATACTTAGCCAAGAGCCATCGTAGTTGTATTCCGCTTTGACAAATTTGGCGTCGCGGACCCGATGTTTGCTCGCTTGCTCGCGGCAGGTGATGAGGCTGTTAAGCTCTTTATCTTGCCAGACCTGTTTAAGCACCATATCACGCGGGTTGGCTTTGCGGATAATCGGTTTGAGGCTCTTCGGCCGGAACACATCTTGGGGCTTAATAAATGAAATGACTTGGCCTAGTTGCTTGCCCCGTTTGGTATCGACCACGACGAAATCCCCTGGATCGACATCGGCGACCCGGCCGGTGCTAAAGTGGTACATTTTCCCCAGTTTTTGGAATCGCACGCCGATAACCGTTTTTGTTGCGGTTGCGTTCATTTTGAAATCTCCATTATCGCGAAGTCGCGTATCTGTTTATTTTAATTTGGCAATACCTGCGCCATTTTTAGATCGCTGTGACAAATAATTTGCCTTTAAGGTAAATTTGTTCCTTGAATTAAAAATATCTCGGGCAGATCGCGCAATTATTTTTAATTTGCGTCGAAGCAAAAGCTCCCCTCTCCCAACGGGAGAGGG
>WTJY01000202.1 GCA_011524645.1 Anaerolineales bacterium | reverse complement strand
CGATGATGCGGATTTGGGAAGGCTTGTCTGAGTTGGAAGGCGAGTTGTTGGTTTAGTTAGAAACTAGGATAGAGGGCTTACACACCTCTTGCCAATTTGCCACCGGGGAACGAATGTTAAATAATTATCACGCTTGACTCGTCACCGCCTATGGCGGCTCGTAAAGTTGTTTATTAGGTTTTTTCGGTGGCATCGCCACCGAAAAAACCTAATTTAATAATGGATTGCTCGGCCTATGGCCGAGCAATCCATTAACAACACATGCTACTATTATTTAACTGTTATTCCTAAACGGAAGGGAAACAAAGCCTTATGGGGCCGTAATCCTGACAAAAGGGTTTACTATGACACACACAATTTACGATCAACATGCTGAATTCTATATCTCATTTATACAAAACGTCAGTACGAACAGAGCGTTTTTGCTGACGATCCAAACGATACTGGCAGAACTTGGTGATCTTGATGGCTTAGAAATTTGTGATTTGGCCTGTGGTGAAGGGGTTCTCTCACGAATTCTTGCCGCACAGGGTGCTCAGATGAGCGGATTTGATTTATCTTCTAGGCTGATTGATCATGCTCGAAAAAACTCTGATCCTACGATCGCATTTGCTGTCAATGATGCCCAAACACTTGTTGGTGTGCCAAACAGCACTTTTGACGTGGTTGTTTGTCATATGGCAATAATGGATATCCCTAATATAGACGCATTGTTTGCGACCACGAAGCGCATCCTAAAACCGAATGGACGGTTTGTGCTAACTGTTTTGCATCCTTGTTTTGAAACACCATTTAAGGCACCGAAGGGGATCGTAGAGACGGATGAAAACGGCGCGTTTGTGGCCTGTCGTGTCATGAACTACAAAGAAGAGGGACTATGGAATTCTGGCGGTGTGGGGGTGCGTGGTCACATGGGGGCATATCATCGAAAGCTGTCAACTTATATGAATGCGCTTGTGTCTAGTGGGTTCACTCTTTATAAATTGGCTGAACCGATGCTAACGAATGACAACTATGAAAGTATGCATGATCAGTGGGAGATGAAAATACCAAGAAGACTGACAATATTTTGTACAGCATAACACGTTCATTCAATGGCTCATGCCCATCGAAATGATATATGCTGGCCTTTCGGGTTCGGGGCCAGCTAGGACCTGCCGAATTAGGACAAACTCATCTGGATAGAGTTCGTCAATACGGCTAATCAATTGGAGTTGATTAGCGTCGTGATCAACCAATTCCCCTTGATGGATTGCGACATACTGCTTCCCGTATGTTTTGAGCAAGCTTGAATGCATATTTTGATAGGCAAGTCGTTCACTTTCTGCGATTGAATCATCTATAAAATTTGCATTGCTAAATGTTGCTTCGAGATGTTCTGAGATGAGTTGAGAGACATCTTTGTTTAGTTTTTCGGCGATTGTTTGTGCTTGTTGGTACAGCTTGTTGGATACCGGAATGTTGATAAGAAGTGTCATCGGATTTCCTTTCAATAATTTCAAGCCTAATCAAAATCGGGCTTGTCCGGGTAGTCGACATAGTCTTCGCCGTGTTCGGCGAGGAAGTCGGCGAGGGGGTCGTCTGATTCGCGGTCGACGAGGGATTTGCGGGTACGGCCGCCGCTTTGCGGGTCCTCAACCATGCCCATTTCATAGAGCTTTTTCATGAGCTTGGCGGCACGGGGGTAGCCGATACGCAGGCGACGTTGCAACATCGATGACGAGACGGAATCATACTTTTGGGCGAGCTCTAAGGCCCGTTCCAGCAGATCATCCGCTTCTGAGACATAGGCTTGTTTGTCGATGAGGGTGGCCCAAGGGGTGCCGCCCCGCTTGTATTTGGGCAATGCTTCTTGCCAATGATTGACGATCGCGTCGATCTCTTCATCGCTAACAAAGCAGCCCTGGATACGCTGCGGGGTGCTGGCATCGGCCGAGAGAAAGAGCATGTCCCCACGGCCGAGTAACGCTTCGGCACCAACACTGTCCAAGATGACACGAGAGTCGGTCCCAGAGGCGACAGCGAACGAAACACGGGTAGGGAAGTTCGCTTTGATCAGGCCGGTTAGTACGTCGGTAGACGGCCGTTGGGTGGCGACCACCAAATGAATCCCAACCGCCCGCGCCATTTGTGCCAAACGACAGAGGTATTTTTCCACCTCATTGCCGAATTGCACCATGAGATCGGCCAACTCATCGATAAAGGCGACGATATAAGGCATTTTTTTGACGTTTTTATGCTTCTGAATTTTCTCGTTGTACCCTTTGATGTTCCGTGCGCCGATTTCAGATAGCTTGCGATAGCGATCATCCATTTCACCCGTTAACCATTGCAAGACACCGACCGCACGTTCCCCTTCGACTTCGACCTTGCCGATGAGGTGGGGGAGTTTGTTGAAGCGAATAAGCTCAACCTTTTTAGGGTCGATCATGATTAGCTTGACATCGTCTGGGGTGTTGTTGAAGACGAGACTGGCGATGACTGAGTTGACGAAGACCGATTTGCCGGAGCCGGTTTGTCCGGCGACCAGCATATGGGGCAATTTGGTCACATCAGAGACCACGGCCGAGCCGGAGACATCGAGGCCGAGCGCGATACCTGTTCCCCCTTTGACCCGTTGGAACACAGGAGATTTGATAACATTGCCCAGCTTGACGGTGCTGATCCGGCCGTTGGGCACCTCGATGCCGACATAACCATGACCGGGGACCGGTGCTTGAATGCGGATGCGTGGGGCTTGTAGGGCAAGGGCCAAGTCTTTGCTGAGACCGGCGATTTTGCTCACTCGGACCAATTTAGGAACGACGGCGAACTGGGTGATGGCGGGGCCGACGAGTGAATCTTCGAGCACATCGGCCGTGATACCGAAATCTTTGAGGGTGGTCTGTAGAATTTCTCGCTTTTCCGCCAACTCTTCCGGTGACATCGTTTCAACTTTAGCGGTGGGGAGCAAAGATAACGGGGGTAAAAGCGGGTCCCGTTTGCCGTTGTGCTTCCGTTTTTTCGGCTTTTCTTCCTCTTTTTTGGCCACAACAACGGGTGGGTTCAGCTGCATTTGTGCCCGTAGATCTTCCATTTTTTTGCGGTCGATGACCGGCCGCTGTTTCTGCTTGGCTGGGGCTGATTTTTGTTGGGCGGCGATAGTATGCTTGGTATCGGCCGGAGAGATTTGCAAGGCCCATTCCCGTAGCCATTCTGCGAAGAGGCGCATATGGTGTAGAAAATCATGCCATGTGTAATGCAATATGAGGGTAACACCGTAAATAGCGATAGTACCATAGAAAAGATAAGACGCGATCGCCCCGAAAAAGTAGACGAGCGGCTGTGCCAATGCGAAACCGAGTCGGCCCCCCCCTTCACCCAACTGGGATCCGGCCAAAGATGTGTCGAGCATAATATGGGTGAGCGGCATAAGCATGATGAGTAGCAAGACGGTGCCGAGCCACTGCTTGGGGGTGATGGTAATCGGGATCGGCAATTTGATTTGGCGTGTCGCTAAAGCGATGCCGATACAGGCCACAATGGTCATGAGCGGATATGCGACCCAACCGGTAAAGATCCAAACGACGTTTGAAAGCAAGTTGATAAAGTTGGTATCGATCCAGCCGAAAAGCCCGAATAAGATGAGGCTCGCCATGATAAATAACACGGCCCCACCAAGCTCTGCACCCCACGGCCGTAGGGCTTGTATTAACTTTTCATCCCATGTTTCAGGTAAGGTACTTGTGGTGTGTTTAGGTGCGAAATTGCGATTTCTCTTGGCCATAATAAGAACAAGTGTACCAAAAAATGGGAATTTCGAGAAGTTTTAGGGGGTAAAAACAGCTTTTGGGAGCGAAATAGGACTATTTTTCACAATTCATTTATCATTGCTAAAAAATTGTAGCGAAAGGCATGAGGTCAGAAACATGGCCCGAAATAAGAGAGGCATGGAATGAAAATAGAAACGATTGCGATACAAGCGGGACGGAATCCGAGCAAAGAAATCGGGGCGGTGATGCCACCGATCCATTTGACATCTACCTTTATTCGTGGGAATGACAATGACTATGTCTATTCGCGCGTCGGGAACCCGAATCGGGATGCGTTGGAGTCGTGCATGACCCAATTAGAAGGAGGTGCGGATTCGATTGCGTTTGGCTCTGGCATGGCGGCCGTGGCGAGTGTTTTTCAATCATTGGGCAAAGGGGACCATGTGATTTTGCCGGATGACACCTATTTTGGGGTGCGCCATTTGGTGGCCGCGATTTTGCGCCGCTGGGGGTTAGACCATACGATGGTCGATATGGCCGATTTAGATGCGGTAAAAGCGGCCGTTAAGCCCAACACTCGCCTGATCTGGGCGGAAACCCCATCGAACCCGATGCTCAAGATTACCGATATTGCGGCCGTGGCCGATATCGCCCAAAATTCGGGAGCGATGTTCGGGGTCGATGGCACATGGGCGACCCCGCTTTTGCAACTCTGTTTGTCCTTGGGGGCGGATTATGTGGTCCACTCGACGACCAAATATCTTGGTGGACACAGTGACCTGCTGGGGGGTGTGGTTGTCGCCAAAGAAAAAGAAGGATTCACCGAAGCGATTCGTGAGATGCAGAGTTTTGGTGGCGCAGTACCGAGCGGTTTTGATTGCTGGCTCTTGTTACGGGGGATTCGCACCCTGCCTTATCGTATGCGGGGGCATTGTGAAAATGCGAAACAAGTCGCACAATTTTTTGCGGAGCATCCCAAAGTGGATACCGTTTATTATCCCGGTTTAGAAAATCATCCGGGTCATGATGTGGCCAAGCGGCAAATGAGCGATTTTGGTGGAATGTTATCGGTACAGGTGAAGGGTGGGGCGGATGCGGCGGCCGCATTTGCCAGTGGAACAGATATCTTTACCCAAGCGACCAGTTTGGGCGGTGTAGAAAGCTTGATAGAGCATCGCGCTCCGGTTGAAGGGGAGGACACCCAAACACCATGGGATCTGCTACGCATATCAGTCGGCTTGGAGCACTCGGATGATTTGATTGCCGATTTAGCACAAGCACTTGATAAGATTTGATTTTGATTGCCGATTTGGCATAGGCTCTCGATAGGATTTAAAAATGAAAAAGCCCCTCATAATGAGGGGCTACTGACTCTTAATCTGGGCTACGATGAAAATGAATGGGAACAAGTATACCTTGGTATGATGTGTCTATGATGCCTAACTGATAGTCGATGGGCGGGAGACAGGAGTTAGCTTGTTGTAATGATTGCTATGATGAGGTTGTGGTTTAGTTGGAGTGAATCACTGATTTGTATGGATGATTACGCGGGTTTGGATGTGGTGTTGAATGGCGTAATAGGTTGTAATGAGTGATTTGGTTGTGGTGAACCACACATGTTCACTGGTTATGATGAAATGGAATGGTGAAGTGCCTAGATAACAAAATGAGTTTCTCTTCTCATAAAATTTACGGGAAATTCCAGGCCGCTTCGTTGTTAAAAGTCAGTTGATGTCTATAGTTTAGGTGAATTGAGGAGGAGCCGATATACGTATAAATACGCAATTTCGGTGTGAGTTGAAAATTAATGGTTTGGACGGAACGGAGATTCCGGATTACTCTTTGTGAGTGGCGAGTGACGAATGACAAATAGCAAGTGACGAGTGACGAATGACACGACGAAATTTGAATCGATTTAGTGAAGAAGAGTTGCATCAGGCTCTTTATGAAAAGCGGCTGGCGGCGCGTGAACAGCGTTTGCAGAGACTGAAAAAGGACGGCCGTGTGGTTGAGGTGGGGCGTTTAGCTCCCCCGCCAACGGCCGCACTGCGATCTGGTAAGCCGAACCTGTGGCGCGTGCCGACCAATGTAGCTGAAGATGGTGACACTGTCGCTGAATCTGAAAATAGCTCTAAACGTCAGCCGGTTAAATGGCGCTGGGTGTTTAACAAGATGTTGTTACTGGTTGAGGTGGGGGCTGTTATCGGCTTGATTGTGGTCATTGGTTCGCTAGTGACATCTGCCTTGGAGCTAAATCGGGATGTGGCGGTGGCCCAGCAAGCGGCCGTAGCTCCTTTGCTCGCTTCACCCACGCCGACCCTGCCGCCGGTGATCGATTTGGTCGTATTGCCGACCGGACATCAGCCGCCGGTCGATGGGCGCTCGATCTCTTATGAAGAGGCAGGGGATATTCCGGTGCATTTACGGCCGTTGGTCGATGCTTATATCCCGCCGCCAATTCCAACGGCCGCGCCACAACAACCGCGCCAAATTTCAATTGGGAATATCGAAGTAAATGCGTCGATTGTGTCTGGTCATGAACCAGAGCAGTTGAAAAAAGGGGTGGGGCATACGATCGGTACCGCCAATCCGGGAGAGGTCGGCAATATGGTTTTGTCGGCCCATAATGATATTTATGGGGAGATTTTTCGGCATTTGGACAAGCTGAACCCCGGTGACGAAGTCGTTGTTTCGACCGCACAACAAAGTTACACTTATCTGATCCATGAAATTCGGGTAGTGGAACCGACGGCCGTGGAAGTCATGGCCCCCACAGACCACGCCAGTTTAACCCTAATTTCCTGCTATCCCTATTTAGTTAACAACAAACGCATCGTCGTTTTCGCTGATCTAGTTGAGGAATCATGAGTAGAAAAAGTAGCCGTTCGGCCGACCGTAACCGTAATCGTGTACAACGTCGCCGCCAAGATTCAGGACAAGGTATCCCCCGTTCTGTCCCTGCTAAACGGAGTGCGCGCCGTTTGAAAAAAGTCCCAGTTGAGGAATTACAAGAAGAATATAGCTACGTTATTAAAGACTTACGGGTCATTTTTGGCTTGGCAGGTGCTATGTTTATTTTGTTGATTGTGGCCAATATCGTATTCCCTATGTTGTAACGCGGTTGCTTTTAGAGGCTAGGTAGATCACTTCATTTGTGGTGTTAGCTTGCGATTTTGTTCCTCTGACTGTTCACCGCCTACAGCGGCTCGCAGAAACATTTTTCAGGTTTTTTCAGCGGCAACGCCACCGAAAAAACCTGATTTTAGAGGGTTTGTTTGGCCTTCGGCCAAGCAAATTTGAGTTTTTTGTAAATAGGCAACGGTTAACAAGGTCGATATGTGATCGTGGTTTGTTATCTGCCTACCCCCTGCACATTGTTTCCCCTTCATTCTAAATTCTGTGTAATCTGTTTTTAATCGAAGAAATGTTATGGCGAAAATAAAAATTTTAACGCTTTCTGTTTTGCTTTGTTTATTGGTAGCCGCGTGTGGTGGCTCAGAGCCGGAGGTTACGCAAGTGCCCGCGACCCCGACAGCGATACCGGCGACAGCGACCCCGTTGGTGCCGCCGACGGCAACCCCTGTGGTGTATCCGCAAACGGCCGCTGAGATTACGCAGATTACGATTGCAACCGATGCCCCAGCACGGAATCCTGTGTTTGGTATGATTGAGTCATCGGGTGAGCTGAGCGGGTTTGATCCTGATGTGGCACGGAGTTTAGCGGCCCAGTTGGGAGCGGATGCGGGTTTTGTGGTGACCCCTTACGAGGGGATGTTGGATAGCGTGGCGCGGGGTGAGTTTGATGCGGCCGTGTCCGCCTTGCGCATCCCGGATGTGATGCCTACGGGGATCGCGTTTACGCAGCCGTATTTAGAAATCGGCCAAGTGTTGGTGGTGCGGGCCAATGAGCAAGCGATAAATAGCTATGCGGATTTGCCTGCGACCGCGCCGGTCGGGGTGGCCGCGAATAGTGATGGGGAGCAGGCGGCGCGTCAAATTATCGGCCGTACTGATGATACGATTAGCCGGTATGCCTCGACCGGACAGGCGTTACAGGCGTTGATCAACAATGAAGTGGGTGGTGTGGTGATGGATCATGAATCGGCATTGTTGTATGTCGATACCTATTACCAACAGCTACGAATTGCGGGTGGAGACGGCCGTGAGGGGTGGATTAGCCAAAAATCATATGGCATTGCGGTCGCGGCGGCCAATACGGTTTTGCTTGAGCAGTTAAATCAGGCGATTGTTGAGACGGCCGAGACGAATCGCCAATATCAACAAACATGGCTAATTGAGCAAGAGCGTTTGGTCGCGGGGCAATCCCTGATCGGAACCTTGGACCGTGAGTTTGTGATCGGGGTGATCGGTGGTGACATTAATTTGGACCCGTCTGGTGAGCCGGCGCCTCTGTCGTGGGAGATTAAAACCAATACGATGAGCGGGTTGGTCGGCTTTACGCCGGATAATGAATTGGTGCCGGTTTTGGCCGAAGCGCTGCCGTTGGTTTCACCGGACGGCCGTGAGTACACCTTCAGTTTGCGGCCAGGATTGACCTTTCCGGATGGATCGCCACTGACAGCGACCGATGTGAAATATAGCTTAGACCGGCCGGCGACGTCTGGTAACTTTATGGTGAAAAATCTGCTACGAGATGCCAATATCGATGGGTTCCCAGATAGTGATGCGATTCAAGTGATCGATGATTTGACCGTTAAAATTTTGCTAAACGAAGCAACATCCTATTTTTTGAGCTACTTGGCGACCCCGCCTTACTTTATCGGTAGCCAAAACTGCTTGCCGCTTGAAGCGACCCCGAACACCACGTGTGGTGGAATCGGTCCTTATTCGATTGTGGCTTGGGAACAAGGGCAGCAGCTCCGTATGGAAGCGAACCCGCAGTGGCCGCTCGACCCGCCATTGATGGGGCGGGTTCAGATCTTGTTTTATGATAGCGCGGCAGAGATTCGGGAAGCACTTCAGTTGGGGGCGATCGATGTGGCTTGGCAAGGGTTCCCGTATGCTGATATGGTAGCCTTGAGCGCACAAGATGGTTTTACCCAATGGAAAGGGGCTACAGTTTTCAAAAGCTATATTGTCTTTAACCATAACACCCCTCCGTGGAACAATCCGCAAATTCGGGAAGCGGCCGCGTTGGCCATTGATCGGGAAGCATTGGCTGAGTTGTTCCAAGGGTTACGTGACCCGCTTTATAGTCCGATCCCCGATGGGGTACCGGGAGCTGTGGCGACCCAGCCGACCCGCGATTTGACGCGGGCGAGAGAGATATTAGAGGAGCTGGGGTATACGGCAGAGGCACCGGTTTTTGCGGTGATCGAGTATGAGAGTTCCGGCCGATATTCGGCTATTGAGGCCCAGTATGCGGCCGAAATTGAGCGACAACTAGAACAAACCGGTTTGTTTGTAGTCAATATTATCGGGTCTGGGTTTACGGAAGGATTTCGGGCGACCGCGTGTGATACTGGGAGCGCCTATATTTTCGGCTGGCCATCTGTTGGGCAACCACCGAACTATATCGATCCGGCCCATTGGATTAATTTCTTTGTCTATAACACTGATCGAATTTGTTCGAACTATGAGGATGTGCAAATGGCGGCGGCGGTGTCAGCAATGGAAATTTTGCCTCCCGCAAACATTGCGTCACGGAACCAAGCTTATGAGCAGATCCAAACGCTTTGGGCGCAATCGGAACCGACGCTTGATTTGACGCAGGAG
Source organism: Anaerolineales bacterium (assembly GCA_011524645.1). Lineage (GTDB taxonomy): Bacteria > Chloroflexota > Anaerolineae > Promineifilales > Promineifilaceae > WTJY01. The sequence continues at coordinate 7,060 of WTJY01000202.1, read as the reverse complement.
AAGAATTTTGCGCTTTCGTTAAGCAAGGTGACGGGGTTGGAGATTGATGCGATGGGGCTGTTGCGGTATGACCGGTTGGAGAAGTAGAGAAGGGCGGAAGGCGGAAGGATGAAGGCGGAAAGGGTTCGGGGAATGTGGATGTTGACCGCCGTGTGAGCGGTGTTTATTGTTCGTCGTTCGTCATTCGTTGCTCGTCACTTGAACCACGTGTTGTCTCATGGGCAAAAGGAATGACTGCTCCAACTTTGCTCGCGCTTCGATTCTCGCGCCGCATTCCTTTTGCCCCTACAGGGGGTGACTGCCGTGTGGTCGATATTCGTCATTCGTTATTCGTCGTGCGGATGACTTCACGGACGCGGTAAATCGGTTTGTTTTGGCTTTCGTGGTAGGTACGGACGAGGAGTTCGGCGGTGAGGCCACTGATGATGAATTGAACGCCGAGGATGATGAGGAGAACGGCGAGGAGTAGGAGGGGGCGGGAGCCGATTTCGTAGGCTTGGAAGCCGGTCATGCCACCTGTGATCCCTTCCCAGATTTTGCGGAAAGTGAGAGCCGCCGCGATTAAGAAACCGGAAAAGCCGGATAGGAGGCCGATCCAGCCGAAGAGGTGCATCGGTTTTGCGCTGTATTTGCGTAGAAAGAGGACGGTCATGAGGTCGAGCAGGACGCGGAAGGTGCGGGAAATGCCGTATTTTGATTCACCGGCGACGCGGGCGCGGTGGTTTACGGAGACTTCGACCATGGTGTAGCCTGCATCGTTGACCAGTTCGGGGATGAAGCGGTGCATTTCGCCGTAGAGGCGTAAATCGCGGATGACTTGGTAGCGAAAGGCGCGGATTGAACAGCCGCGATCTTTGAGTTTGACTCCTGTCGAGTTGGCGATGAAGTTGTTGGCGATTCGGCTGGGGAGTTTGCGCAACAAAAAGCCGTCTTGGCGGTTTTCGCGCCAGCCGTTGACAACATCGGCTCCGGTTTCTTCGAGCTTGGCGAGAAGGGCGGGGACATCGGCCGGATCGTTTTGGCGGTCGGCGTCCATGGTGACGATCACTTTCCCTTGGGCGTGGTCGAAACCGGCGGAGAAACCGGCCGTTTGGCCGAAGTTGCGCCGAAAGCGGACGAGGACGACACGGGGGTCGGCCGCGTGGAGTTCTTTGATGACTTGGACGCTGGTGTCTTTGCTGCCGTCATCGACGTAGATCACTTCGTAGTCGAGGTTTTGGTTGGCAAGGGCGGCCGTGATTTCGTCGTGTAATGGTTTGAGGTTTTCTTCTTCGTTGTAGACGGGGACAACGATGCTGAGGTCTTTGGTTGGGTAATCCATAGATGGTGTGTTTGAGCTGGCCCACTTTATTGATTGCTGTTTGGGTTGGGGGATTAATCGTGGGCCAGTTTAGATGTTGTTTTTGTAAGGGGTGTAAGCGCAGAAAGGATTCTAGCATTGGGTGAAGGTTGTGCCAATGGGGGCATCGGGTTATCCAAGGCAAACGTGTGGTAACAGAGACGTGATCGTAAATCTTTAGCACAACAATTTATATTTTCTAGTGATAAATATGACTTGGGCGGAGTGGTTGGACTATTTTCCCCGCTTGTCCCGCTCCTACAGGCGGTTCGCGAGAAAATCGGTTTCCACCTTTAAGTGTGACATTGTCAAACTATACACAAACCGATCCCCAATATGAGATTCATTCATCGATACCGGAAAACGCGCCCCCATAGGTTTGGAGACAAGTGCATAGGATGGGAGGGCGCGACCGTACGAGTCGAATAACAAAAGAAATATTGAAATTGTTTAGTTGGGGCTTTTCCATTCTCCTCGGTCCCCTGTATAATCTGCGGCATGCAGTACGTTACTGATCTCACGCAAGTTTCTGATAAAACTACCCCCACGGCCGTCGCTTTGGGGGTTTTTGATGGGGTTCATCTGGGCCACCAAGCATTGCTCCGCTCGATGGTGAGCCAGGCGCACGAAAATGGGCTACGCACGGCCGTGGTGACCTTTTATCCGCACCCCAAAGTTGTCCTTCAAGGATTGTCTGGCCGTCTCTATTTAGGCACACTCGACGAACGGGCGCGCCGTTTGCGGGCGCTCGGTATTGATGAGGTGGTGATTTACCCCTTTACCGGTGAAACCCGCGAAACCCGCGCGGCCGAATTTGTGGCGCAGCTACAAGAACATCTGAGTATGCGCCAAATTTGGAGCGGTGATTTCGGCTTTGGGTATAAGCGGGAAGGAACGGCCGGCTTTTTGCGCCAACTGCAAACCGAAATTCCTTTTACTGTGCACGAATACACCGAAAAGCTGTTTATCAACGGGAAACGGGTGAGTAGTAGTCGGATTCGTCGCCGCTTGGCCGAGGGGAATATGGCTGATGCGACCGCGAGCCTAGGGCGGCCGTATGCGGTTAGCGGTGAAGTGGTTGTGGGGGATCAGCGCGGCCGTACGATCGGGTTTCCGACCGCTAATTTAGCGGTGTGGGAAGAGCTGATTATTCCGGCGTATGGGGTGTACGCGAGCTATGTGACGGTGGGGGATGTGCGTTATCCGGCGGCGACCAATATCGGGGTACGGCCGACGATTGATGGGTTGAATTTGCGGGTTGAATCCCATTTGCTTGATTTTTCGGGGGATCTGTACGGGCAAATTGTCACCCTTGAATTTATTGAACGGACTCGGCCGGAAAAGAAATTTGGGAGCTTTAACGAGCTAAAAGAACAAATTGCGCTCGATACGGTTCAGGTTCGTGAAATTTTGGGCATGCCGGGGCCAAACTCATGAGCGGTCCTATTAACCTGACCCCCGTAGCAACAAAACTGATTGCTAATCTCCCACCCCCTAGCCCCAAGCGCCTCGCATTGCGCGTGAGCAAAGCGGCGGAGAAACAACTCCGTGGCGGCCACCCGTGGCTTTTTGATCAAGCGATTCAGCAGCAAAAACAAGACGGCCGTGCAGGGGATTTGGCTGTCGTGTTTGACCAGAAAAAGAAGTTTTTAGCGGTTGGCCTATATGACCCAGCGTCTCCGATTCGGGTAAAGATCCTACAACACAACACCCCTGCGAAAATTGATCAAGCTTGGTTTACCGCTAAACTGCGTGAAGCGGCCGAGCGACGCGCAGCGTTGCCTGAGCAAGAGACAACCGGCTATCGGCTGGTGTACGGGGAAGCGGATGGGTTGCCGAGCCTCATTATTGATCGCTATGCGGATACGTTGGTGATAAAGCTCTATTCGGCCGGTTGGTTGCCCCACTTTGGGACCCTGCTGACCGCGATTGATGACGTTTGTCCGGCCGAGCGTTGGATTTTGCGACTCAGTCGCAATTTGCAAAGCGCGGGGGCGTTTGGCTTGACCGATGGGATGGTTTTACGTGGCACTGTGCCTGATGCGCCGATTGAGTTTATAGAAAACGGACTGACTTTTGCGGCCGATGTGGTGCATGGGCATAAAACCGGCTTCTTTTTTGATCATCGAGATAATCGGCAGCGGGTCGGCCGGTTGGCTAAAGGGAAACGGGTGCTTGATGTGTTCGCTTACAGTGGCGGGTTTTCCGCTTATGCGGCCGCTGGTGGGGCGAAAGAAGTGACGAGTCTGGATATTAGCGAGCCTGCGCTGCGGGATGCGGCCGCGAATGTGGCGCGCAATGCGCCTGATGTGCCTCATTATTCAGTGGCTGGGGATGCGTTTTCTGAGCTGGCTAAATTGGCGGGGCAAGGGGCGGTATTTGATCTGGTAATCGTTGATCCCCCAGCATTTGCTAAGAGCCAAAAAGAGGTAGGGCGAGCGGTGTCATCTTATGCGCGGCTGACCCATTTGGCGCTCACGCTAGTTGCGCCGGGGGGAATTTTGGTGATGGCTTCTTGCTCGAGCCGTGTCAAGCCGGATCAGTTTTTTACGGCGGTGTTTGCGGCGGCCGAAGAGGTTGAACGGCCGTTGTGGGAACATTTCCGCACCGGACATGCGATTGACCATCCGGTGGTGGATCGCTTTCCTGAGGGGGAGTATTTGAAGTGTTTGTATGCGTCGCCGATAGATTAAAGGATGAAAGAGGAAGTAGGAAAGATGAAGTAGGAAGTAGGAAAGGGCTTATGTCGCTTTCATGACTCATTCATTAGAGTTCGCACCGAAACAGCTTTATGTCAACTTGATGGGGGGGGAGGGGCGATGGATGATAGATGTAGAAAAATCGTCTTGGCATAGGCTCCTCCCTATCCCTAACCCTATCGTTTATCCCTTGTTTTCTAGTATCTCTTCGATTTCAAAGATGCTGAGTCCGTCCCAAATGTGTTTTTTGAGGCTGATTTGTAAGCCATCGCTCACGTGAACCCCTTCAGCGAGCAGGCGTTGAGCTTGGCGGTTGGCGCTGAGTTCGCGGTTGACGGCGCTAATGCGGCCTTGGGCGTTGATGACGCGATGCCACGGAACGGCCGCATAAGCGGGATCGTGTTGTTTGTCTTTTAAGCCATTCAAGGCGTACCCCACGGCGCGGGAGGCACGTGGTCGGCCGAGCATGCGGGCGACTCGGCCGTAGGTCGTGACTTTTCCTTTGGGGATCGCCCGAACCACGGCGTAAACTTGTTCGTAAAAGTTGCTCATGGGGGGATTATAAGAGATGCGGGCTGTGTGTGAAAGATGCGGTATGTTTGTGAAAATCGATCGGTGGATATGGTTATATTTGCTATTGAGACGTACTTCGCCGTGAGGCTGATAATCGTGTGGTGAGAGATGGGGTAAAGATGAGTTTTTCTGATCCGGTAACGCGGCAAATTGATGTGGGTGATGTTTCTTATTTTGTACGAATGTCTGGGCGGTTTGGGGCAAAACGGCCGCTTTTGCTTCTGCATGGGTTTACGGGGGGGAGCGAAAATTGGGAACCGCTTTTTCCCGATTTGGCTTTGACTCGTCCTTTAATTGCGGTTGATTTGCTGGGGCACGGCCGGACGAGTGTGCCTAGTGCGCCAGAGCGCTATGGGATGATGTATGCGGCGGCCGATTTAGCCCAACTGCTTGGGATGTTGGGAGTGGCGCAAGTTGATGTGCTAGGGTATTCGATGGGTGGTCGGCTTTCTCTTTATTTCGCGCTGAATTTTCCACAGGTTGTCCACAGCTTGATTTTGGAAAGCAGTTCGCCGGGATTAGCAACTGCGCCCGAGCGAACAGAACGTCAGGTGAGAGACAATAAGCTGGCTGAACGAATTGAACGGGATGGAATTGAGCTGTTTGTTGATTTTTGGGAGAGCTTGGGGTTATGGGATAGCCAGAAGGGACTTGATGATGGGGTACGGCTGCGTCTGCGGAGGCAACGTTTGCGAAATCGGCCGTTGGGGTTGGCTCATAGCTTGCGCGGTATGGGGACCGGCGTGCAACCGAATCTTTGGCCACGATTAACTGAACTGTCGATACCGGTGGCTTTATTGACGGGGGAATTGGACAGGAAATTTGTGGGGATTGCGCAAAAGATGTTGCCGTTGTTGCCGAACGGGAGTCATCGGGTGATTCAAGGGGCTGGGCATACGGTTCATTTAGAGCGACCGACCGCGTGGGCCACGGCCGTAAATCAACTGCTTACGGCCGTGGACACCATTCCCTAGGCGTAACCCTTTGGGGATGAGCGGAGCAAATTAGTGGAATCGCGTTGCGCCCTGCGCGTCCCCTTGCTCATACGCTTTAATTGATGCTTGCAAATCTTGCTCTAGCTCTAAGCATTTGTCGGCGACCTGTTTGATTTGTGGCTGGATCACATCGAGGTAGGAAGCGACCGCGTTGCCACCCACACGGCCGACGAATGCGGTTGATTTAAGACGGCCCATGAGCCGTTCCATCGCTTGATTGACGTTGATTAAAATATTACCGAGGGAGCCCAGTCGAGTGGCGATGCCACTGACGGCGCTGGGGTCCATGTATACACCTTGTGTTGCGTTCATTTTTGATTCTCGTGGGTTTAGAGTGTCTTGCTTGACTGGTCACCGCCTATGGCGGCTCGTGATGTTGTTGATTAGGTTTTTTCGGTGGCTATTTCTTAAATACTCAGTCAATGCCTTCGCCAAATTAATCAACCCATTGGATTTACTCCCCTCCTATCAGGTGGGGTTGGGGGAGGTGGATTAACCCTCTCCCCCAGCCCCTCTCCTCATGGGAGAGGGGCGCAAAACAATGTGTTCTGCAAAATTGGCAAAGCTTCTGGGATGAAGTACTTAATGATAGATATTGGCAAATAGATCGGCCAATCCGTTGACGAGTTGGGTGACCTGTTCGTCGGCGCGGTCAATGGTATCGACTGCGTGGGAGATGTTTTGCTGAGTGGTGTTGATCACATTGCCCACCCGGCCGACTTCGGGGAGAACGAGGTTGGAAACCTCTTCGACAAAGGCATCGGCACCACGGCCGATCCAAACACCGCCGACGATCTGTTCGATAATGGCACGAAGCCCTGTCGCAACCTGTTCTTCAACGATATTGATTTGATTGTTAAGCTGGGATTGCACCCAAGAGACGACTTGTCGCGCGAAGCGCATCATCTGTTCGTGCCATGATTCTAAAACGAGCATGATTGTCCTCCGAATTGAATTGATTTGATTTGATTAAAACATTCCTTTTGATGATTGGTCGGCCGCCTGCATTTCATCCATCGCCTGCTGCACATCGGCCGCGAGTTCGTGAAATTTATCGTGCAGACGAGTAATCGATGGGTTTAGCTTAGTACGTAGCGCATCGCTAAGTGTGGAACCGCCACGGCCGAGTAGTGCGCCGTCGTCAAGTTCGAGCGCGATGCTTTCCATTTCTTGGCGTGTTTCTTCTAAACGTGCCTGTCCACGGCTAAATGTGCGAATCATATCGGCCATGAGCCGATAATCCATTTTGATAATATCTGACATGATGTCTCCTATTGTAATTATTCACCTCCCGCAGCAGTTTTGACTCACCGCACCGTTTGTGGCTCGGTGAGGACACCGGCCACAGCTAGGGGGAGTGAACAGTTACCTCCTATTTGGGTTTCAGAATTAGCGTAGGGCGAAGGGGCGGGCCGCTTCTTCATCCGCTTGTTGGATGGTACGAATAATGGTTT
>WTJY01000078.1 GCA_011524645.1 Anaerolineales bacterium | reverse complement strand
CTAGCCAACAAGCAAATAGAACGGTAAGCGAACATATATATGAAATTCACTTAACAGTTTTTATTTTTTAATTAAGTTAGTTTAAAAGGCGAACAGACAGTATAGCAATCTGATGAATAAGCGTCAATGTAGGTTGATTTTCAGTCACAAACGTGTTAACATAATCAAATTGAGATCATATGTTCTCTACAATACCATTTCATTTTAATCAAGCGAGGATAACACTAATGGCTTTTTCAAAAACAAATTCAAAAGGTGTAACCTATTTTCTTCACAAAAAAGATCGTGTCGTAGCAAGTGGCAAAATCTCTAGCATTTACTACTTCGCAAAAGAAGTAAATGACGAACGCTCACTTGAAACACTTCCCGCGGGTTACCAAGTTTCAGAAACCAAAAACGGCTTGCCAGTTCTTAAAAAAGTAAGCTAATATGAATAAGGCCAAGCGGACCCGTCTTGCTATCTTTTAAGATCGCTCACGATCTGTGTTCGGTTTCACCAAACTAAAACCATATATCCGGCGATTTTCCACAAAAAGAGTGAAGCTTTAGTGAGTAAGTCCGCATCCAAACGAAAAGAAATAAAAAAAGCGCGAGTTAAAAACTCGCGCTTTTTGTTTGCTTGACAATTGACTAAGTAACACGGCCGCTGTGGGCTTTACGCCTGCAGAGCCTCCTTGGCGATATTCGCTAATGCTGCAAAAGCATCTGCATCACGCACCGCGATGTCAGCCAAGACCTTACGGTCCAATTCAACTTCTGCTTTTTTCAAGCCGTGCATAAAGCGGCTGTAGTTGATGTCGTTTTGACGAGCGGCCGCATTGATACGGGCGATCCACAAACGACGAAATTCACGACGACGAACCCGACGGTCGCGATACGCGTACCAGTAAGATTTCATCATCGCTTCGTTGGCGCGACGGAACAATTTGCTCCGTGTGCCCCATTGACCTTTGGTCATTTTGATGATTTTTTTGTGACGTCTTTGGGTGACGAAACCACCTTTTACTCTCATATTTAAATACCTCGCATTTGTTAGCTCCGGCGCTCAAGCCCCCGATTTAATCGGTTACCGAGGCCGGGCAGCGGATCAATCTAGTTTTTAGAACCGGCTGGTGGATTGGCACGATACTTTTTCAAGTAAGGAGCCAACTTCATAATACGCTTTTTGTCACCTGTACAGGTCACTTCGAGCGATTTATCCAACTGGTTAAGTGCACGTTTTGACTTACGCCGACGCAAGTGACTTTTCCCTTGCTTTGTGCGCAATACTTTTCCGTTTTTGGTAATACGGAACCGTTTTGCGGCCGACTTATAAGTCTTCATCTTGTACTTTTTGGTTTTTGCTTTAGCCATATGATTACCTCTCACAACAAGACCCCCATAATGGGGGTCTAACCGTGCTACTCAGTCAATTGTCAAGCAAGTGATTGGTGATCGATCAATCGGAAATTATTTCGTGGCGCTCTTAGGGGCCAGTACCATCGACATTGACCAACCTTCCATATTGGGACGTTGTTCAATTTCAGCGAATTCTTCTAGCTCTTTAGCTACACCCATAATCAGCTGTTTGCCGATTTCTGTGTATTGAATTTCGCGACCTTGGAAACGAACCATAACCCGAACTTTTTTCCCTTCTTCTAACCATTCGCGGGCACGTTTAACGCGCAAATCGCGGTGAAATTGAGCGATCTTTGGCTTAAGCTTGATCGTTTTTGTCTCAACTTTCTTTTGGTTCTTTCGTGCTTCCCGCTCTTTGCGTGTCTTTTCATAGGCAAACTTACCATAATCCATGATACGACAAACGGGTGGATCAGAGTTTGGAGCAACTTCGACCAAATCGAGTTCAGCATCGCGCGCCAAGCGCAAAGCTTCTTGGATAGAAACCACACCGTGGTTCTCGTTATTGGCACCGACCAAGCGTACCTCGCGGGCACGGATTCGGCCGTTTATACGATAGTTAATCGTATTGCTCATCTTTCTATTCGTAGGGCGTCTTCTTCTAATCTTCTTATCTCGCTTTTACTAGTCCAATTGGAAATTTACAACGGGAAAAGCCCCCTAGAGGGGGCATCAGTGACGCATATTAACATAAGATAGAGAGAGAGTCAACGGATTGATATGCTGATATATCCTTTTTCTACGGTCATTGGATTCATCGGCAGTACACCTCTATTTAAGCGATAGGGGTACGGGCAACCATCAAGGTCTTAACCCAATCCAAAATATAGTCTAATCCTTCTTCTGTTTTGAGATTTGAAAATGTAAATGGTCGTGTTTCACCACGCATCATTTTTGCATCGCGATCCATCACCCCTAGATCAGCACCCACAAGAGGAGCTAAGTCGATTTTATTGATCACTAACAAATCGGAACGAGCGATTCCGGGGCCACCTTTACGGGGGATCTTATCACCAGCCGATACATCGATCACATAAATCCAAACATCTGCTAAATCTGGGCTAAATGAAGCGGTCAAGTTATCTCCCCCGCTCTCAACAATCACCAGTTCGAGTCCATCAATCGCGTCACGTAAATCAAGAATCGCTTCAACATTCATTGAAACATCATCGCGAATAGCGGAGTGAGGGCACGCACCGGTTTCAACACCACGAACTCTCGTCGGAGGTAAAACCGCATTTTTAATCAAGAATTCCGCATCTTCTTTGGTATACACATCATTGGTGACCACGGCTAAATTAAATTGATCGCTCAGTTGGCGACTCATCAATGCGGCTAATGCGGTCTTGCCGCTACCGACAGGGCCAGCGATCCCGACAACAAAAACATCATCAAGGTTTGTATCAAACAAACTAGGGGTATGAGCATGGGTATGAGTATTACACATAGTTAATCCTAAAAAAGAAAATATTTTTGCGCCAATGGTAGAACCTCGGCCGGTTCACAAGCTAATAACTCTCCATCAGCACGTACTTCATATGTTTCGGGATCGACTTCGATCACAGGTGTGCCTTCATTGTGAATCATATCTTTCTTACTAACAGATCGACATGCTTTGACAGTAGCGACAGGAGTCTGCAAACCAAGGGTTTCAGCAACCCCCGCATGAACACTCGCTTCAGACATAAAACTAAGCTTGGTAGCGGGTGTTGCTTTGCCGAAAGCGCCAAACATCGGGCGATACCAAACCGGCTGGGGGGTAGGAATACTGGCGTTTGCATCCCCCATCACACTCCAAGCGATAGTACCGCCTTTCACCACAATTTCAGGCTTCACACCGAAAAATGCAGGCTTCCATAATACAATATCAGCCAGTTTACCCGCTTCGATAGAGCCTACCTCATGAGCGATTCCATGTGTCAGCGCAGGGTTAATGGTGTATTTCGCGATATATCGTTTCGCACGAAAGTTATCATTTCTAGCAGAGTCTTCGGCTAATGCCCCTCTTTGTACTTTCATTTTATGTGCAGTTTGCCACGTGCGTGAAATAACTTCCCCGACACGCCCCATCGCTTGACTGTCGGATGCGATCATACTAAAGACCCCCATATCATGAAGAATGTCTTCAGCGGCAATTGTTTCTGCCCGAATCCGGCTTTCTGCAAAAGCGACATCTTCAGGCACTTGGCTATTAAGATGATGGCACACCATAAGCATGTCGAGATGTTCGGCAACGGTGTTAATAGTATACGGCCGTGTCGGGTTGGTTGATGAGGGAAGAACATAATTCTCACTCGCGATACGGATAATATCGGGGGCATGCCCCCCGCCAGCTCCTTCTGTATGGTAGGTGTGAATTGTCCGTCCAGCGATAGCCGCAATAGTATCTTCCACAAAGCCGGCTTCATTTAGAGTATCGGTATGAATCGCAATTTGCACATCATACTCATCAGCGACACTAAGTGCCGTGTCGATCACGGCCGGGGTTGTCCCCCAATCTTCATGTAACTTTAGACCGATCGCACCCGCTTTTAATTGTTCATAGAGAGGGGCTTTTGTTGCCGCATTCCCTTTGGCCAAAAAACCGAAATTAACGGGAAATGCTTCAACAGATTGCAACATACGACCAAGATTCCATGATCCGGGGGTACATGTCGTTGCATTGGTACCCGTTGCGGGGCCGGTCCCTCCACCAAGCATCGTTGTGACACCGCTATTTAACGCTTCATAGATTTGTTGTGGGGCAATAAAATGAATATGGGCATCGATACCACCAGCGGTCACGATACGATGTTCTCCAGCAATGACTTCTGTAGATGGTCCCACTACCAACTCAGGGTCAACACCGGCTTGTACATCGGGGTTCCCCGCTTTACCGATTTTAACAATCCGGCCGTCTTTAATACCGATATCACCTTTTACAATACCCCAATGGTCGAGAATAATCGCATTGGTAATGACCAGATCTAGTGCCCCATCTTCTCGGGTGGCTCGGCTCGATTGCCCCATACCATCCCGAATGACTTTACCCCCACCAAAGGCGATTTCGTCTCCATATGTCGTAAAATCTTTCTCTATCTCAATTAAAAGGTCTGTATCAGCGAGACGAACACGGCCCCCTACAGTCGGGCCATATAAATCAGCATATTGTTTATTTGGAATATTTAGCGTCATGGTTTTGTGGTTGTTTCTATATGATATTTTTAAATGGAGCCATTGACCAAAGCACGGTGTCCGTACACAATGCGTTCGCCAGCGTAGGCAACGAGGGTTACTTCTTTTTGCTCACCGGGTTCAAAACGCACTGCTAATCCGGCCGGAATATTAAGCCTCATACCTCTGGCCGCCTCACGATCAAATTCAAGTGCATGATTCGTTTCATAAAAATGGAAATGAGAACCAACCTGAATCGGCCGATCTCCACGATGGGTAACCAATAGCATGACTGTTTCACGCCCGACATTGGCTTCAATTACGCCTTCATCTATTAAATATTCACCGGGTTTCATCTTCAATATCTCCTATCAATTCATGATTTTGCCAAAAAGAACATGATCACAATTATTGGATCGGATCATGCAGGGTTACCAGCTTGGTACCATCGGGAAATGTAGCTTCAACTTGAACTTCATGAATCATGCTGGGAATCCCCTCCATCACATCGTCTTGAGTTAAGATTGTCGTCCCCCAAACCATAATTTCAGCTACCGATTTACCATCACGGGCAGCTTCCATTACATCGGCCGTTAGAATAGCGATCGCTTCTGGGTAATTTAGCTTCAATCCTCTTGCTTGTCTTTTTCGGGCCACTTCAGCCGCAACATATACCAACAGTTTGTCTCGTTCACGATCAGTCAAATGCATTGTATGTTCCTTGTTTAATATCTTCGTCAATAGTTATGGAAGCATCAAAATTAACATAAAATTGCTAAAATTCCAGCAAAATCAGCTCCTCTGGGTAGATGGATTTTGTGTTGGCGCCTTTTTTTGCCCCAAATGGGGCGAAACGCTCGCCACCGGCGACGGCGAACTCTTCCAAAGAGGTTTTGTTGGTTGCGCGGCAACCAACAAAACCTCTTTTTTAAAGCCCCTCAACAGCCAAAGGGCGTTGGGAATAGAATTTCAGAATACATTGCTTTGCGTCCGTTGTAAGAGATTTATCAAAATATGATATTTTGTACTCTTTTACTGCTTCCCA
>WTJY01000275.1:4785-16582 GCA_011524645.1 Anaerolineales bacterium | reverse complement strand
ACCCACGCTAATCCCCACCGAGACGGCCACAGTTCCCCCTACCGAAATCCCTACCGAAATCCCCACCGAAACGGCCGTACCGACCGAAACACCAACCAGCCCCCCCACCGCAACCAACACATCCACACCAACCGCGTCTCCTTCTCCGACACCAACCGGAACGCCAACAGCCAGCCCCACAGCAACAGCCAGCCCGATCCCCACCAACACCCCGATATCGAACGGCGGCGGTGGCACCTCACCGGCCGAATTATCGGTCGCCGGAGTCACGGTCAATGAAAATGCCGGTAGCGTTACCCTCTCTATTTTGCGCGAAGGGGGAGACGGTGATACCTCGGTTAGCTATCGCACGATAGACAATAGCGCGCTCGCCGGTAGCGATTACACCGCTGTTAACGGCTCCGTTTCGTGGTCCGGCAACGACCGCACCCCACAAACCATTACGATCCCGTTAACCGATGATTTGCTCGCCGAAAACAACGAAACCTTTTTCTTAGAGCTTTTCTCTCCCAATAACGGGACGATCCAAAACAGTCGCGCCACCATCACCCTAAACAGCGATGACACGGCCGGTCTCAACCAAGCCTTCACCACCGCTGTGTCCGAAGCGACCGGATCAATCACGATTCAATATACGCTCACCAGCCAGCCGGCCAGCGATGTCACCATCCCGCTATCGACGGCCGACACCCAATGCTCACTCGCGGTTTCTTCAATCACCCTCACCCCAGCCAACTGGAATACAGGTGTTCCGGTCACCATCAATGTCAACGACACCCAAATCGATGGCGTTCCCTCCGCAACCTGCACCATTCAAACCGGTATTGCCAGCTCGGCCGCCCCGCTCTACAGCGGTTTCGACAGCCCCGATGCCACTCTAACCATCTATGACGATGATGCGGTCTATGTTGATGCCACATGTAGCGATGGAGACAGTGATGGGCTTTGCGACAATGGCTTTGTCTATCGTTTAATCCAGACGGCCGTCGATAACAGCACCCAAAATGAAATGCGACTCGCCGCAGGCATCTATACCGAAGGGGATGTTACATTTAGCCGTGATGTCTCAATCCAAGGAGCAGGGCAAGCCAGTACCATCGTACAAGCGGCCGGATCTCCCCAACAGTCAGGAACCCGCCTCTTCACCATCAACAACGGCCGTACCGTCAGTTTTAGCCAACTCACCATGCAAAACGGCTTCGTCCCCAACACCCCCGGCGGGGCGATCTACAATGCGGGCAACCTAACCCTCGATCAAGTGACCCTACAAAATAACACCAGCGGCACCACCGGCGGGGCGATCTACAACACCGGGACACTCAACATCAGCAACAGCACCCTCGACAGCAACCAAGACGGCTTCGGCGGCGCAGATGGCTTCGGCGGTGCGATCCACAACGCCGGAACAGCCACGCTCACCAGCGTGACCGTAGCCAACAACATTTCTAATCCTGAATCAACCGGCAACGGCCGTGGTGGCGGCCTCTACAACAATTTCGGGGCGACCCTCACCATTAATAGCAGTGACATCAACAGTAATTCCGCCGCACAACTCGGTGGTGGTATCTATTCACGTGGCACGATTGTCGTCAACACCACCACCATCAATAGCAATACGGCCGCGACCGGCGCCGGATTCTACAACGGGGACGGCAGCGCACTCACCATGAGCGACAGCACGCTCAACGGCAATATCGCCACCACCGATGGGGGCGGTTTCTATAGCGAAGCGACCGGTAGTAGCACCATTCAACGGACCACGATTAGCAACAACCAAACCCAAAACAGCGGCAACGGAGGTGGCGTGTACACCGCCGCAGGCAACACATGGCGCAATGTAACCATCAGTGGCAATACGGCCACAGGCAACGGGGGCGGCCTCTACGTCACCGGCAATAGTGCCACCTTACAAAACGCGACCCTATTCAACAACACCGCCACCAATACCGGCGGTGGCCTCTACGGGGACAGCACAACGCAAAACACAATTATCGCAGGCAATAGTGCCAGCAGTTCTCCCGACTGTTTCAGCAACCTCTTTACCTCACTCGATTACAATCTGCTTCAAAACACAGCCGGTTGTAATATCATCGGCAATACAGGGAACAATATCACCGGCAGTGCGGCCGATCTAGCCCCACTCACCAACAACGGCGGATCAAACCAAACCCACTTGCCTAACAACGCCAGTCCGGCCGTTGATGCGGGCAACCCCGCCAGCGTCACCACAGATGGTAGCGGTGGCTCCTGCCTCAACACAGATCAGCGCTCCATCGGCCGTCCGCAAGGCTCCCAGTGCGATATCGGCTCCGTCGAACGCAACTAAATCAACTATCAAATAAAGCACAGTTGATCAATCCCCCTACAAAAACAGCGGCCTGCAGCCTTATTTAGGCCGCAGGCCGCTGTTCAAACAGTGAGATTGATTTCACCGGCAAAAATAACAACCAAATGCTAAACGTCTCCCCTAATCATCCTCATAATACTCCGGCTTCGGTGGTAAATTAATCACCAACCCCTCGGCCGCTAAAATCGTATTCGGGAAAATTTCACGAGTCTTAGCCAATCGCTCTTCCATCTCATCATCGCTCGTATCGGGCGCATAATGGAACAGTGCCAAACATTTCGCATTCGCTTCGCTCGCCGCCTGCGCCGCTTCCAACCAGCTACTATGCCCCCAATCAGGGAACATTTCACGCTCAGCTAGGGTCCAATGCGCATCATGCACCAGTACATCCGCATCTTTGGCCAATGTCAACACACTTTCGTTCAGCCCACCACGGTGGCTCGTATCGGTGCAATACGCCAACACGTTCCCCGCATTTTCAATACGATACCCCAAACAGCCCCCGGGATGATCTAAACTCGCCGCCCAAACGATCGTTTCGTCCCCGACAATCGTGGACTCTCCTTCATTCATCTCTTTGACATGAATATCGGCCGTTAGCTGCTTATATAAAAAGGGCAGGTAAGGCTCTACAATTTGGCCCGCCAAAATATCTTCAAGCTGTTGTCCCAAAATTTTCTGACCCACGACCACAAAGCGATTGCCACGGCCGTTTGGTCCGATCAATGGGCCGAAAAATGGAAATCCTTGGATATGATCCCAATGGGTATGGCTAATCAACAGCGTGCCGATAATCCGATCCGGATGTTCTTGTATCAGCACTTGCCCCAAACGGCGAATCCCTGTCCCAGCATCCAAAACGATAATATGCTGGTCCGATGTCAAAATATCCATACATGATGTATTAGCACCCAACCGGATCGTATCAGGCCCCGGAGAAGGAATGGTGCCTCGGACACCCCAAAATCGAATTCTCATAAATGAAACACTCCTAACTCAATCCAAAACATAAGCTCCTCACTCGTAAAAGTTATGACTCGGCCGCAGTTCGCCCCAACACTTTATGGACGCTTGCCAATAACTGCTGAGGGCTAAATGGCTTCGTAAGATAGTCGTCTACTTTGGCAATATGTAATCCCAAAACTTTGTCAATGCTCTGAGCTTTTGCGGTCACAATAATCACTGGAATCGAATTCATCACCGGATCAACTCGCATACTTTGATAAACTTGCCACCCATCAATTTCGGGCATCATCAGATCCAGCAAAACCAAGTCCGGTTGAATCTCTGCAATCTTTTCCAAACCGACTTGTCCCCCCAAGGCACCATGCACTTCAAAGCCCTGTTTTGCATTCAAAATCAGCTTTACAAGTTCAATCATTTCAGCTTCGTCTTCGACACAGACAACCGTTTTTAGTTCTTGGATCATATAAATTGTATTCCTTTTTATTTGGTGAAGGGACTGCATTATTGTTTGAAACTACCATCGAACATATTTAAGATTAACACAAGGCGTATAGGTTGTCTACTTGACCAAAAGTCGATTTGCATCCCCTCTAATTCCGTTAAAATTTAGGCACAATCCCGTTTTTTGCGAATAATAGATAATGATAAAACAAGTTCTTATCAGGGAACTTCTCAAGGAATTTTTCTATGACTAATCAGACAAATTTAGCCGACCCAACCGTTGAAATCAGGCCCCTAACCCCACTTAACGGTGGCATCATGGGGATCGTAAGCGGGATGAAAGGGGGTGCCCCAGCGGGGGCCCTTATGGGAGCGGTCATCATGGGGATCAATATGATCAACACACCGGTCCGTAGCCTGTGGTGGTACACCGTGGTGGTGGGCCTCACACTCGGTATGATGGCCGGTGCTACGTTTGGTGCCGGATTCGGTTTTCTATCAGGAACCTTAAGCATCAAGTTACCCCAACTCCCCATGGCCGCCATCTGGTACATTTTCGCCACGCTCTTTTGCCTCCCCATCCTATGGCTCATGCTAGCACCACGCCTACTCATCATTCTCATCATGGCAATCTTATGCATCGGCATGATGGGCTATTTCTCCCATCGTGAATTTCAACAAGTCATTCAGCTCCAATCTGAGCCGGAAGATCAATCAACACAATCTGAGGAAAACGACACCGAATGACCCAACAATCTCTCGTCAACGCACATACCCATTTAGAGCTTGGCTGGTATGAACGCTTTCGCTCACGGCTTCCGATCCCTTTTCATAAGTGGATGAAACAATTCCTACGACGCAACACCAATATGCGCGAGAGACAGGGCGTCCTTGAACAGTATCAGCAACAATCGATTCGCAAGGGCATCACCTCACTTAAACAAGCCGGGATCACCCATGTCGGCGACATTACCCTAAGTGGATTTAGCATCGAACCCTTACTAGAAAGCGGCTTATCCGGTGTGGTCTACATTGAAATTTTGGGGTTAGAAGAAGGGGTAGGGGAGTTTATGTTTAAGCGAGCCACACAAATGCTGGAACAATACCGGCCGGATGAACAAAACGGCCTTCGCATCGGCCTCTCTGCCCATGCCGTCTATACCACACGGCCGCGTACATTTCGCCAAGTCGCCCGCTACTGCCAACAAAAAGATGTCCCGCTCTGTATCCATGCGGCCGAAGCCCCCGCAGAAATCGAATGTTCCCTTCATGGCTCCGGCCCCCTTTACGATCTGCCGGTCCAAATGGGGGGACAATCACATCCTTACGTGCCACATAAAACACCGGTCCACTATCTACACCACTTCGGCATTCTCGACGCACAACCGCTTCTCGCCCATGTCGTACACGCGACAGATGAAGAGCTAGACATGATCGCCCAAAGCGGTGCCAAAATCGCCCACTGCCCTCGTAGCAATCATCACTTAAAATGCGGCCGTCACCCCCTCGAAAAAGCGCTCGAAAGAAATATTCCGCTCGCCCTCGGCACCGACAGCCTCGCCACCAGCTATTCACTCGATGTCCGCGAAGAAGCCACATTCGCTCATACATTACATGAAGGAATCGTCCCCCCAGAAAAAATCGATTCACTTCTACAAAACACCGAAGTCTTCTAAAAAATCATGTCTGAAACACAAATCATCGATAAAACCATGTCCTTTCGTGCAGCGAATCTATGGGGATCAGCCCTAGCGATCGCCGTTTTCGTTCTATTCCTCATCCCTCAATGGCTTATTTGGGGTCAAACGCTCAACCAGTTTCTCAATAGATTTGAAATGACTTGGTTCATCGTCATTCTATTTTTCGCCGCCCTGATCATTAGCATTAGCACCCATGAACTGCTCCACGGCATCGGCTATAACTTGGGCGGGGCCAACTGGTCCCAAATCAAATTCGGCGTTCATGGGATCACCCCTTACGCCCACTGCACCGTCCCACTCGATGTCAGTGACTACCGTCTCGCGGTCGCCTTGCCCGGTCTCATGCTCGGCCTCATGCCGGCCGTCTACGGTCTCCTCATCGGCTCATTTCCCATTCTCATCTACGGTGTGTTTATGACCTCGGCCGCCTCCGGTGACGCCCTCATCTTATGGCTCCTACGTGACGCCCCCCCCGAAGCCAAAGTGCTCGACCACCCCTCAAAAATAGGCTGCGAACTCCACTTCTAATCAGCAAAACTTTATGTCAACTTCTGGACACCGATAAAAGATAGGCCCCAAGTAACCACCACCACACAGCCACCTCCCTATCCCTATCCCCTGTCCCTATCCCACCCAAAAGGACCCCTTCTATGAATTTTGATATCGCCTTCCCCAGCCGTCGCTCAAACGTCATCGCGCGCAACGGCCTAGTCGCTACCAGCCAACCACTGGCCGCCCAAGCCGGTGTAGATATTTTGCGCCAAGGGGGCAACGCCCTCGATGCCGCGATCGCCACCGTTGCCGCCCTCTGTGTCCTTGAACCCTGCTCCACCGGAATCGGCGGGGACGCATTCGCCCTCATCTGGTCGGCCGCCGATAAAAAGCTCTATGGCCTAAACGCCAGTGGCCCCGCACCGGCCGCCCTCTCGGCCGACTATATACGCGCCCAAGGCCATACCGAATTCCCCGCGCTTGGCGGACTCGCTGTCACCGTACCGGGGAGCTTGCGCGGTTGGCAACTCGCCCTAGACAAATTTGGCACCCAAGATCTCGCCACACTCTTAAAACCGGCCATTCATTACGCACGCGACGGCTATGCGGTCAGCGAGCGAATCGCCAAACAATGGTCACGCTCGGTCGAAAAAATGAGCGCCCACCCAGACTCAAAACGGGTTTGGCTACCCCACGGCCGTGCCCCCGAAGCGGGTGAAATCTTCCGCAATCCGGAATTTGCCGCCACGCTACAAGCGCTCGTCGATCACGGAATCGATAACTTCTATCAAGGAGAAATCGGCCGTCAGATCGCCGATTGTGTACAAGCGGCCGGTGGCTTCCTCACCCAACAAGACCTAATCAATTATCAAGCGGAATGGGTCGAACCGATTAGCATCGATTATCGCGATGGCTATCGCTTCTACGAAATCCCCCCCAACGGTCAAGGCTTAACCGCCCTTCTCGCCCTCAACCTCATTAAAGGGATCGATGTCAAAGGAATGGGCCACGGCACCCCAGAACAAACCCATCTCTATATGGAAGCGATTAAACTCGCCTTTGCCGATGCCCATGCCTATATCGCCGACCCCAAGAAAGCGGATGTTCCGGTCGAAGCCCTTCTCAGCGAAGAGTACACGGCCGCGCGTCGCGCCTTGATCCAGCCCAACTCAGCACTCACCCCACACGCAGGCGATCCACAGCAACGGGGGGACACCGTCTATCTCACCGTAGCCGATAGCGAAGGAAACATGGTCAGCTGGATTCAAAGTCTATACATGGGCTTTGGTAGCGGTCTCACGGCCGGCACAACCGGAGTCCAGCTCCAAAATCGCGGGGCCAACTTCACCCTCGAAAAAGGACACCCCAACGAAGCGGCCGGTGGCAAACGGCCGTTCCACACCATCATCCCCGGCTTTATCACCAAAAATGGGGATGCGTGGGCCAGCTTCGGCGTCATGGGTGGGTTCATGCAACCCCAAGGCCATCTCCAAGTCGGCAGCAACCTCGTCGATTTCGGCATGAGCCCTCAGGCAGCCCTCGATGCCCCCCGCTTTTTCTGGCAAAAAGGGATGGAGTTCGGTCTCGAAGCCCCCTTTGGGGACGACATCATCACCGCCATGCGCGACCTCGGTCACGACTTACTACCGGCCGACAAAGCAGCCAACCTCCACTACGGCGGCGGACAAGTCATCGTCCGTAATCCAGAAACCGGTGTCCTCATTGGCGGCAGCGAACCCCGCAACGACGGTGCCGCCGTAGGCTACTAACCTCGAACAACTTGGACCAATTTGTCAGCCCCCACAGCAAATTGGTCCAAACAAAATATGAAGTATGAAATATGAAGTATGAAATGCGCCACGAAGCCATTCAGCCTCCCCCCCTCCTTTAAAAAAACTCTTCTAAATCGATACGAAACGGCTCTTCAACCCCATCCTGCTTCAACGGCAATACCACATGGAAACGACTCCCCGGCAAGCGGTCCTCATCATTCCCTTCGCTCTCAGCCCACACCGTCCCTCCATGTGTCTCAACAATCCCTTTCACAATCGCCAAGCCCAAGCCGAACCCGCCACCCTTAAATTTCGTTTTCCCGCTCGAATGTAGTGCCACATCTCCCATTTGATAAAATTTTTCAAAGATCAACTCCAATACATCTTGGTTAATCCCGATACCGGTATCCCGCACCACAATTTCTACCCCCTGTTCCGGCCGATCTAACCGTTCGATATTGCTATGCCACGCCCAACCATCAATCGTAATCCGCCCACCATCCGGTGTATATTTAATCGAATTAAGAATCAGTTGGATAAACGCCTTTTGCAAACCATCAGCATCGGCCTGAATGCTCGGAATCCGCAACAGGGACGGCTCTAAAGAGACCTCTAAATTTCGTTCTAATAACGACTCACCCAATCCAGCTAAAACATCTTGCAACAACCTATACATCGAAATCGGCTCAGGATAAATGCAGAAACTATCCCCATCAATACGAGCCATATCCAGCATCATATCGACGACTTCGTGCATCCGATTCGCGCCTTTAATCATCCCTTCCAACAAATTCATATAGTAATTGTTTTCTTGGATCTCCGGATCACAGGCCAAAATCTCGCTATACCCTTTAATCACCGTAATCGGGGTCCGCAATTCATGGGAAGTGACACTAATAAAGCTCTCTTTCGTATGATCTAGCCGTTCTAATCGATGGTACGCCTCTTGCAAATCGTGGGTCCGGATCGCTACTTGATCTTCAAGGTATTCACTAAATGTCTTGATCTGATTGTAATATTGGGCATTGGTCAGCGCCACGGCCGCATGAACCCCAAACGCTTGGGCGATCCGTGCATCTTGTGGCCGGTAATGGCCCGCTTCAATTTTAGTCAACGAGAGCATCCCCACCACCTGACTATCGCGAACCAACGGCACTCCCAACCAACTCCCCGGCAGTGGCAAATTCTCTACCCCACTCCAACACGGATATTCCGGTACGTTGTTCACGATTAAGGGCTGTTTCGAATGATAAATACGCACAAAAACATCTTGGCGGTCAATGCTACGGATCGGCACTTTACTTTGGACCGGGCTAAGCCCCTCTGGAAACCCGACGGCCGCTGTAATCTCTAACTCGTCCCCATTCCACAACAAAATCGAAGCGCGATCATAGACAACAAGCGGCCGTATGCGGGCCAACACCAAATCCAAAATCTCGCTTAAATCAAATGTGCTCGTTAAATCACGGCCGATCTCTTGCAAAATCTCAGCAAATCGCCGCTGTGTCTGCTCTTCTTGGTACACCGCCGCATTAGACAACGCGATCGCAATTTGGGCTGCAATCCCT
The DNA here is from genome assembly GCA_011524645.1 of Anaerolineales bacterium. Taxonomy (GTDB): domain Bacteria; phylum Chloroflexota; class Anaerolineae; order Promineifilales; family Promineifilaceae; genus WTJY01. Next base: position 7,296 of record WTJY01000275.1, on the reverse strand, counting down.
TGGAACACCGCAATATCCGCCTCCCCGATACGATTAGGCTGAGAACATTGAATATCCAGCACCCCCAACAGCTCTTCCCGCACCACAAGCGGCACAGCCAAAGCGGTCCGAGAATCCGGCCGATGAGACTCGTATCGCATCCCTTCCGCCAAACGATCTGGAATCAAGCGGGGCTGCTGGGTAAGCGCCGCTTGCCCTACCACACTATTTTCAGCCAGCACAAAAGAAACCGGCCGATCTAAACCGGCCGTGCTCCCCTTTAATACCAATCTTTTTCGCGACGGGTCAACCAAAAAGACCCCCACATAATCAAAATCGAAATTGGTTTGTATCAAATGGATAGACTCTTCAAGCAAGCTCTCCGCATCGAGCAAGACCGCGATCCGCTGTGATAAAGCGGCCCCCGTTTCCAGTTGAATCGCCCGAAATTTTAACTCGGCCGTGCGCTGGGCCACTAAAAGTTCTTGATTAAGATATAAATCGGAAAAACGTTCTGCACCCTCATTAAAAACACGCCCCAAATGGGCCAACTCATCATCTCCCATCACCGTAACCCGAGACGACAAATCACCAGTCGCCCAAGCCCGCGCGGCCGAATCAAGTTGTTGTAATGGCTGCCGAATGCTACGCACGATCCAAATCCACAATAATATCGTCGCTAAAATCGCAAACACGGCCGTAGCCATACTAAACCAAATCGCACGCTGTTGCGCCTCTACCAAGGTGATAAACGCCGCTTCACTCGCACCAGACAAGCCCTGCAGGGCTATATCGGCCACATCGGATGACAAAAGCTGCGTTTGGCGCAAGCTTAATCCACCACCAACGAGGAAAAGCAGGACTATCGTAACAAAGGGGATAGCAAGACGTAAATGAATGCGAAAATGGTTCATAAATACCAAAAGGTTCGAAATAAAATGTCACCAACTGTAATCCATATATGAAGTAAAAATCAAGTGAATCTTACTCAAAGCTCTGTACAAATGTCATAAAAATTCGCCAGCAAAAGAGGGGGATTGATCGATTCAGTACACCCCTGTATAGCCCCTATGTTACAATTCGACCCAAGGGGTGAAATTTTCATAAAAGCCCCTATAAAATAAACGCTTTGTCTGATTATTTTGTCAAAAACAAACACCTCTTTTGTGACAAAAGAAAAGAGCAAAACGAATCAACTGGATTTGGAGATATTTGTATGAGTACAGTAGCAGAGCTACGCGCACAATATGATGCGTACAAAGCCTTGAATTTGAAATTGGCCATGACCCGTGGTCAACCGGCCGACGAAAATTTCGATTTGTCCAATGACATGTTAACGGCGGTTACCACTGATGATTTGGTCACACCTAGCGGCGTATCCATTCGTAACTACCCCGGTGGCATTTTTGGGTTGCCAGAAGCCCGTGAGTTATTCGCCCCCGTTCTTGGTGTAAAGCCGGAAGAGATATTGGTCGGCAATAACGCGAGCTTGATCCTCATGAGCAGTGTCTTCACTTGGGCGTTGCTCCAAGGGATGAAAGACAGCCCACGGCCGTGGATTCAAGACGCGCCCAAAATGATTGTCACCATCCCCGCCTATGACCGTCACTTCAAATTAGCGGCCGGTCTCGGTTTCGAACTCGTTACCGTTGACATGACCAGCGAAGGGCCAAACATGGATCAAGTCGAAGCACTTGTAAAAGCGGATGACTCGATCAAAGGGATCTTCTTTGTACCGGTCTATAGTAACCCGACCGGCGACAGTGTCTCTGATGAAACGGTACGCCGCCTAGTAAGCATGGAAACGGCCGCACCCGATTTCACCATCTTCGCCGATAATGCGTACGCCGTTCACCACCTCACCGAAGAAGAGGTCGAACCGCTTAACTTGCTCCGCGCCGCTGAAGACGCTGGCAATCCTGACCGTGTTGTTCTCTTCGGGTCCACCTCAAAAGTCACCTTCGCCGGTGCCGGTTTGGGCTTCTTGGCCACCAGCGTTGCCAATCTGGCACACTTGGGCAAATTAATGGGCTTGGCTTCAATCGGACCCAACAAAGTCGAACAATATCGTCATGTCCGCTTCCTACAAAGCTACCCCGGCGGGATCAAAGGACTCATGGCCAACCATCGCGCCATCTTGGCCCCCAAATTCCAAGCGGTCCAAGATATTTTGACCGAGCATCTCGATGGAACCGGCCTCGCCACATGGACCGATCCCAAAGGTGGCTATTTCATTAGCCTCGACACCTCACGGCCGGTTGCCGCCGAAGTGGTCGCGCTCGCCAAAGAAGTCGGTGTCGCCCTCACCCCTGCTGGGGCCACATTCCCCGGTGGCGTTGATCCGAACAACAGCAATATCCGTTTAGCCCCTTCACGGCCACCGCTCCAAGAAGTCGAAAAAGCGATGGAAATCGTCGCTCTTTGCGTCAAGCTCGCATCTGCCGAGTACGACGCAAAATAGACGTGTAATTCTCTGTATGGAAATCGTCGCTCTTTGCGTCAAGCTCGCATCTGCCGAGTACGACGCAAAAT
>WTJY01000275.1:0-4685 GCA_011524645.1 Anaerolineales bacterium | reverse complement strand
AGACGTGTAATTCTCGGTGCTGAGTGAGAGGTCACTCAGCATCTTACCATTAAACAAATAAACAAAACACACATGTCAAATTTTTCCGCAGGCCAAGAAGTCGATCAATACATCCTCACCCAACAAATCGGCGAAGGTGGTATGGGCGTTGTTTTCTCCGCCCAACAGCCACGCATGAATCGCAATGTCGCCATTAAATTCTTGTCAGAGGATGAGTATGCCGACTCACTCGAGGCGGGCGGAAAACAGCGTTTTGAGCGGGAAGTACAAATGATCGCTCAGCTAGAACATCCCAACGTGTTGCCGGTCTATGCGTTCGGATATCATGACGAAGTTCCTTATATCGTCATGCGTTATATGACCGGCGGGACTTTTTCAGACCGGCTTAAAGAGGGGCAAATGCAAATTGAAGATGTGCTACACCTCTTGGGCCAAGTTGCCGAAGCGCTCGACTATGCCCATGAGCGCGGCATTGTTCACCGCGACTTAAAACCGGCCAACATCTTCATGGACAATCGGAAAAACGCCTATTTAGCCGACTTCGGTTTAGCCAAAACGATGTCCGGTTCCCATGACTTAACCCGCACCGATGAAGGGATTTCCGGCACGCCCGATTATATGTCCCCAGAGCAAGTACGTGGGGTGCGCCTAGACGGCCGTAGCGATGTTTACTCACTCGGTATCATTACCTATCAAGCCTTAGCCGGTACCCCTCCATTTCAAGGGTCCAACCCGATGGAAACGGTGCTCAAACATTTATCCGCCAAGGTTCCCTCTCTCCATGAAGCGGTCCCTTCGATTCCACCTGAAGTCGATGCCATTTTTGAACGAATTTTGGCCAAAGACCCCAGCCAAAGATACCCGCTAGCCACCGGATTTATCGATGATCTAAGCCAAGCGATCAGCCTCAATCAACCAGAAGGACAAGCCGATGGCTTAAAAGCCCCCTCGGACAGCACAAATCAGGTACATACCGTCCTTGGCTATAGCGAAGAGCCGATTACCCTTGAAGGGGTGGTCAATCAACGCACACAGGTTCTCGACAAACCGGTCGAGACTGCCCCCCTCTCCCCACCGATCGTACATCCCATGACACCACCCACCACGGCCGATCTCGATCCAGACACTAGCACCGAAGTGGCCCCCCATACAGAAGCGAGTGGGGCAACGCCCGCAACATCATCGGCCGGTGAGCGGCGTATCCAAATGCTGGTCGGCGGGAGTGTCGCCTTGATTCTCGTGACCGTGCTACTCTATTTCTTCTTAAATCGAAACCCTTTCGCCAATCTTCCCACAACAGAATTTCCCATCGGGCAGGGGCCACGTGCCATGGCCAGCCATGAGGCGAACGATATCTGGGTTATCAATAATGAAGCCAACACGCTTACGCTTGTCGATGGCGAGTGTTCCCTCACGGCCGAATCCTGCCTTGTACAAACAGAATCGGTCAATACCCGCCCCGTCGCCCTCACACTCAATGAATCATATGTTTGGGTCGGTCACCAGTTAAACAATCAAATGGTGCGCCTTGATCAAGCCAGCCGCACACTTGAATCATTCGACCTCCCCTTACAACCTACTTATTGGGTTTGGGCCGAAGGATCGCTTTGGGCCAGCATGGGGTCGGCCGTCTATCAGCTTTCAGCCACAGGTGAAATTGAAGAGATTCTCATCGACCGCACCCCAGCCGAAGATGAAGAGCCACCGGCCGTTCGCTATATCCCTGCCCAAATCGTAGTCACCGAAAACACCATTTGGATCGGGGATGAAGGGGCAGGGACATTACAACAAATCGGGCGTGATTCTGGCGAGTTACGAGAAATTCCGCTCGCCAATAGCGCATCCGGCTTGCTCTTAATGGACCATCACGCCGATCAGCTCTGGGTCTCAGCCAGTCAAAGCGGCCGTATCTTTGTCCTTGACAGTGATACCGGTCAAATCTTGCATGAAATCGATGACATCGCTCGGCCGCAAGAGCTTAAAATCGCGCACGGATTCGCTTGGGTGGCAAATATCGGGGACAATCAAATCGCGATTTATAACCTCGATTCGGCCGCACCGGTCGGTCAAATCAGCCTCAACGGCCGTCCCGCAACGTTTGAAATCACCCGCTGTGGCGATAACTGCCTCGACCTTTGGGTCGCAACGAGCGCCACAACCAGCGGCGGACAAGACCAAATGACCCGCTATCGCCTAGAAGACATCCTAACGAACGAAACCTAAATCAAGCAAAACCATGACCAATACCCCATATCCATCTATTTCAGGTTACACCATTCTCGATATCGCCGGACAAGGTGGTATGGGTATCGTTTATCGTGCAGAACACAACACGAGCAAGCGACAGGTCGCCCTAAAAATGCTGACCACCGCCCAAAAAGAGGAAGCGGTCGCCAAATTTCAGCGAGAGGCACTGCTCAGTGCCAGCCTTGAGCATCCCCATATTTTGCCCATTTACGACATCGGCCAAATCGAAGAGCAACCCTATATGGTCATGCGCTTTGTCGAAGGGGGTAGCGTCTCGGAGCAGTTACAAGAACATGGGGTTATCGCGACTGAAACCGCTGTCATTTGGCTGAGCGACATCGCCGACGCGCTAGATTTGGCCCACGAACAAGGGCTAGTCCACAAAGATATTAAACCGAGCAACATGCTACTCGACACCAGCGGCAACGTTTATCTCACCGACTTCGGCATCGCCGGAATGAGTGACACCGAAAACGGCCGTTTCGCCGGTAGCGCCGCCTATATGGCCCCAGAGCAAGGGAAAGGGGAAAACACCGACGGCCGTGCAGACATTTACGCCCTTTCCGTCACCCTTTTTGAGTTATTAACTGGTGAAAAGCCTTACTGGGCGGAAACTGCGCTCGGGGTTGTGGTCAGCCATATCAATGAACCGATCCCCAACCCTCGCGCACGCCAAGCCGATTTACCGCTCGCCTTTGCCGATCTAATCATGTGGGGCATGAGCAAAGACGCGGCCGACCGGCCACAAACCGCCGCCGAGTTCGCGCAGCTTCTGCAACAAGCCCAACAAGCCCCAGACGTTCCGTTCCGCTCAGATTCGCCAGCGTTACAGCTCCCGCCACCGGCAGCAACAACAACAGATACAGAAGAATCTCAGCCCGCGATATCCACACAACTCACCCCAGAGCCGAGCGGAATCGGCCGCTGGCTCATCGCCGGTGTCATCCTGCTCGCTATAATCGGTCTCGCTTTTTTCCTCGCTCCTTTCGGGCTAACAAATAATGAATCGGTAGAAACGGCCGGACCGATCAGTGAACCGACTATCGTTATTGTTCCCACAGTTGTTCCCTCACCCACTCCTGAAGGACAGCTCTTTTTTGATGATTTCGAAGGGGCAAGCAGCAGCACAGATCAAGACGATGCGGTTGCCATTCTCGATGGGACATTGGTCTTCAATACTAAGGCCAGTAGCCGTTATGCCACCTACCCTACTAGCGAACTAACCGCACAAGACATCAACGCCACCGTCGATTTACTCGATTCCCCTCGAGCCACAGCGTATGAACTGCTGGTTTCTTGTCGCTGGCAAGATGAAGCCAACTACACCGCCTTTCTCTTGCGCGTCACCCCAAATGGAAACCAACTCTTTCTAATCAAGCTTGTCGCGGGCGCAACCGAGGTCTTAAGCACCGCAGATCTCAACTCAAACGATCTATCAGGCGCACATAAACTAAACGCTATCTGCAAGGGGGCAACCTTGCAATTCATAATCGATAGCACGGCCGTTTTAACCGGTGAAGACCCATCCCCCACCCAAGGAAATTTCGCCCTCATGACACGCCCACTCCAAGATGGCCCCCCCCACACCGTTATCTTTGACCATCTCGAAATCCGAGACACAAACTAATCCCCTAAACATCAATCATATCGCAATCGTAGACCGCCCCGCGACCATTCTTTCTATGCACATAAGCCAACAACAACCCTAAATTCACCATCCTTTAATACACGTGTTTTGCGTTACCGATAGAATTGACTAGAATAGTAAATAAGTCATGGTGTATTGTTATGTATTATGATTATGCGCAACTAAAAAATTTCAAAAGCAGGTGGACATTGGGAAAATCCATACTCGTTGTCGACGATGAGCCGATGGCTCGTACATTACTACGTTTAATGCTTGTACGCTCAGGATATGAGGTCGTTGAAGCATTTGATGGTATCGATGCTCTGGAAAAAATCGCATCTCACCGAATCGATTTGGTGATTTTAGATGTAATGATGCCAGGCATGGATGGATTTGATGTGTGCCGTACGATTCGCGCCAATGCTGATTATGAGCACATCCCTGTTATTATGCTCAGTGCCAAAAACGATCTACAAAGCACCAAACAGGGACTCAAAGCTGGAGCGGTCAAATATTTAACCAAGCCGGTCGTTCCCGAAGACCTTGTACGACATGTTCATGAAGTGGCTACGGGCATCGCAAATCAACAAACTAGTTAAAAAAATTGCTTTTCTGATTTTTTCGCATATAATCCTAAATCGCTGAGGGCGGTTAGCTCAGTTGGTTAGAGCGCTACGTTGACATCGTAGAGGTCACAAGTTCGAGTCTTGTATCGCCCACTTTTCGGCCGTTTCTTCTTGAAGAAACGGCCGTTTTATTTTTCTGATACTGCCGAATTTGGTGGGATAAGCGTAAATCGTTCAAAAATAGT
>WTJY01000328.1 GCA_011524645.1 Anaerolineales bacterium | reverse complement strand
TTTTAATACAAAATAACACATTTTCATATAAATATTAAAATCAATTACAACCCCTGTTTTCTATCAGTCGATGATTGTGATGCCCTTTTAGGCGCTGACCACGTTAAATTGGAGTCCTTCTTCATCGGTGGCGTCGACGATAACGGCCGTGCCTTCACCTACTTTGGCCCCAGACGCGAGGAGATGATCGGCCAATGGTTCCCGCAGATGTCGAGCGATAATCCGGCGTAACGGCCGTGCACCATATTCTGGTTGATCGTTTTGGGCTAGTAGCCATTCTTTCCCTTTGGGGGTGACCGCTAAGTCGAGCCCTTGTTGGGCGGCCAGCTTGATCTCTTTGTTGAGCATCAAATCCATGATGAGTGCGAGTTGGTCTGGCGCAAGCTGGTGGAACATGATGACATCATCGACCCGATTGAGGAATTCCGGGCGGAAGAATGTATGGACATCTTCCATGACCAATTGTCGCTCTATTTCGCCGATTTCTGGGACGAGCATATGGCGTGCGCCCAAATTGCTGGTCATGATGACGACCGTTTCGCTAAACGCGGCGGTGCGCCCCATGCCATCGGTCAACCGTCCTTCATCCATGACTTGGAGCAAGACATCGAAGACCCGTTGGTGCGCTTTTTCGACTTCGTCAAAGAGGACGACTGTGTATGGGTTTTCACGCACAAAATTGGTGAGCTGTCCCCCTTCGGCCGAGCCGATATAGCCACGTGGGGAGCCGATTAAGCGGTTGAGGCTTGATGATTCTTGATATTCGCTCATGTCGAGGACAAGCATTTTGTCTTCTGAGCCGAACATGAATTCGGCGAGTGCCTTGGCTAATTCTGATTTACCGACACCGCTGGGGCCGAGGAACATGAAGGAGCCGATCGGCCGTTTGGGGCTACGTAAACCGACGCGCGCGACTTTGACCGCGCGGCTGACGGCGGTGACCGCCTCTTCTTGGCCGATAATCCGCTCTTGAAGATGCTCAACCATGTTGGCATATTTCCCTTGCTCATCTTCATTGAGCTTGGTCATCGGGATTTTGGTGATCTGGCTAGCGGCGTACATCACATCTTCCCCATCGACACGGCCGTCGTCGGCCAGATTGAGTTCGTGTCCTTGGCCGACTAGGCGGACGAGCGCACAGGCCCGTTCGATAATTTGTAGGGCGCTGTCAGGGAGAGCTGCGTTTTTGATGTATTGTGAGGCGAGGTTGACGGCCGTTTCTAGAGACTCTTCTGTGACCATCAGCTCATAGTCTTGTTCTAACCGGCCGTGGTGATAGGTCAAGATTTCGATTGATTCTTTTCTGCTGGGGGCCGGTACATCGAGCTTGTGCATGTTTTGGCGAACGATTTTTTCTTGAATGAGTTCATCGTAGACCGGACCGGTGACGGTGCCGATAATGATTTGGTCTTCAGCTAAAATCGCTTTGTGCAGGTCGCGACATACCTGCTGTGGAAAGGCTGCGGTGGCTCGGCTACCGAAAAAACGTTCTAAGTGGGGGACCAATAAGATCCCTTTATTGGCCCGACGTAGGCCGACCCGTAAGGTTTGGAGCGGGTTTTCGAGCAGTGCGACTTCGTTCATCATGACGACAGAACGAATGTCGGGGAGTTTGTCTTCGGCGGCGAGAAGCGCGAGGCTTTGTGCGAGGGTGCGACGGCCGACCCCTTCATCACCGACGAGGACGATATTGCGTTGGCTCGAAAGCGAGAGAAGGCTAAGCATGTCACGCATCAATGCTTTGCGCTCGTAGACGGGGGGCATTTCCCCATGTTCGGCCATCGTGATGTAGTCGTAGATGACGGCCGTTTCTATATCACCAGCGACTGCGTCTAACATCGATTGGACGGCCGCATTGGTGATACCAACGCGCTGTAGAACACCGGCCGTGGTGATTTTCGGTGTCGTCATGACTGCGAGCGCATGGCCGCTATGGACCTTGAGCTCTTCCCGAGATTGGGCGATCGTGAGCCCTTCGTCGAGCAAAACCAATGTTTCATCGGCTAAAGCGATATGTTTGCCGAAATCATCGGTAAAGTCGAAATGTGCGTCACGCCCTTCGGTCATTTGTGCCATCGTTTCGACACGGCGTTGTAAATCACTCAAGCTCGATTTTTGTTTATCCGCGATTTGGCGCAAAATTTTGTAAGCGACCGAATCTTTGTCTCGCAAAAAAGTCAGCAAAAGTAATTGGGGGGTTAACAGATGTTTTTTGTACTCGCCCATTTTGGCCCCAGCGGCCGTGAGCAAAGCGGAAAGTTCAGAAGATGGAATGTTTGGATTAAGTGTGCCCATAGGGGGTAATTATAGAGGAAATAGGGGAAAGGTGAAATGGGAATGATGAATGGGATGACGAGTGACGAGTGACACACGATTAATTTGGCATCACAAATCCACCACCATTACATGTGGTTAACCCGATTGGATATAAGATCGGTGAGGTGTGTTCTTGTAACTTGCCATTTGGGGTCTCTGTGGCGAGGGCGCGGGTGTCGATTAAATTGAGATAGCCGTGATTAAATTGGAGAAGCCAACGGCCGTCTTGGGACCAGTCAAATGTGTTGTAAAACCGGCCGCTGTAGGGGGCGGAAAGCGGTGTGGCAAAATCATGAACGAGTGAAAATGTTGTCAGATCGATTAAACTGCTCGGCTGGCCGTGGGTTTCCCAGAGAAGCCAGTGGCCGTCGGGTGAATAGCGTGCTGTGCCGTAAATGCTATGATGATCGATAACTCCTTTGAGTTCACCGGTTTGCCACTCGACAAAAAGAATATGGCCTTGTTCTCGGGTAAATTGCTGGGCGTATATCGCTAATATCTGATTTTGATGAGGAATGACTTCAATCCCATTGGTATGCCATGTCGTTGTATCATATTTTTCGGGATCGATCTGATCGAGTATATCCTGCCACCGGAAGAGCTGTTCCCCTTCAGCTGCATTAATGGTGCGGCGGTAATAGGCGAGTCCTTCTCGTACGGAGATAAGTTCGGGGTAAATATAGGTTGATTCATTGAACCACGTGTAGGGGCCGAAAGAGAAGCCGAGATCGGCGGCCGATTGCGTTTCCGTATTGTAAAGGACGTATGTTCCGTTCGATTGAGTCGCTAAGTAGTGCCTATGATCAGGTGACCAACTGGGCCACTCTGAATAGGTGGTGGTCGGGCAGAAGTCGGGCGTGCAAAGTTCTTGGTTGACTTCATGATAAAAAAGGTTGGTGCGGCTTCTTGAAATTGATAAAAAGCTGAAATAGCCGTCACGGTTATAGGATGCGTTGGTTGGTTGCCATTGATCGGCTTGGTTATCCGTTTCATGGATCGTAATCGGAAATTGATCCGGTTGCGTGTACACGTTGTATTTAGGTGCTAGTGATTCGATTAGGTTGAAGGAGAGAATTTGGCTGGTATCGTCTGGGAGGATATGGAGGGCTGCCCAGCCGGGGTCGGTGGTGACTTGTTGCCAATTGTTTGCGGATGAATCGTAGAGAAAGCTGAAGCTGTTTTCTTGTTCTGGATCGAGGCAGATGGTCGCGATATTTTGGTTAAGGTTTTGTGATGTTGACGACCCGATTTGATCGGATAAATAGCGGGCGAAATCGGCCGTGCTACCATTGGCAAATGAAACGAGGCTTGCTAACCCCAGTTCCGGTGTTGATAAATAGTGGCCGATGGCACCGATTGAAAGCTCTTTTTTTTCGTATAAATAAGTGATAATGAGTGGGATGGCCCATTTTTCTTGGGGCAAGGGGGCTTGATCATCGAGCTGGAACGGATGGGTGAAATAGCGGAGCATGTCGTCTTCTGAAATTTCAGTTTTGGGTTGGATGCCGAGCTGTCCTAATTCAAAGGCGACCGCTGTCTTGAGTGTGTCGTGATAGCGATTGACACAATTGCTAAAATCGCTTTCTTCGGCCGGTTGCTCCTTGTCGCAGAGTGTGTCATGACCGGTGCTGTCTAGGGAGCTTTTCATCCCGCCGAGTTCCCAAATAAAATCGGCCGCTAATTGACGAATCATGGTGTCGGCTAAGCGCTCACGGCTGGCTTCATCGGCCGGATTGCCGAAAATTAGCGGTGATTTGACTTGAACGATCATATGTTCAATATCGGCTAGATAGATGGTGTCGGTATGGGAGAAAAAACGATTGTCTTGTGTGTAATCGAAAGAAACCAAAACGGCCGGATCGTCTGGGCATTGCAATTGTAAATCTGGATGGCAAAGGGTGTCCCACAAAATGCTGATGCGGGGGAGCAACACATCGACAAACGGCTTATCTTGACTACGATAGTCGATTAGAATGAACCCCCTTTGGGATGTCTGTTGCGTTTCGATACCGAAATATTCATCAGGCGGGGCCATCGCTAGCCAGCGTTCTTGTCCAAGCCCATAAAACTGACTTGTTTCTAAACCGATTTCTTCACCCCAAATATCAAGGTAGGTGTTTTGGGTGCGGACCTCCCCTTGTGTAAGACCTGGATTGAGTTCTATGCTCGGGGTGGCTGGCGTTTCAAGGGCGGTCAGTCGCAGGTCGAATGGGGCGGTAAGCTCCTTGAAACTAAGCGAATCATAGGTTTCTGTGATTTTTGACCATGTTTCGATCTCTTGAAAGTAGCTAATTTGGCCTTCGGCCCAGTTTTTGTCCCCACCGGATAGCATGCTGATAAAGATTTCAAAATCCCCTGCGGCGAGCGACGATTCAAAGAGGTCATGGCTGGTGCGGATTTCGGCGGTGAGCTGGTTATTGATATCTTGGATACGCCGGTTTGTGAGCCAGTAAGTGATACCGATGGCGATGATGAACACGGCCGTGAGGGTGATCCATAGCGGCCGGATCGGCCAAGAACGGCCGTTTTCTGTGTGTTCTGTTTCCTGTGTTGTATCGGGAGACCAATTTGTTGATTGAGCGGCCGTTTCCTCCCAATTTTCATCTAAGTCATCTTCATCATGCCAGCTAAAATTTGTCATCGATTGCTCAACATCCTGTTTTTGCCTGCTATTAGAAATGAGATGGTTTCGATAAACAATGAAGTCGGTTTAATTCTAATGTCTGCCTATTTTTAGGGGGCTAGATCGGTAAACCCACCCCCGTGACAAGTGGTGACACCGGCCGGGTAGGGGATGGTATGGGTTTCACCCGGCTGTGGGGCGATGAGTTGGAGGTAACCATGATTAAACATGAGTAGCCAGTGGCTATCGGCCGACCAGTCAAAAAGGTTGTAGTGGGTGCTGGCGAACGGCTCATCGTGAGAGGCGGAAAAGGTTTGGGTGAGTGAATAGAAACGATGGAGTTCGATGAGATGATTGTATGGGTAGCCGCGTGTTTCCCATAAGAGCCAACGGCCGTCTGGAGAGAAGCGAATCGTGCCTGATGCTGGGCCTAAATCTTCGATGAATCGCACGACTTCTGCTTGTTGCCAGTCAATAAAAATAAACCCGCTTTGATGAATTTTGGTTAAATTAGGGTCATCTGTCACTTGATACTGTAGCAGTAGTATTTCGCTTTGATTTGGCAGAAATAGGGCGTTGGTTAGTTCGATTTTGTCGGGCCAAGGGAAATTGTCCGCATCGAGTTGTGTCATCATGTCAGCCCAAGAAAAAATCAACTTG
>WTJY01000520.1 GCA_011524645.1 Anaerolineales bacterium | reverse complement strand
GCACTTTGTTGTAACGCGTTTACAGTCAACATGTCCTGAGCGCTCCAACCCAGTTCAACGTCAACCACCCCTTTACGAAAAGCGTTTTATACATTCCCGACGCTGGCATCCATCAAATTTGCATCAATCTGTCGTAGCCCAGGGTTATCGATTGTCACTTCGACCTCTTTTATCAAGGATGGCGATTCTTCATTGGCAAAATTATTGATCACCAGATCATGCCAAGCATCATCACGAAGCGGCCGTTCTTCCACGCCATCCGTAAAATCGGTCCCCATCCCCATACTAATATGAATCGACTCTTCCGAGCCAGCTTTAATCGAAATTAATAGCGCAGTGGTCGGCAAAATACCAACAGGTAAAAATTCTCGCTCTAAAAGCCGATTAATCAAGGTACTCTTCCCTTGATTGAACTCCCCCACAAACATAACTAAAAAATCTGGGTTACTATGCTGGTCAGCCATCGCTGTATAGGCGGATATAAATTCAGCATAACCGAGCTGATTAACAAGACGCCAAGTCTGCCCAAACCATTCATATATCTTTTGTGACAGATCTGTGGGCGGTGCTGAATCATGGTGGCTGTTCACGTTTTTTATAAATTTCTTAATTCTTGAAAATGCCATCGTCTACCCCTTATATGCGACAAAAGCAAAACATGCGATTGATGATATTACAATTTAGCAATTGAATTCGCATGTTGTTGCAGCAACTCTCTTTGTTGCTCAATCTTTTCTAAATAAACAGCGATGAACTGTAATTGTTCACGTAGCTGTTCTTGTTCACGCTGTTCTCGCTGCTGAATCATTTCAAGTAGCAAGCCATAATGTTTCTCATATCGCTTAATATGCTCTTCATAAGCGGGAACCAAGCTATTAATATGCTCATGCAAACTTTTCTCAAGCGTACAACTTATGGGTCGATAGCGGTTTGCTATATCCTTGCTCAACATTCTTTTATAGGTATCTTGGCAAGTTTTTATAAACGCTTCCGGATAAGGTTTTAAGGCAAATGCTCGGAGAAACCCTGAGGCGATCCGGCCGATCCCCCTAAAAAAAGCGACAAACACAACCAATACAATTTGGAAAATTCGGACACCAACGACAAACAACAATATCCCTAAGCCAGCAACGAGCAATATCAGCCCCAATGGAGGCATAGCAACCATCGCGGCCGCACCACCGCCAAAACAAAGTAAAAGCAACCAACCGACATCACCAAAATCTGTGAAAAAATCAGCCAAATCTGTCTTCTCATCTAAGCGCTTTTCCTCCTCTGCCAATTTAGATTCAACCTCTGCGATCGTCTTATCAATCGCTTTATAATCTATTGTTAGAGTGGGCAAAACGGCCTCTGCTGAAAAATGGGCCACACCAGGAAGAGGGTCGTCAATTTGACGAAATGTACGCTTAAACTCATCATCCATTTTTGTCGCCATATCGCGACAAATTTGTGACATACCCGTTAAAATGCTCTGGAATTCCTCAAGTAAACCAGCATCATTTTTCGTCAATACATTTCTGATCGACAGTCGAGCGATTTGGGCAAACCGAAACCGATTAGAGATTTGGTTTATCTGTGCCTCAAATTGTTGATATGACTGCGAACGATAGCGATCAACTAAATTGTAAGTTTCTTTCCTCAATAGATATTCATAGTTTCTCGCGCTTTGAGCCAGTTTAATCTCTTCAATTCCAAATTCACGTTGGTCCTGAATAAAACTGGAGAAGTCATGATCCGGCCGACCTTCCAGCTCTCGTAAACGAGCCGCAAGATTAATATCTAAATCCCGTAGCTCCTCTTCCATCTTTTGATAAAGCCCATTCACATGACGAACACCTCTCCGTACAGGGGTTAGTAATTTCTCATGCTTAAAATATCTCTGGATAGTCTGTTTCAATCGCTCAAAAGAAGAAAGCCAATACCTTTCTTCTTCTGTAGAAGCCACATCCGTATCCGTTACAATTTGCGCGGCCGATTCAAACACATATTTGTGATCAATACCAAGCGTATAAGCCACTTTATTTTTCGCATTATCAAACCAAGCTTGACGGTCATCCAGTGGAATCTCATCCATTTGCGTAATCACAAAAATCGAATGATTTAACACAGAAGCAAGTGACTCATCTAAGTAATCTCTTAGGGACAGTGAACCAACTTGGCCAGCCCAAACCGTGATTAAGGCGGCATCGGCCGTGCCTACCACTTTTTTTGTTAACTCGATATGACTCGCAAAGTCAGCTCGATCCGCATTGATACCCGGTGTATCGATTAAAACAATATCATGATCCAAAAACGAAGATGGGTGATAAATAAGGAGCTCCACGACTTGTTCTGTGACAGGAATGCCCGTAGTCAATTCATCAATGAATGTTTGGACATCTGTCTTGACCAAAGAAATATTTGAAAATTTATGTCGAAACTTGAGACTTAATCGATCAAAAATACTAGAATATCTAAAACGCCTAGGTGAGTTTTCGAGCCTTAACTCAACATCGACCTCAGCCCCCTTTCGGACATGGGTCACAATAGCGGTTGTAGGCAATATTCCCACACTCAAGAAATTATCTTGCAAAAGCGCATTAATTAACGTGCTTTTACCGCTACTAAATTCACCAGTAACTACGAAATAAAATTTAGGGTCACGACATTTTTCAACAGCAGTGGACAAATCGGTTGTCAGCTTGTCTTTTACCGCTCCTGGAAAATCAATTGTTGAGACGATTTCGTTTAAAAAATCAAAGTGTGTTTCGATTGTTATAGGTTTTGACATAGACATATATTTATAAATAAGCGCATCAATGCTCCGAGGACGGCCGATTAATATTCATAACCTCCATCATCGCTTTCATAGCCCAAATCACGAGGAGTATCTTCATACGCATCTTCGTAGGGATCAGGTTCAGTCCCTTCGGAATAAGGATTTTCCTCTATTTGCCCAGACTGTTCAGCCTCAAGCTCTCGCTGTTGCCGCTCAAATTCAATCTGTTGTCGTTCTCGCTCAATCTGCTGTTGCTGCATTTGTTGATGCAATGTATCAAATTGGTCTAATTGTTGCGCCTGTTCCTCTTCGATTTCTCGCATAGTTTTAGGGCGATTTTCCTCTTCTTGCTGTTCATATTTTTCATGAAGCTGATCAGTTGTGTAAAGACCGGATTGAATATCTTGCTGTATCTGCTCAAATTTTTCCTCGCCGATCTCTTGTTTGAATCGTTCAAGTTCTTCCCTTTGACGTTCTAATTCTCGACGATCTTCTTCAGTAATATCTTGTTCTGTGCTAATTGATGTAGGGGTAAGTACTTTCAATAATGTAGAAATCACCAATCGTACATGCGACATTTCAGTTACTCCTGCTGTATCTTAAGAATATTTTTTTGCTGTTTTAGGGTGACGGGTAGCGTTGCAAAGAACAATATACTACAAAAATATAGGCAAAACATATTTAAAGATCACAAAATTCTTATTATTTATTTCATCTAATAACAAAAAGACAAGGTCGATTGAAAACTGAACAGAAATTCTAGCGTATCCACCACAATATCTTCACAATAGTAACCAATCCCTGCCACAAGGGTTAACCCTGCTATAATCGCGAAAAAACAGCATCATTTCTGTTAAAATCGCAAAAAATCATATCGGTTTATGTGTTATGTACGAAAATCGATGTACAATCCCCTAAATGGGGAATCCAATTCAAGTTGACGTAGACAACAAGACATAGTGATTTTGCGCGCGATTCGCCAAAACAGGGTATGGGAAAACCCGTTTCTCGCCAAAATCGAAAACAGGAACTTTGGAGATCAAAATATGACAAACAATGAATCATCTCTTCTCGTGGCTGAAGGTGGAAAACGGACCTTCCACAAAGATTTAACCGTTCCCGATCCAATCCCCGCACCAGCTTTCGGCCGTGTGGAAAAAATCTTGCAATCCGCTCGCCTGTTCCGCTATTCCGGCCCAACGGCCGAAGAATCAGAAACAGCGATGTTGGAAAAAGAGTTCGCTGAATATTTAGGGGTCAAATATGCTCTCGCAGTCAGCTCGTGTAGTAGTGCCATCTTTGTCGGCCTGCTCAGCGTCGGTATCGAAAAAGGGGATAAAGTATTGCTCCCAGCATTTACCTTTACGGCCGTTCCCAGCAGCATCGTTCATGCTGGCGCAGAACCGGTTTTGGTCGAATGTGATGACAACTACTGTATAAATATCGCCGACCTCGAACGGAAAATGATCGAACATCCAGATGCCAAGGTCTTCCTGCTTTCTCACATGCGTGGCCATGTCTCAGATATGGGACGCGTTGTAGAACTCTGTGAAAAACACAACGTTATCTTAATGGAAGATGCAGCTCACAGCTTAGGCAACCGCTGGGGAGGCCAACATAGCGGCACCTTCGGTAAAATCGGCTGTTTTAGCTTCCAATCAACCAAAATGATCAATGCCGGTGAAGGTGGCATGCTCGCCACAGACGATGATGACATTATCGCCCGCGCCATTATCTATTCTGGTGCCTATGAAAAAACATGGGCGAAACACATTACCGTTTCTGAAAAAGTGGCCGAATATCAAAATCAGCTTCCCGCGTACAACGTCCGTATGTCTGAAGTCACGGCCGCAATCGCTCGCCCCCAAATCCCGATCATTGAGCAAAAAGGAGCCCGTTTCCGTCACAACTATTTCCGTTTGGCCAATATCTTAAACCGCTCCCCCCATATCGATGTTCCAGAACGTGTAGAAAACGAAGTACCGGTCCCCAACTCGATACAATTCAATTTACGTGGCATGACCCGCGAACGGATTCGCCGTTTTGTTGACACTATGGGACAAGAAGGGATCAAAATCGCCGTCTTCGGCTTAGGAGAAGACAACGCCCGATGCTTCTGGAACTGGCGTTACACCGATGCCAGCAACGATGAATTGCCACAAACCGAGAAAATGCTCCGTACCGCCTGTGACTTGCGTCTTCCTGTTTACTTAGACGTAGAAGATATCGATACCATGGGCGGACTCATTGTTCGCGCTATCGATTACGTGACAACCAACATGAAAAATCGTCAGCCCGCTTCGTAAAACCGATTACGAATAGCACAGTAGCTATGGTGAATGGCGAGTAATGCCGATGATGCATTGTTCACCATTCATCTCAGCTATAGCCCTACCTGTAGCCGGTGTCCTCACCGAGCCACACAACGGCAGAACCCACACAACCCATTTTTACAGACCACATTCTATTGCCTCGTCTGCCCCAGTAAATGGGTCAACAAATCAAACCGATTGGCTCCAGCACACCGAAATGTTTAATAAAGCCGAGAAACAGAAAACGGGTTTTATGTTGTGGCAATCTGATCTGCAATCAACTCGCGAGCCAGCTCCCCAAACGTCTCGATCCCCGCTTCACAACATTTCACATTGAGCGAAATGACGGTTTCACCGGCCACCAGATCAAACATCTTTTGCCCCAAGATTCCCCCAGCATCGATCTCTATCATCTTATATCAATTTTCCGGATACTGCCGAATTTGGTGGGATAAGCGTAAATCGTTCAAAATTAGTCGATTTACAGGGTTGTCATCCCCGCGTAGGCGGGGATCCACCGCTCAAGCA
>WTJY01000327.1 GCA_011524645.1 Anaerolineales bacterium | reverse complement strand
AAAGAAATAACGGCCGTGGCGTTTTCCGCGCCTCATTTGGTTTGTCGCATTCCTTGCAATCTAATTCGAGAACTTTCACTAAACAACAAATTAAGGGTTCGCAATCAGGGCACAGTCCAGATCAAGAATACCCTAGGCGACTTAGAGGATTTTGTGTCTGTAACGACTGGGTTTGCATTGGGTGTTGACTTCCTGTTTGGGTTTGGTTTTGAAAAATCGGACAATTACAATAATCCTTATTTAACTACAAGGCAAAAAAATAGACGAGCGTTCGTGAGCGGAGTTGGTAGTACTGGTTTTGCTCTCGGTGGTTCTGTCTTAGTAACATCTATAGGTTGTGGTCCATACGTTTTAATCTGTGCAGTTGGTGGAGGGATTGCAGGTGGGGGAATATGGAATTATTTCCAACCTGTAATTTTTCAAAGCTTCGGTCTAGAACCAGTGCGAAATTTGGGGCGATATAGACCATGATGCAAATAATTGGATATGTGCTATCTCCCTATAGGGAAATATGATATGTTATTTTGGTTGTGTTTTTATGTATGTAGCTTTGGTATAGTGTGGATAGGTATTAGTCATGTTTTTGATTTTTCAAGGCTTGCGTATATTTACCCCTCGCCATGGGCAAATGGTCAGAGATTTGCTTCCATTCCTTTTGGCCTTTTCTTGTTGTTTGCTCCGGGGTGGAATTATATTGATATGGAATCTATGTCTGCAGTTATTTACGATTCTTTGCTATATGGCTTAGCTATTGCTGGGCTTTTGTGGAATTTTTTTCCACCTAGATTTTTATATCCCCTATGGTATAAATGGATCATAAAGCATCATGGCGATATTTGGCCGTTGTTGCGAGAAGAAGCCGCTAAGGATTATCGTAGTTGGTATGCGGAAACACGTACGATTAAGGAACTAGAGGTGTGGGTTAAATCGGTGCGAGAGAAATATGGGTTGGGTTAAATTCTTGGATTGATGAGACTTTTATTGTGTTCGGCCGTTTGCGGGACAAACGGCCGGTCTTCTTGATGGATAGTAGTTGGTAGAGGGGATGTAGGGGGAGATGTTGTCGCACTTGGCAAAAGAAATAACGGCCGTGGCGTTTTCCGCGCCTCATTTGGTTTGTCGCATTCCTTTTGCCGCTACAACCGTTGTTGGTTGTTTTTGCTCAATGATTCGCATTCAGCGACGGGGTTGATTCATAGAGGGAATGGTCAATTTTATGACCCGTTGTTGGGACGGCCGTTGCAGCCGGCCAGCACAGTAGGTGCCATTGGTAAACCGATGAGCCCGCATCGTTATTCGGCTATAGCCTCAAAAACTATGTCTCCTTACAGTAGAATTTGTTGATTTTGACAGCCAAAATCGATTTTAGATTGAAAATTGCTGGTGATTGAGGTGCGAAAGTCTGTGAAATGAGGTTTTGAGCCGAGGGTATAAATCGCGATAAATGGTGTAAATGTTACTGTAAATTGTAGCGTTTGTGCTCGGTTTGGTCCGGCCGGTGATTTGGATCGTCTGCTCTACGGCTGTGGCCGGATCGCTGAAATGACCGTGGCCGATTGCGGCGAGTAGGGCGGCACCAAAGGCGGCCCCTTCGGCCGTGTTGACCGTGACGATTTCAGTGTTGAGCACATCGGCCAAGATTTGTCGCCAGAGAGGGCTCTTGGAACCACCACCTGATACACGCACCTGTCGAATGTTTGAGAGCCCCATCCCTTGCATCAGCTCAAATATATCGCGAAAGCCGAACGCGACCCCTTCCATAACGGCGCGGGTCATATGGGCTTGGGTGTGCTGGACAGTTAGGCCGATAAATGCCCCGCGTGCTAGCGGGTCGGGATGGGGGGTACGCTCTCCGGTGAGGTATGGCAGAAAGATGAGTCCGCCTGAACCGGCCGGAATATCGGCGCATGATCGCGTAAAGGTATCGTAATCGCTGTCGGGGGCGTGGGTGTCATGATGCCAGCGCAAACTGCCCGCAGCCGAAAGCATGACCCCCATCAAATGCCACTTGTCGGGAATCGCATGGCAAAAAGCGTGTAATTTGCCATCCGGTTCGATAAGGGGGTGGTCGGTTGTGGCGAAAATAACGCCAGAGGTGCCGAGCGAAAGGGAGACAACCCCTTCGGCGATTGCGCCGGTCCCCACGGCCGAGGCTGCTTGATCCCCGCCACCCGCATACACCGTTGTGTTGGGCAGCAACCCTGTTTTCGCGGCCGCTTCTGCGGTTAATCCTCCTGTCGCTTCTGTCCCTTCCACTGTGGGGGGGAGCCACTGAGGATCGATGCCAAGTGTGTTGATGAGATCGGCCGACCAACTGCGCGCTTTAAGATCGAACAATTGGGTTCCGGCGCCGCCCGCTCGGTCTAAAGTTAGCTCGCCGGTCAAACAAAAGCGCACATAATCTTTGGGCAAAAGGATTTTGGCGATTTGGTGATAGATGTCCGGTTCGTGGTGTTTGACCCACATGATTTTAGAGGCGGTGAAGCCGGTTAGGGCATCGTTGCCGGTGACTGAAATCAACTGGGATTTGCCGAATAGCTGACGGATTTCATCACATTCGGCCGTGGTGCGCTGGTCGTTCCAGAGTATAGACGGCCGTAGCACCTGATTGTTTTTGTCGAGCAAAACCAAGCCGTGCATCTGACCGGTTAGGCCGATCCCCTTAACTTGTTGGGGATCGACGCCGGTTTGTTGGACAACCTGAGCGATGCTGGCAAACGTCCCCTTTGACCAGAGATCGGGGCTTTGTTCGCTCCAGAGCGGGTGAGGGGTTTGGTAATCATAGCTGTTTGAGGCGACGCTAATCACCGCCCCCTTGGGGTCGATGAGCAACGCCTTGGTCGCAGTTGTAGAGGTATCGATGCCGATAAAGTAACTCATTAGCGCACACCCAATAAGATTTCTACGGTCAGTTGATCCAACGCTTCGTAAGGGAAGCCCCGTTGACCTAGTGCGGCGCGGTCAAATGTGAGGCTTTTGAGGGCGGCCGCTTTATCGGCCGAGTACGCCCCGACAAATTGATCCATCGACCCATCATCGGCGTTGATTTCTGCGAGAACTGCTTGGATTTCACTGTCCGCATTCCAGCGGGCGACTTTTTCTTTAAGGATCAGATAGTTGCGCATACAGCCACGGGCGAACGCTTTGACATCGTTATAGTCCGAGGTGCGATAGGCGTGGGCATCGAAATGCTTGTTGCCGGAGTAGCCGGAATCTTCGAGTAATTTGACCAAGAAAAAGGCACTTTTTAGGTTGACTGCAGCAAAGCGAAAGTCTTGATCATAGCGGCCGAACGCTTGATCATTGAGATCGATGTGGAATAGCTTGTCTTGTTCGATCGCTTGGGCCACGTGGTGGGTAAAGTTAAGCCCTGCCATATGTTCATGTGCGACTTCTGGGTTGACCCCGACCATTTCGGGGAGGTCTAGGGTTTCGATAAAGGCGAGCATGTTGCCTGTGGTCGCATTGTAGATGTCGCCACGCGGTTCGTTGGGCTTGGCTTCAAGGGCGAATTTGAGGTTGTACCCTTGGTCTTTGACGTAATGACAGAGGTAGTTCATCGCCTCACGGCTGCGTTTGATCGCGGTGATCGGGTCTTTGGCTGCATCGGTTTCAGTCCCTTCACGGCCGCCCCAAAAGACGTAAACTTCGGCGCCGAGTTCGACCCCCATGTCGATGGCGTGCATCGTTTTTTGTAGGGCATAGGCGCGAACTTGGGGATCATTGGCGGTGAATGCGCCGTCTTTAAAGGCTGGGTCGCTAAAAAGATTGGTGGTGGCCATGGGAACGACGAGGCCGGTGTCATCGAGTGCTTGTTTGAATTGCTTGATGATTTGATCCCGTTCGGCCGGTGTGGCATCGATCGGGACGAGGTCGTTGTCATGGAAGTTGACCCCGTATGCGCCGACTTCGGCAAGGAAGTGGACGATTTCATGCGGTTTTTTTGCTAGTCGGGTCGGTTCGCCAAAGGGGTCACGGCCGATGTGGCCGACGGTCCAAAGGCCAAAGGTGAATTTGTCTGCTGCGCTGGGTGAGTACATGAGTTTTTATCCTGTTGGGTTGTTTTGATCGCTTTTTTGCAAGCGTTTGCAAATTGATTGGATGATATTAAACACGGTTTTGCAAGCGTTTGCAAAAAGTTGCGTAAATTTCTATTCATCGGCACAATTCTTGGCTGTTGTGAGGGGACAGCACTGCGATTCTAGACCCTAAGGGTTTGGTATTTGAGTCGTGTAGAGTTGGTTTTTACTGAAACCCTTAGGGTCTTGGGTGAAGCCAACAGCGCCGTCAAAATGGAGAAAATATGTCGAAAAAATCTGAAAAACGGCCGGTTACGATTATGGATGTCGCACGTGTTTCGGGGGTGTCTTACTCGACCGTTTCCCGTGTGGTGAACGGGTATGAATTTGTGAAACCGGCGACCCGTGAGCGGGTCCAACAGGCGATGGATGAGCTGGGGTATGTGGCAAATCTTAAGGCGCGTAGCTTGGCGGGCGGCCGATCTAATATGATCGGGTTGCTCGTGTTTGATCTGGAAAATAGCTACTTTACTGAAGTGGTGCGTGGGATCGATGCGGAGCTTTCGCGGCTGGATTATCACATGATGATTTCGACAACACATCAGCGGCTAGATCGGGAAAAAGTTTATATTAGCCAATTGGCGAGCGGGATTGTAGATGGGCTGATTATTATGCTACCGCAAAATATTGATGCGTGGCTTGAGCCTTTGCGTGAGCGGGACATTCCATTTGTATTGATCGATCATGCGAGTGATTTAGGGCAGGGGCATATTATTCGTACGGCGAATCGGCGGGGAGCGATGGAAGCGGCCGGTCATTTGCTCGATTTGGGGCATCAGCAGATCGGCTTGATTTGCGGGACGCCGACAGTGCAAAGCGGTCGTGAGCGGATCGAAGGGTTTCGGCAAGCGTTTGTCGAGCGCGGGCTTGTTTGTGATGAATCGTTGCTGGTGACCGGTGATTTTGATGAGCGATCTGGTTATGAGTGTGCGTTGGTTTTGTTGAGTCGAGAGATACGGCCGACCGCTATTTTTGCGCTTAATGATGCGATGGCGATCGGTGTTTATCGTGCGGCCGAATCGCTGGATATTTCGATTCCGGATGAGCTTTCTGTGGTTGGTTTTGATGATATACCAGAGGCCGCTTATTTGCGGCCACGGTTAACGACGGTGCGTCAACCGCAACGAGAGATCGGGCAGACGGCGGCACGACTGTTGGTTGAGTTGGTTGAGGGTATGGCTAAAGAAATTGTGACGGTTACGTTGGACACAACGCTTGTTCTGCGAAATAGTACCCGTGGGCCGATGCAATAAGTCATGTGCAGGATTGATCTATCTTTTCCAATCGCGGTTGGTGTGGATGCAGAGGAGCTGACCGCTATGGAGTGTGATGTGGGCGGTTTCGGCCGTTAGCTCGTTGCTAATGCCTCGTGCGGGGCCGAAGACAAGCTGTTCGTCATGTAAGTCCCAGCGTAGATTTTGGGTGTGGTCGATGTGGGTGGTGCCGCCGAGTGGAATGAGGGAAAGTGTGTCGCCGATCCGGCCGTGTATTTCGCTGTGGTGGTGAATGAGCCAAGCTGTCTGGTGTTGGGCGATGAGCTTGATGGGGCGATTTGCTAAGCTGGGGTGAGCGAGGAGGAGGATGTTGGCGAGGGTTTGATCGAGTCGGCCGCCGACAACACCGAAAACAAGGATTTCTTGTGTTGCCCACGATTCTTCACGAACAGCCAAAAGGAGCGCCAACTCTAGGTCTGTTTCATTTTTAGCGCGTGGGTAGCGATGGATGAGAACACCGTTTGTTTCGAGCTGTGCGAGTAGCGTGTGGTCAATGGAGTCGAGATCACCGATAACGATGTCGGGTTGGTGCCCAGCATTGATGATGTGGTGGGTGCCACCGTCAACACCGATTACGGCCGTGGCTTGATCGAAATAAGGCGAGAGCCAACTCGGGTCGAGGATATCTCCATTGGCGAAGAGTAGAATCATGGGGATGAAAGTTGTGTCAGCTGATATGGGGTGGACTGGGGGGGCGCTGTCTAGGATCGAAAAGGGTCGTTTGATGAGTGGTGTCTTTTTGCACGTGTCGTCTGGGGGGCAAAAAGAATGATGTAGCGGATGATTTGCTGCGCTTGGGTCGACTTGGCACACCCTTTTTGCCCCTGCGAGTGACGCATTATTCGTCACTTGTCATCGGTTTTTCACTTGCTTTGCCGTTTTGACAGGATGCGTGCGCCGGTTTTGGTAATAGCGATGCTATGTTCAAATTGGGCTGAAAGCTTGCCATCAACCGTTTTGACAGTCCAGCCATCTGGCATGAGCTTGCAGTCCGGTTTGCCCATGTTGACCATCGGTTCGATAGTGAAGGTCATACCAGGTTTGAGGCGAGGGCCATAAGCGGCGGGGCCGTGGTGTGGGACCGACATGGGTTCGTGTAGCGATTGGCCGATGCCATGGCCACCCCATTCCCGCACGATTGAATAACCGTGTTTGGTGGCGTGATCTTCGATCGCTTGTCCGATTTGCCCCAAGCGGTTGTTGGGTTTTGCCATATCGATGCCGACGTAGAGGCATTCTTCGGCGACTTTGAGAAATTGTTGGGTGCTTTCTGGGATGTCCCCAATGACAAACGTGTAGCAGGCATCACCACAATAGTTTTTATAGCGCAAACCGATATCGATACCGATAATGTCGCCGTTTTTCAAGGTGCGTTTGTTGGGAAGTCCGTGGCAAATCTCGTTGTTAATCGAGGCACAAATCGTCCCAGGGAAGGGGGGATGAGAAGGGGGATTTCCTTGATATCCTTTATAGAGAGAGGTAGCACCTTGTTTGACAATGAACTCTTCCACCATGCGGTCAAGGTCTTGTAGGACAACCCCATCTTCAACCGTTTCTTCGATGTAATCGAAGGCGGCCGCGACAATTTGGTTGGCGGCATACATTGTTTCGATTTCTTCATCGCTTTTGATGATAAATCCGTTGCTACGGGCTCGGCGACGTTGTAAAAAGTTCGGCTTTTTTATGCCACCGGAACTGGGCTTCTTTTTCTTTTTCAGTTTACGCATGGTGAGATCCTATATGTTTTTGTTTTGTGTGTTATTGTAACGGACTGGTAGGGGATTTGCGATTTTTTTTGGATAGGGCAGGGTGATCGCATTCTAATTTTGGGAAGAGTGGTGGATAGCATAGTTGCTTCAAATGTTGTCTTCAGGGGGTGTTTTTGCGGCTCCACCCTATTAGGGTATTTGTTTTCCTATCTTAGTTACAAGCTCCAAGCTTCGCGAATTTCGTATAACATGTTTGTGGCTTGTTTAATGAGTGCTTTGTTTTCCGGCTTGTTGGGCCAGAGGCTTGCGCCGGAAGGGTGGGGGAGGGGAACGATATAACGCCCTTCGGTTTCTCCACGAAAGTAGGTGGTCCGTTCCGCTTGCTTCAGGTCGAAATTAAGTGGGTTCTTGGCTAAGGTGTCGGGGGAGAAATAGGCGGCGGTGCCGATCATGTCTACCAGTTTGGCCGATTTGGGGTAAAAAAGTTGAATAGCAAGTTTACCGACTAAAAGGATAAGGCGCGGGTTGACTAGGCTGATTTCTTGGTCTAGGTACGGCCGACAAAGTTGCTGTTCCGGCTTGCTTGGAACCCGATCCCCTTTGCCATTGGGATGTTTCCCCGGATAACATTTGGTGACGGCGGTCATGTAGTGGGTATCACGAAAGGTTTGTTCATCCCAACCGGCCGCGCCGAGCCATTGGAATAGGCGACGGCCGCTACCGGCGTTGAACGGCCGTTTCGCTTCGACTTCGGTGACACCGGGGGCTTGTCCGATCAAAAGGAGTTGAGCGGTCGTACGGCCGCGAAAAACGGCCCCGGGAATAATCTGGTGACCTGCATCAAGGCAGAGGCGGCAAGAGACCATTTTTTGTTGTAGCGTGATTAAGTCAGACATAATACATAAACGGGATGGCGAGACGGCCGTTGATTTCTTGCTGGACAACTTCTGTTATAGAAAGGCGCATCGTTATTTGCGCTTTTTGATCGTTTTCTTCTTTTTCGGCTTACGCTTGCTCTTTTTCTTCGTTTTTTCCTTCGCGGGGGCGGCGACTGCGGCCGAATTAAAAGGGACGATCTTGGTTTGGTTGGTCTGGGCATCGGTTTCGACGACGACCCCGAACACAACTGTTTTGCACCCTTTTTCTAGCTTTTCGTCAATCGCGGGGGTATTAAACTTGAGAAAGGTTTCGGCCCGCTTGCTGTCGATTAGCGCTGTGGGACAGCTGGGACAAAACAGGCCGATATCCGCATTGAGATAGAACTGATCAATGACTTGCCCTTTGGAGTCGGCTAGACCGGCCAAATAAACAGGGTTCCCTTCTACGACCGGCGTGCGACAATTCGGGCAGGGGAACCCGGCGTTGACACCGGCCGCTTCATAAGCGGCACGAGATCGCGTGAAGTCAAGCTCGGCGACGACTTGTGGCGCTTTGTCTGAAGGGGCGGTGCCTCCCACTGGGGCGAAGGTCGTTTCTTGTTTCAGTTCTTCTAGTTGGCGATCATTGTCGCGCATTTGTTGGATAAATTTGTCAATCATAATGACCGTATTTTAGCTTATGTTGCGCGTCGGGGACAGATGGGGGAAATCGCTTGGGGAATAAATGACCCAGCTAGAGCAACGGCCTGCACCCTCGGTAAATAAGGTCGCAGGTCGTGCCTGTTTCTATAAGAACCGTTATCGGTTTTTTGCTCGTTTGGCTAGGGTGGCTAGCTTGTTAGCCGCTTGTTCACTCACTCGGGTGATCGACTGAATCCACCCTTCCGTATTGGGGTAAGCGAAACCGACGCAGAAGAGTCGTTGGTTTTTGATCGATTGCCAATGACGGTTGACGGTAGGCCAGCCTCGTTTGTTGAGTTCAAGCTCTTGGGCGACAAAATCGACGGTGGGGCGATAGCCGGTGGCTAGCACAATGGTGTCGAATGATTCGCGACGGCCGTCTGAGAAAACGACTTGATCGGCCGTTAAGTGGTCGATTCCTGTGGGATACACTTCAACTTTTCCCGCTTCGACCGCGTCTGGTAGTTCGTAGCCGACAACTGGGTAGTTTTGAGTGAGATACCCTTCGGGGGGATAGAGTTTGAGGTGGGAAAAATCGGGACGACCCCGTTTGAGCAGGCGGTGGCCGAGTGCGTCTGGGAGATAGCGAAATAGCACGGCCGCTACTTTCATCGCTTGCGCTGATTTCGGGTAGGGGACAAATGTGGTTCCGCCACGAATGGCGATACCGGTAAATTGGGCTGTTTCACCGATTTCGGCCGCTACTTCTGTGCCGGTATTGCCGCCACCGATGACAAGTACCCGTTTGTCTTTGAATGCCGCCGCATTTTTGTAAAAGCTGGCGTGCATAATCGTGCCAGCAAACTCATCTTGCCCCTTAAATGTGGGGATGTTGGGGGTGCTCCAGATGCCGGTTGTGACGACGACAACATCGCAATCTTCACGACCGGCCGTGGTATCGACATGCCACATCTGATGATCGTCGTGATAGGTCGAGCCGGTCACGCCGACCCCTTCAACAATGTTTAGCTGGTGATGCTCCGCATATTTTTCTAGATATTCGACCACTTTTTTACGGGGAAGAAATTCGGGGAAATCGGCCGGAACAGGCCACCCCGGTAAACCGGACACCTCTTTTAAGGTATGCAAAGAGAGATTGTCGTAGTGATTGCGCCATGAGTTGCCGATTTGGTTCTTTTCGAGAACCTTGTAAGGGATATTTCTTTGTTGTAATTGATAGGCCATAGCCAAGCCGGCCGGACCGGCACCGATGATGAGAACCATGAGATATGAAGGATGAAATATGAAGGATGAAGTATGAAAGGGTGGCTACGATGGGGGATACTTTATCGCTTCTGTTTGAAAGATTTTGTTTGTTTGCTTTGTTGAGACGGGTGTAGGCCCCTGCTTTCTTACGTCATTTAACGTTGGATGGTGTAATTTGGTCCTTGATCTTGGGTGAAATCGACAAATACCATTTGTCCACCCCAGCCGTGAACGATGTCATGGGCGCGAATGAAGACGCCATCGACCTCTTCTGGGATAACGAGTCCGCTTTGGCTACGGGTAAACGGTTGTTCGTTTACATGTGGGTGGGTGAGGAGACGGGTAAATGTATCGTTTTCATTTACCTTGATGATTTCGTTGTTGTCGGTGACAACATCCCAGCCGTCCGCATAATCACTTTCGCCTGTGTCTGGGTGTGAAATGGTGACTTCGAATGTCCATGTGCCATCGGCGGCTAAGGTTGCGCGTACGTAGGTGACATCGGCATCGGCTTGATCAGATAGATCGGTCATTACATCTGCCGGCTCTGGTGCCGCGTATGGATCAATGACAGCAATCGTGGGGATGGGATAACTTGCTGGGGGAATTGGTGTGGGGGGGCTGGGATAATCATCCGGAACGGCCGTTGCTAGAATAGTTAGTGCATCGGTATCTGTGCTATCTGTTTCTTCGGCTACGATTATTTCCGGCTCAGTCATTTCTTCCGCCACCGCTTCTGCGGCCGTTTCGGTTTCTGCTGATTCGGCCGTTTCCGTTTCGGCCGTGCTTGAAGAAGCTTCTGTTTCATTTTCTGTGGTGTTTGGTTCCGGTGTGGCGGTCCCGCCGCAACCGACCAAAACGACACTTAACATGAGGACAAATAAAGTGGTGATTTTGATATGTTGTTTCATAGTCTCTAATGATACTTAATTTTATGGTGATAGGGGGAGAAATCAGCTTTTTTTTAACTGGTCGGCGGAATGGGCACGACTAGACGATGTTTTGGCGACGGCCGGAGCTGGGACATTGGAGAAAAAGGACACTATGCTATAATTCTTTAGCTTTTTTGAAATACAAACCACGGGGGTGTGTTGTCTTTTCCAGATAACACACCCTCTTTTTATGAGTCCCCAACAAAGTCATGAAACTATCTGTCATTATTTGCTGCTATAACGAAAAAGATACAATTGAAGAGATTATTCGTCGTACCCAAGCTGTAGAGCTGGGGGGTGAATGGACCCGCGAAGTGATCGTAGTGGACAATTTCTCTGTGGATGGCACGCGCGAAATCTTAAAAAAATTACCGGCTGATGACGAGCTTAAGATCGTTTTTCATGAAGAGAATTTGGGTAAAGGATCATCGATCCGGACCGGAATCGCCCATATGACCGGCGATTATATGATTATTCAAGATGCTGATTTTGAGTATGATCCGGCCGAGCATGCCCTGTTTTGTCGCGAAGTTGAGCGGCGTAATCTGGCCGCTTTATTTGGGTCGCGCGTTTTGGGAGGACAGGCGATTTATGAGTATGCCCACGCCTATTGGGGCGTTCGCTTGTTGACCGCAACGACCAATGTTTTGTTTGGTGGCCGTTTAACCGATGTGGCGACCGCAACGAAAATGGTGCGTGCTGATGTGCTTCATGCGCTTAATTTAGTCGGCACTACCTTTGATCTTGATTTTGAATTGCCCTGTAAAATTTTGCTATCGGGCCATCAAATCGATGAATTGCCGATTAGCTATAAACCGCGTACCTATGCCGAAGGAAAAAAGATCACCGTTATGGATGGGGTACGAGCCCTATTGGTGATCGTACAAAATCGCTTGCGCTGGACACCGGTGCTAAAGAGCGATTTATAATATGAGTCTACTGAGCTAATTTTTGCTAGTCCTGTCGGATTTGGTGGGAGTTGATCAATTAACGATTGTCATTCCCACGAAGGTGGGAATCCAAGTCTGCTTGAGCGGTGGATCCCCGCCTACGCGGGGATGACAGTCCTGTCAATCGACTATTTTTGAACGATTGACGCTTGTCCCACCAAATTCGGCAGTATCAGAATTTTTGGGGATTGTCTACAACACATTTACCCCGATTTTTCTAATTGCAGGTGGCGCTCTGCTGGTCGGCCGTCGGTTTGATATTGATGTGCGGACCTTGGCGCGTGTAAATATCTATCTGTTTGTGCCGAGCCTCATCTTAGCCTATTGCTCTTTCTTACCTAACCTAGAGCGGGATAAAACCTGTGGCGAGAACAGCCCGAAAGCCGTGATCCCTTTCGGGTTTGTTTTTGGTCAATATCAATTGTCCTAGGACATTTCCCCCTATTGTGCCTATCTGACTCTTATTGACCTAGTACAATGGCATCAATTTAAAATCGAAAACCGAAAATCTAAAATCATTATGGCTTTATCAATCGAACTCAATCGCTCGGCCAAACGGTCAATTTATCGGCAAATTGCCGAACAGATTAAAACACAGATTAGCACCGGCCGTTTACCTGCCGGTAGTCGCTTACCGACGGTCCGCAAGTTGGCTACCGACATGGGGGTGACCCGTTTAACGATTCAAAGCGCTTATGGTGAACTGCAAGCGGATGGGTGGATCGAGTCGGTGGTCGGCCGTGGGACGTTTGTCAGTGAGCGGGTGCAACCGCAAACTTTGCATTCATCTATCGGTCATTGTCTGACTTCGGACGGGATATTGAGCGATATGTTTGAAGTCAACAAAGTGATCGGCGTGCGGTCGATGGCGATTGCGGAGCCGGATAGTGATTTGTTCCCGCTTGATGAATTTTGGGCCAGCTTAACCCGCTTACGGCCGAAAGCTGCCGAGCTATTTGGCTATACACCACCACAGGGTGATCCCGATTTACGTGTTGAAGTGACCCATTTGCTGCGTGACATGGGGATCGGCACGACCCCTGACGATGTGGTTATTACGTCGGGTGTGATGCACGGATTGACCTTGGCGACACAAGCTTTGACCCAGCCGGGTGATGCGGTTTTAATCGAAGAGCCAACCTTTATCGGTTATCTCAACATTTTGCGGGCGCAGGGATTACGGCCGATTCCGGTTCCGATTCATGCTGATGGGCCTGATCTTGAGCAGTTGGAACAGCTTATGGCCCATGAAAAACCGGCTTTGTATTACACCATTCCCAACTTTCATAACCCGACCGGTCAAGTTTGGTCGCTGGCCCATCGGCGCAAGATATTGGCCTTGGCTGAACGGTACAACTGTCCGATTGTCGAAGATGATATTTACGGCTTGGTTTCATTTGACGGGAGTCCGATGCCCACATTGCGCTCGATGGATGATGGCAATCGTGTACTCTATCTAAACGGATTCTCTAAGGCGTTGATGCCCGGTTTGCGGATCGGTTATATGGTTGTGCCAGAACAACACAAAGAAGATTTGCTACGTTTGCGCCGGTCCAACGATTTATGTGGTTCCGGGCTGAATCAGCGAGCATTGGCCCATTTCTTGCGTGATGGAGGATTAAAACGTCACTTGCGTCGAATTATTCCGGTCTATCGCCAACGGCGGAATAGTGCGATGAATGCGTTGACCCGCTACATGCCTTCGGCCGTCACTTGGGCACGGCCGAAAGGGGGGTATTCGATCTGGTTAACATTGCCACGCTACTTTCCACCGGGAGAGCTTTATCGGATGGCGTTGCAACAAGGGTTTGTGTTCACGGCCGGTGAAGCGTACGAGATGGATCAGGACGAAGAATTTGAATATCTACGCCTCTGCTTTGGCAACCAAACGGAAGAAGGGATTTGGGCCGGTGTGCGATTGTTGAGCGAGATTGTGAGGAGAGAGATGGTGGAAGGTGGAAGGCGGAATGGGGAAAGCCTTCGCGCCTAAACTTCGAACGTGTACCATTTCATGCTCATACTTCATACTTCATACTTCCTACTTCCTACTTCCTACTTCCTAGTTGAAGATAGTCACGGCCGTGTAATCGTTGCTCAATCGTGTCCCAAATTTGATCAAGATGATCGCCGTACTGCACATAGTCCAGATTATCGGTATTGATCGTTAGGACCGGACTTTGCTTGAATCCGGCGATCCAGCTTTCGTATAGTTCATTGAGCTGTTCGAGATAAGCATCACTGATTTGTTGCTCATAGTCACGGCCGCGTTGCTGAATATGGCGGCGCAAACGAGGGACTGAGGCCTGCAAATAGACCACAATTTGGGGTGGCTGAAGCATCTCTGTCATCGTTTGATACAAGTCGCAATAGGTTTGCCAATCTCGCTTACTCATATGCCCTTGACGATAGAGATTGTGCGCGAAAATTTCCGCATCTTCATAGATACTGCGATCCTGAATAATCGGATGGGGCTGTTGTAATAAGTTGTGATGTTGGCGCAAGCGACGGGACAAGAAAAAAACCTGTGACTGAAAGCTCCAACGAGACATATCTTCATAGAAGCTAGCCAAATATGGATTTTCGTCAACCGGTTCATAGACCGGCTCCCAGCCTAACTTATCTGATAAAAGCTTAACCAAAGTCGATTTTCCGACCCCGATATTACCGGCAATCGTAATAAAATAACGTGTCATGGGGAATGGAGAGGGGAAAAAGGAGAAAGGAAAAAGGCAAAAAGGGGGGTGCTTTTTTTGCTTTTCTCCTTTTTTCTAATGTATTTTGATGTGAATGAATGAAAGAAATGAGTGGGGCAAAAGCGAGATTAGAATCGCCTTCTTTCTCCTTTTGCCTTTTCCCTTTTCCCTTTCTTATTTGCCTTTGTAAGCGGCCGGCCGTTTTTCGATGAAGGCCATGACCCCTTCGCGGCTATCTTCGCTGGCACCGGCGACATTTTGCAGGTGGGCTTCGTAGTCGAGGTTTTCTTCAAGGGTTTGGGACAACCCGCGTAACATCGCTTTTTTGGTGAGCGCGAAGGCGAGGGTTGGACCGCTGGCGATTTTTGTGGCCGTGGCTTGGGCGACTTCCATGAGTTGGTCGTGTGGCACAACTTGGTTGACTATGCCCCATTCGAGTGCTTGCGCGGCCGAGATTTTTTCAGAGGTGAGGGCGATTTGATATGCGCGTGAATAGCCGATCATGCGGGGCAAAATCCAGTTTGCCCCCCCGTCTGGGACCAAGCCGATTTTGCTAAACCCGAGGGTGAATGCGGCTTGATCGCTGGCGATACGGATGTCGGTGGTGAGCGAAATGCTCATGCCGATACCGGCCGCGATCCCGTTAATGGCGCAAACGATCGGTTGGCTTGAGTTAAAGATTTGATCGATTAAGGGATGATAGCTTTTGCGCAGCGAGTCGCCCGCTTTACTTTTGCCCGAGGCGAATCCTTGGGCCGCTTCCATGAGGTCTTGGCCGGAAGAAAAACCACGGCCGTTTCCGGTCAGCAAAACACAGCGGGCTTCTGGGTCCCGATTGGCCGCCTTGAGTGCATTGGTTGTGTCTTTGACCATTTGTCGATTAAAGGGGTTGAGTTTGTCCGGCCGGTTAAGACCGATGGTGGCGACACCATTTTCTAAGCTATAGGTTACTGTTTCGTAAGTCATAAATTAATCCTGTTTTGGAAAGAGATAGGGATAGGGATAGGGAGGTCTTCTGGGCAGAGGCTTCTCCCTATCCCTATCTGTCGTCTCTATCATGTTACTTTCGATTTAGCACGCCGTTGTGCTTGGTTTGCTCAATTATGCCCCTGCCCAATCGTAAATCCAAAATCGAAAACCTAAAATCAATATAAATATCCTTCGTCTTGCATTTGGATTGTGGCACTGGTTTCGCCAAAATTGAGCTTGATACGCCACCATTTGGCTCGCATGCCGTCCGCAAAAACTTGGACCCGAAATGAAAAGGATTGTGGCTCTGGTATGGTGACGTAAAATGTGCCGAAATATTTCCACATTCCTCGGTGAACCGCTTCGGAAAAGGTGGCGATATACATATCGTTTTGATTCGGCTTGGGGCGGGTTTTGGTGCGAAATCGTTCCGCCTGTACATTGTGGATTGGCTGTAAATCGTAAAATTCGACGGTGATGGCTGTGTCTTTGGCGACGGTAAGGGATTTGTTTTTGGCGAATATCGGGATCGCCCAGCGGTTGCCAGCGGCCGTTTCTAAATAGGACATATGGCCGATGCGGGACTCAACCTCTGGGTGAGAAATCCGGTTGAGAACATCACGTATTTCGTAATCTTCCATCGGGACCGATTCAAAGTTGAAGCGTTTGTAGTACCGTTTGTTGCGAATGACCTGATGCACCGTATCGCTTTGGGGGATTTTGACGATGTAAACGACATGATTGGGGTCGGAATTTAGAGCAACCGGATAGATTTTGACATTGCTGAGGCGGGGCTGAATGTTGCTACTAATAATTTGTTCTAGCGTTTCTTTGGTGCATTCTTGCCGATTGACGGGGCGAAACTCGGTCGGCCGGTGGCGCGTTTCTCGTGTATCCCCTTCGCGAATGCCATAAATGATGAGGCCCCCGGCCGAATTGGCCATTGCGGAAACATCTTTGGCGATCTCTTTGTAGCGTTGACTGCCTAACCCCAACGCTTCCCCCGATTTATATTCGAGGGTCAAGCTTTCTTCGACTTGATCTTGGATATATGCTTCTAAAATTTCTTGTGTCCAATTACCTGTAACCATCATATTTTGACCTGAGTTTTCATTATAGCTGATGCACCCAATACATTGTCTCAGAAATATTCTGAATTTTTGCGATTCGTCTGTTTTGCCCCCTCCCAACGGGAGAGGGGGTGGGGGATGGGTGTGGGCTCGCAAATCCTTAACTTAATGGCATTGGGGATTTAGGGTGGGGGTGGAATTGTAAAGCCAATCT
>WTJY01000146.1 GCA_011524645.1 Anaerolineales bacterium | reverse complement strand
GAATGACAATCGTTAATTGATCAACTCCCACCAAATCCGACAGGACTAGAAAATTCCACCTCCCCCAACCCCTCTTCATAGGAGGGGAGAAAGACAACTATGTTTTTATGTCAACCTCCTTGGTTTCCATTAAGAGCCAAGATCAATTATCATCTAACTCACACATCAAAAGGAGAATTAAACGATGTCTGAATATGTACCACCAAAAGTTTGGCAATGGGTTAAAGGGGAAGGGCGTTTCGCCAATATCAATCGGCCGATTTCCGGGTCCACCCACGAAAAAACACTCCCCGTCGGCGAGCATCCGCTACAACTCCACTCACTGGCAACACCAAACGGCCAAAAAGTGACCATTATGCTCGAAGAACTATTGGAAGCGGGTCATGATGCGGAATATGATGCTTACATCGTCAATATTATGGAAGGGGACCAATTCGGGAGCGATTTTGTCGCCATTAATCCCAATTCGAAAATCCCTGCCCTGCTCGACCGTAGCACCGATCCCCCCACCCGCGTCTTTGAATCCGGTTCTATCTTGGTTTATCTTGCGGAAAAATTCGGCGCATTCCTCCCCGAAAACGGCGCGGCCCGTGCCGAAACGATGTCTTGGTTGTTCTGGCAAATGGGATCAGGGCCATATGTCGGTGGCGGCTTCGGCCACTTCTACGCCTATGCCCCCTACAAAATGGAATATCCGATCAATCGCTTTACCATGGAAACGAAACGACAATTAGACCTGCTAGACAAACGGCTGGCCGATAACGAATTTGTGGCCGGTGCTGAATACAGCGTTGCGGACATGGCGATTTGGCCTTGGTATGGGGGATTGATGAATAACCAATACGAAGCGGCCGAATTCCTCGATGTCGAAAGTTATACCAACATGCGCCGCTGGACCGACCAAATCATGGCTCGCCCCGCCGTACAGCGCGGCCGGATGGTCAATCGCGCTTGGGGTCCAGAAGAAAAGCAAGTCCGCGAACGCCACAGCGCGGCCGATTTCAATGACAAAGGGTAGAAACATGGGGGCCTTCATCTTTTCTTCACAATTCCCCCATCTTGCAAAAAACTGATACACAAAACCTATCATCACAACCTAACTAATTATCAACCATTCACCTCAAATTCCATGTCAATACTCTCAACCCAAGCGATAACCAAAACCTACACCATTGGTGACCGCACCATGAACGTGCTCCAAGATGTCAGCATCGATATCACGGCCGGACAATTTGTCGCCATCATCGGCAGTAGCGGCAGCGGTAAATCAACCCTACTCAGCCTCTTGTCCGGACTTGACTATCCCACCACCGGCCGCATCCTCGTCGAAGGGCAAGACATCACCGAGCTAAGCGAAGACGAACTCGCCCCCCTCCGTAACCAAACGATCGGCTTCGTCTTCCAATCGTTTCATCTTGTCCCCTCCCTAAACGCCCTCGAAAACATCATGTTCCCCGCCGAGCTACAAGGGAACAGCAACGCCCAACAAACGGCCGAAGCCCTCCTCAATCGCGTCGGTCTTCTCGACCGCGCCGACAACTTTCCCCACCAGCTATCCGGTGGTGAAAAACAGCGCGTTGCCATCTGTCGCGCCCTCATCAACGAACCGAAAATCATATTCGCCGACGAGCCGACCGGCAACCTAGACACCCAAAACGGCCGCGCCATCCTCGACCTCCTCCTCACCCTACAAAAAGAGCGTAAAACCACCCTCGTCATGGTCACCCACGACCCCGCCATCGCCAAACTCGCCGACCGCATCATCGAACTCAGCGACGGCAAAGTCGTGCCCAACAACGAATAACAAGTAACAAATATCCTTTTGCCCTTTGCCTTTTCCCTTTCTCTTAAAACCTCATGCATTATCGTTTTATCTATCGCCAAATCGCTAGTTCCGCCAAACAAACGGCCGTTTTTATCGCCTGTGTCGCCCTTTCCCTCGTCACCCTAATCTCTTTGGGTGGGTTTGGCGAAAGCGTCAACAATTCACTCCTACGCGATGCGCGCATTTTGCTGGCCGGTGACATCGTTATTGAATCGAGATTTCCTTATCGCGACCCCCTCACGGCCGAGCTAGACAGCTTGGAGCAAGAAGGGTACAACCTCGCCAACATTTATGAGTTCGCCTCAGTCGTCCGGCTCGATGAAGGGGAAGAAACCCTCCTATCTGAGCTTAAAGTAGTTGAATCCGGTTACCCTTTTTATGGAGAAGTCAATTTAGCCAGCGGCCGGCCGTTTGGCGATGTTCTCCAATCGGGCGAAATCATTGTCGCTCAAAACCTACTCGACCGGCTCCAAGTCGAAATCGGCGACCAGATCAAAGTCGGCCAGCTCACCATGACCATCGCCGATATCGTCATCAGCGAACCGGATCAACCGGTCGATTTCTTTAGTCTAGGGCCACGCATCTTTATTTCGGCCGACGACCTCGAAGCACTTGACCTGATCAAACCGGGGAGCCTAGTCAGCTATCGCACCCTCATTTACGTGCCCAACGAAAGCGACCTTGAACCGCTCGCCGAACGGCTAGATACGGTAGCCGAAGTGCGCCAAGAACGGGTCGAAACCTTTAGAACCAATCAGTCGGCCGTACAACGCTTCTTCGAAGACCTCCTCTCATTTCTAAATCTAATCGGCATCTTCACCCTCATGCTGGCCGGAATCGGCATCCAAAGCTCACTGACCGCCTTTCTTAAAGAGCGGGAAAATACGATCGCCATCATGCGCACCTTTGGGGCGACGAGTAGCTTTGTAATTCGTCAATTCTTTGCGGTCGCCGCCATGCTCGGTCTCATCGGGATCATTCTCGGCATTATTCTCGGACTCGCCCTACAGGCGGTATTTCCCTTTATTTTCGCCCAGTTTCTCCCCCCGCAAGTCGAATTCATCCTATCACGACGCGCAATCACAGAAGGGGTCGCCCTCGGGGTATTTGTCGTCCTCGCCTTTACCTTTTTGCCCATCTATCAAGTCCAAGAGCTCAAGCCGATCTATATTCTGCGCAAAGAATCGATCCCGCTCCCACGGGGTTGGCTGTATTACAGTGCCATCGCCGTCATCTTGATCTTCTTCGCCGGTATGGTCTATTGGTATTTACGCAATCCTGAGCGCACCGCCTATTTCGCCGGTGGTGTCGTCGGGCTTATCGCCCTAACCGGTCTGCTCACCCAGCTAATTCTCTGGTGGCTACGTCGCTACAAGCTCAAACCGCTCGCCATGCGCCAAGCCCTGCGCGGGTTATTCCGGCCGCGCAATTCAACCTCCGCTATTATCATTACCCTCGCTACCTCGCTCGCAGTTCTATTCACTATCTATCTCATCGAACGGAATCTCGATGCGAATTTCGTGGCCGCCTATCCAGAAGATGCTCCCAATCTCTTCATTCTCGACATTCAACCCGATCAAGTCAGCGGGGTTCGAGAATTTGTCGGTGATGAAGAGGAATTTGTGCCGATTATCAACGGCCGGATCAAACAAATCAACGACCTTGTCATTGAGCGTGTTGACCTCGCCCCCGGCGAAGATAGCTTCGATGATGATGAAAGCGAAGACCCCAATCGTCGCCTCGGCCGTGGCTTCGCCCTCACCTATCGTGACTTTGTCCGTGAAAACGAAGAAGAACTCGTGGCAGGCGACACCCTCTTCTTACACACAGAAACCGGCCGTGCCCAAGTCTCCGTCATCGAAGACCTACAAGAGTCATACCCGTTCGCCATCGGGGACATCATTATCTTCGATATCCAAGGGGTCCCGCTCGAAGCGGAAGTCAGCAGCATTCGCCGCTATACCGCTCCAGAAGATGGCTTTGGTCCCCCTTCACTTGAGTTTGTTTTCCGACCGGCCGATCTAGCCAACGCCCCCCAAACAATCATCACCACCGCCAATATCCAACCCGATCAAGTGGCTAATCTGCAAAACGAAATGATCGCCGCGTTCCCCAATCTCACGATTATCGACATCTCGGCCGCCATCGACACCCTCGCCGAGCTAGTCGGCAACATCACCATCATCATCCGCTTCTTCACCATCTTTAGCATCTTCGCCGGTGTCCTCATCATTATCAGCTCCGTTCTCGCCACCCGCTTCGCCCGCATTCAAGAAGCGGTCTATTTCAAAGTCCTCGGGGCCAAGCGCCGCTTCGTCTTGCGGGTATTCACCCTCGAAAACGTCTTTATCGGCCTCGTAAGCGCCTTCCTCGCACTCGGCCTCTCTCAGCTAGCCGGTTGGCTTCTCGTCACCCGCGTCTTCGAGCTCGACTATGTCCCCTATCTCGGCTCTAGCGTCCTCCTCGTTCTATTTACGGTCGGTCTCGTCACCTCGGTCGGTCTTCTCGCATCGATCTCCATTCTCAACAAAAAACCGATCGTCTTCCTCCGAGAACAAAGCAATGAGTAGTAAGATTCAGCCCAGCGATCGACTCTGTGAAAGAAGATCACTTTAGGAGAAAAAAATGACAATACGCTACAACACACTTGTACTCGCCGCCCTGACGCTCATCTTAATCGGTTGCGCCACGGATACACCGGCCGTTCCCGAACCGGAACCGGCCGCGACAGCCACGGCCGAACCGAGCGCCACGCAAGCAACTCAGGAAACTGATCCGGAAACGACCGCAGAATCTTCAACTGAAGTCACAGAAGTGACAGAAGTGATTGAAGAGACGGACGAGACGGAAAAGACAGAAGAAGCGGAAGAAATCGAAGAAACGGAACAAGTCGAAGAAGCCGAAGAAATAGACGAAGTTGAGATGGAAGAAGTTGAGATGGAAGAAGTTGAAATAGCAGAATCGGCCGATGCCCCCCCTATCGAACGAATCGTATCAGCAGAACCATTTACCCACCTTGCCGCAGATGAACTTACAATCCAAGGCACCATCCACAGTGCTCCCACAGACCGATCCCTACCCGGCGTTCTCCTGCTCCATATGCTCAACAGTAACCAGCAAGCATGGGACCAACTCGTCCCACAGCTCACCGAAGCGGGCTATGTCGTCTTGACCATCGACATGCGCGGTCATGGCACCACAGGGGGTAACAACGATTGGACCCTCGCCGAAAGCGACCTCATCGGGGTTTGGCAAGCCTTTACCAACTTGCCCAGCGTCGATAAAACACGCACGGCCGTCATCGGTGGCAGCATCGGCTCCAACATGGCCCTCATCACCGGCAAAAACATCCCAGAAATCAGCACCACGATCTTGCTCTCCCCTGGGCTCGACTATCGCGGGGTCAAAACAGAAGACGCGGCCGTCTCCTACGGCGACCGCCCCCTACTCATCGTCGCCAGCTCAGAAGACAGCTACTCCGCCCAATCCAGTGCCGAACTCGACATCGCCGCCAGCAACAGCACCCTACAACTCTATGATGGCGCAGGCCACGGCACCAACATGCTCGGCAACGAACCCACCCTCACCCCACTCATCCTTGATTGGCTCGCCACAACCCTCTCATAAAGCACCCCTCAACCCACCAACCAGCCGACCGACCCCAAGGGTTTCAATCAAAACAACAAAACACATCAACAATCTAAACCCTTGGGGTCTCCCCCCCGCAGAACCCCACCCACACAAAAAAATCTCCACAAAGAGGGGGGCTTTTGATTCGACGCGAATTAAAAATAATTGAGCGATCAGCCCGAGATATTTTT
>WTJY01000322.1 GCA_011524645.1 Anaerolineales bacterium | reverse complement strand
GAGTCATTGCCCGATTGGGCGGTGTTTGATTAGGGCACATGGGTGGTTGAACCGGTGAGGGCTTCCGTCTCATAATCGTTAAAAAAATCGATTAGGAGAGACGGACTTTGAAACGCTTACTCACGTTTTGTCTACAGTTGAGCCTACGACACCTGTTTTACTTTTAGTCCTCAGTTTTTGCTTTCGCTGGTGCGCACTAGGTCCACTGAGCTTCGAAGGGGATACGGCCGACATATTGCTGTAGGTTTTTATGGCCCAGTGCTTGGCGAATCGACTGCATTTCGCCGAGGTGATACCAGTAATGCCACGTTTGGCGCAGGATGAGGGTGCCGGTATTTTCATAGGTGTTGCGCTGGGGGGCGTGGGGTTTTCCCAGATCTTCGGCCGTGATGGCGAGTAGGATCGGATCGATATGATCTTGAATCGTCTGCCAGACCGCCATCGAGCCACCGAAATCGGGAATCGAGGCGGGCTGGCCGTAGCTACATTGTTTGACCATGTCATTGAGCGCGGGGTTGCCCCCCCGTTGCTCCCACCACAGCTTTTGGTCAAAGGCGGCGAGGTGGGCCACCATCCAGCTGATACTGTTGCTTTGCCCGACACGCTTGTGCGCGTCTTCCGGTTTGAGCCCGATGTGACCGGCTAGCCATTGTTGTTTGGCGAATTGTAATTGGGTAATGAGAAAGTGAGCCATTGCGATAATCCTAAAGTTCTTTTTTTGATAGGATTTTACAAAAATTTGGACCGCTTGGTTATATTAAAATTGATTTTTCTGTTCGCTTTTTAACTGCTCGACATAGGTGTTGTATTCTGTGGCATCTGTGTGACTGAGATTGTTTTGTTTAGAGCCCTTGTCATCTGAAAGCAAGCCTAAATGATGTGCTAATTCGAGAGCAAGACCTAAGTGGATTTCGACTCTTTTTTCATTTAGCTTTAGCACCTGATTCTCGTTGTACCAAATGAGCCACCCACCATCGCTAGTGAGGTTATATTTGGGATGTGAGAGGCAAAATTCAACGAGTGCAGGTCTGTCAGCAAAGAATTGGCTGACTTCGTCGGTTTGTGGTGGGATCGATTTTAGGGCGAAGCGCTGGTCGAACGCATCGTTGGTTTGGATATTAACTTCGGGCCATTTACGCCATAGGTTTGAGTGGGTGGTGTTGGCCGACTGTAGATGAAAGAAGGGAACGGCCGCATGACGGATCGGCATCGCAACGACTGTGTAATGGTCACGTCTTGTCGTTTTTTCCATTTTTATCAAATGGCTGTAATCGGCCATGATAATTTCTTGCTTACCCTGAACTAGGCGCAAAATATTGGATAATGTGGGCGCATCTTGGCCGTTCATTAGGTGATCAATGCTTTGGCGCAAAGCGTCATCTGTGGCGGTATAGGTCATGCCGAACCGCTTGGCGATTTCAGGTAGCTTTTTTTCTCTACGTTTTTGGACACGGCGACGGACGAGCCTGTCTAAAAAGAGGAAAAAAATAGCGATACCAAGAAAACCACCCAGTAAGTACACTTGATTAATGTCTTGCAAAACCATGTGAGCATCCTCTATTGGTCGTCTTTTAGCTGTTTAAGATGGCTGTCGTAGTCACTGCCCCAGCTGTCTTGGTTGTCATCATAGCTCCCCCAAGCGGCCGATTTGCCACCGTTGAGTTCAAGTGCGTGGAGAAGTTCTTTTACTTGATCGAGATAGGCCGTTAATTCATCGATATTGGCTTTGATCGGGTTGTGCGGAATGTACCAAACAAGCCATTTCCCATCTGTCGCCAGTCGATAGGTGGGATAACGCTCACACAAACCTGCAAGCTGTTGGTGGGCATCGAAATATTGCTGTACTTCCGCAACGTATTCCGGCTTGGTTTTAAGACCGAATTTGCGATTGAACTGGTCATTGCCAAATATTTCGACTTCTGGCCAATTGAACCAGTGGCTAATACGATCGGTGAGTTTGCTGGGTTGAACATAAAAGAGGGGAATATGATCATGCTTGATCGGAATTGCCACAGCCGTATAGTAGACTCGCGTTGAGCTTTTGCCTGATTTGACGATATGACTGTAATCCATGATGTTAAGCTCATGCCCATCTTGTTCAAACTGTAGACTGTTGAATACTTTTGCGGAGTTTTTCCCCTCCATTAAATCTTTGACTTGCTCAGTTAATATAGGATCTTCTTCTGTATAAACTATACCTAACTTGTCGGCAATTCCTTGCAAGCTGGCGGCCCGCTTTTTGAGGTCTTGTCGGATAATATAGGCACGAGCAACGATAATGAGTAAGATGCCACAGGTGATAATAAAGGGGAGAAAATTTTGCATTGAATTGTCCTTGTGTGTATGGGGTCAATAAATAATTGACCGCTTGTGTGTGGATTACAGATATTTATTGGATCGTATTGAGCAACGTTTTGGCACTGTCTAGCAGACGGCCCATCGGCCGTTGGTGTAGCCGAATTTGTTCATTAGGAACATACCAAACGAGCCATTCACCATTGCTGGCTAGATGATAGTCT
Organism: Anaerolineales bacterium; assembly: GCA_011524645.1. Lineage (GTDB taxonomy): Bacteria > Chloroflexota > Anaerolineae > Promineifilales > Promineifilaceae > WTJY01. Next base: position 3,137 of record WTJY01000322.1, on the reverse strand, counting down.
CGATGTTGGACACAAAAATCGACCAGTGGTCGGCGTGCCGTAAAAAATTTTCGCACCTGATTGGTGTATGTGACCACTGTTTTGAGGCTGAACAAACTGTTAAATCGCCATTGTCCTTGCAGAATGACCCGATATTGTTCCCGTATATTGAACCAATAGTTGACGCGATTGATCAAAATCGACGGCCGTACACGAAAGGGGGGAATATCGAGATGTTCGATCGGAATCGCGACGACTGTGGTATGAAAAGTGACCTCGTTTTGACCGTCGTAACGAACATAGGTGTAATCGGTGATAAAAATTTCATTGTTATCGAGCTGAAAGCTGAGCGTGTTAATCGCTTGCGAATCTCCTTGCTCGTACATGAACCCTTTTATGTTTTGCAACAATGGTTTGGTTTCGGGGAGAAACCACCCCCCTAGTTCTTGGGCGATTTGTTCGAGCGCGCTGGTGCGATTTGCTGGATCTTGCGTATTTTGTCGCCATTTAAAGACGAAAAACAAGATGGTTCCAAGTACGATGGCGAGTAGACCAAGAAAGATGGGATTATTCATGGGGGGCTAGTTGTCTTTTGTGAAACTGTATTTGCAAGTCGTTTTTAAATGATGGGATGCATTGTAGATGAAAAGCTGTTCTGAGCAAATGACATGATTGTTGCAGGTTTATGAAGAGGCTGTAGAAATGTCGCGATTTCCGGCCGGTGAGATAAATCGCGCGGCTAGGGCAACGGCTTATGGCCTTATTTGTGCGTTTGTGTTGTTCGGGCGAACCTGAACGGCCGGAAATTATGTGGGCTGGCAATTGGGGCAGTAATAGATGCGACGACTCCCCATTTCGTCCTTGACAATGGCTGAGCCACACGTGAAACATTGTTGCCCCTCTCTGTTAAAGACCCAGTGGCGATAGGCGCGCCGGGGGACGTTTTGTGCTTTGAGTTTGCGTACAAGCTCTAAATCATTGGTAATGCCGCCGGTTTTGTAGGATTGACGGGTTAAGTTAAGGGCCGCTTTCGCGAGCTTTTCGATTTGAACGGCGGTGCAATCGACCGGCCGTTTTTGAGGATGGACCCCTGCCACAAAAATAATTTCACTACGCAAATAATTGCCGACACCGGCCAGAAACGATTGATCGAGCAAGATCGTATGTAAGCGGCGCTTTTGGAACCGTTTATCGATGAAACGGGCTGCGACCTGTTCGATGGTGACGTGCTCATCGAGTAAATCGGGGCCGATACGGCTGATAAAGGGATGAAAGGGGAGCTCTTCATCCCGTAACACGGTGATGTCAGAGGCACTATAGAGCAGGGCGGAGTGCTTTTCGTTATGAATCGCTAGGCGTAGACTGCGATTGGTTGAGGGGTAATCATAGCTGCGTCGGATAATCCAACGGCCGTATAGTTGATTGTGGCTATAGATATTCAACCCGTTGGCGAAGCGGGTTACCATCGCTTTGCCATAGGTTTTCACGGCCGTGACCGTTTGCCCCTCAAGATCAACCGCATAAGGGGCGAGGTTGGCAAAGGCGAAATAGACTTCTTTGGCAGGGAGGCCAACAAGGGTTTTGGCGATTTGATCGGCCGCACGACGAATTTCTGGACCTTCAGGCATGGGAGTTTCTGATTTTAGATTGGCGATTTTGGATTGATTAATCGCGTTGTTCGTATGGTTTTGGTTGCGACTTTGCTGTTTTTAGCGTTTGGAACAGTTTGTTTGTAAAGGGGATTGCTGGGGCTTTACAACTTTTTTACAAGGTGCGCGCAATTACTTAAAAGTTGTACCCTATGATTAGGTCATATTGATTAAACAATCACTCACGCGCCACACAAATGGTGCAGATAAAACAAGATTAAAGAATATCGCGCTAGCGCGCTAAAAAGTTAAGGATAGACAAACAATGCACGGACATCACGGAAACCACGGCGGACATTTTGCACAGGGCGGACACGGACATATGGGACATGGGCATTTCGGCCACGGCCGGATGCATGGCAGTTTTAATCCTCTTTTGCCACTTGCTGGCTTCGGCTGTTTGATGTTCCCTTTTATGATGCTTTTTCTGGTATTTCAAATCATTTTGTTGCCGGTACGACTTTTGTTACTCCCGTTTAGAATGCTTTTCGGGCGACGGTTTTAGTAGAGCGTCTCAGAAATAACAAGCATTTATTGCTACAGGGTTCGACAGGCTCAGTCCTCGTTGCGCAACGAAGGCTGAGACTTCGGCGTGAACTCTGTCGAACACTTGTCGAAGGCGGGTCGTAAAGTTCAATCTACTTTAGAAATATAGGTTCGATACCTGTGTAACAACTTAAATTTTTCTCTTTCTTCTCCTTTCCTCCAACAACGGCCGCTGGTACCCCCAGCGGCCGTTTTCTTTTTGCCAAATCGGTTACAATCCCAACCATCAGCTTTGGCAAATGGCTAACATTCTCGAGCCAACTTTTATCAATCTAAAACCGAAAACCGAAAATCTAAAATCCCATGCCCCATCCCTATTTTGAACGTAAACATGCCATTCTTATTTTGGCCCATCGTGGCGAGCGCGGCCATGCGCCAGAAAATACGATGGTCGCTTTTCAACGTGCGGCCGATCTTGATGTCGATATTCTTGAAACTGATATTCATCGCACGGCCGATGGGGTGATTGTGGCGTTTCATGATGATACGCTTGATCGCACGACGAGCGGGACCGGTCCGATTCAAAACTATACCTTTGCGGAACTACAAGCGTTTGATGCGGGCTATCACTGGACGGCCGATGGGGGGGAGACATTTCCCTTTCGAGGGCAAGGAATTACGATTCCCAGCTTGGCTGAACTGTTTGAAACCTTTCCCGATATTCGGATAAATATCGATATTAAGCAGGAATCCCCTTCGATTGTGTCTGATTTCGTGCAGTTAATCCGTCATCACGGCCGCGAAGAGACGGTCTGTGTGGGTTCGTTTGATGAACAGACACTGGCTGATTTTCGGCGGGAAATGCCTAGGGGGCTGACGGCCGCTGGCTATAGTGAAACGAAGCGGGCGGTGATTATGAACATGTTGGGACTTGGCTGGTTTTATCGTTCAACGGCGAACGCGTTTCAGGTGCCAGAGGCGAGGGAAGGATTTCGGGTGGTGTCCCCCCGATTTATACGGATG
>WTJY01000174.1 GCA_011524645.1 Anaerolineales bacterium | reverse complement strand
CCCCCCCAACACAACGAGCAAAAATATTCCCAACCCCCACGCGATACCCAGTTGCCAACGGCGTGTATTCGCCATCGCTTCTAAGTCGTCATCGGCCGCTTGTACGGCCGCAAATCGCGCGGCGGTGAGCTGAAATGTCGCCGTCACAAACGTAATCATCAGCATCATGGTGACAATTAAGCTTAGATCGGCAAATGCGGCCGGGCCCAGCCAGCGACCCAAAATTAAATTAAAAAGATAGTTTCCCGCGTTGACTACCGTCATCGCGAGAAAAAGAAGTGTCCCACCGGTCAGCAGACTGCTATCTTTCATGTTGAGCCATAGCGCTTTTATCTTGAGCTGTGATTCTTTCATCATAAGGGGGAGGAAAGTATGAGGTATGAAGTATGAAATATGAAACGTAGCAACCCATTCATATTTCATACTTCATACTTCCTATTTGGTTTACTAGAAGGCGTTAACCGCTTCATCAACTGTGCCAAACATTTTGAAAACTTGGTCAAACTTGGTCATCCGTAGCAAGCGCATCGCGCTGGCATGAGCCGGCCGGACCAGTTTCATAGCGCCATTGGCTTGCGTTACTTTTTTAAGCAAGTTCACCAATACGGCGATCCCAGCACTATCCATAAATGTCACTTGGGAAATATCGACCACGAAGTTAACCGCACCCGCTTCCATTTGGTCCGTAATCTGCTGGCGCGCGTCAGGTGCATTAAAGGCATCAAGTCGGTCTGTAAAAGTTAAAACGGAAATCCGTTTTGTATGTTCTGTAATCTGTAAGTTACTCATGTTCATTCCTTTTAATCACAATAATCGTCTGATCATCATCTTGTGGTTGACCTTCACTAAATTGAGCCACGGCCGTGACCAATCGATCTGCAATATTTTGCGCCGATTGATCCGCCAGCGCATCAACCAAATCGAGTAGCCGTTCGTAATCAAACATTTCACCAGCCCCATTTCGGGCTTCATTAAAGCCGTCGGTCGCCACGATCAAGAGATCGCCGGGAGCCAAATGGAGTTGGTCTTCGTATGCTAAATGTTGGGGCAACACACACAGTGGCGGTCCTGTGGCGTCTATTAAATGGGCGTGCCCACCCGCTCTACGAAAAATAACGGGGGAATGTCCCCCATTGACATAAGCCAATTTCCCGCTGGTTGCATCATACAAACCGGTAAAGATGGTGCAAAACATACCGACTTCGGTAAAGTCATCGTAAAGAGAATCGGTGACATGATCTAAAATCGCTTTGGGGGAGGGTTCGTTCAGCAGGCGGGCGGTATTACGCATCGTTGTTCGGGTCATCGCCATTAGCAAGGCGGCCGACATCCCTTTGCCCGATATATCCCCCAACGTGAAATAAAAAATATCGTTATCATGTATAAAGTAATCGTAGAAGTCCCCCCCGACGCTCAAAGCGGGCTGGGCAAATGTGGCGATCTCAAGATTAGAGATTTGGGGCAAGGTCTGGGGCATCAAGCTCATTTGCACATCATGTGCCAACTCCATTTCTGTTTGGAGTCGCGTTTGTTGCTTCATTTGTTGCAGATGGGCCTCATACATGAGCGCGCTTTCAATTCGAGAAACAGCAAAGTCGCTAATCGCACGCAACAGTTTGATTGTGGGAGACTGGAAGGGTCCGGCCGTATTGTTAACCAAGCCGAGAACGGCCGATTTTTCTCCCCGAATCGACATCGGTATAGCCAGAACAGTCTCCAGTTGATCAAGCGACTCTGCTGGGCTATTAGCTCGGTCGTTGATCAATAAATAATCGGTCCGCTCAAGCGTAGAAAAAACCAAGTCAGATAACACATCATGTGCCAGAGACTCCCCCGATTGGGCCACAATGGAGGGGCGTTCTGGCAATTGCAAGACCATAAACGCAGTTCGGGCTTCGAAAAGGGGCTCGATCACCTCGGTGAGCCGATTGACGATCTCATCGATAGACACCAAGTGGTGTGCCGAATGCATCAAACCATAAAGCGCCACCAGTTGATCCTGACTTTCCACCAATTCTTGGGCCAATAAATCAAGTTCACCGTCAAGTGACGCTAAACGGGCCACGAAGTCAGCATCCGTTTTAAGTTTTTCTTGCAAAGCGGGGTCAGAAAGCTGGGTCACAAATAATTCTCCCAGTTGGGAGCCATTACGATGAATAATCGGTTCCGAAATGTCAGACAGTGCGGTGTCCCCCTCATCGTCTGGCCAAGAAACGACACATCGCCCCGCGTCGCGAATCCCGAAACGGCCGGCACCTTCGCTTAACCACCAATTTGCCAAATTATTAAAATCTTCAGAATAAGAAAAAACCAGTTGTTGTAGTACCATAGTCGTATTTACATCTTTGCAGTGTTCCCAAAACCGGCCGAAACAGGCCGGTTGTAGACCCAAATAGTCTACTTACTAAGCAAGGCTTGAATGTGAAGCAAATACCAATCAACCACTTCATCGATCGGCAAACCGTGCGAAGCGAGAAAGTTTTGGGTTCCTAATTCCCGCCGCCGTGCAGGGTTGTCAATCACGCGCGCGATCGCATCTGCCATACTCTCAACCTGATCGATCTCAAAAAATTCCCCCCCATACCCCTCTTCCGTAATCACTTCGGCAAAGTCGCCGATTAGGGGTAAAACGGCCGCTTTACCATAATCTCCCGCCTGATGTAGCACGCCAGAGCTACCGGTCGTACTGGTGTAAGGAAAGACCACCACGGCCGACTCGCTAAAAATACGGGGAACATCCTCCTCCGCCACATAGCCGGTAAAGCGCATGCCAGACACATCAGCATAGGTCTCTTGCACATTAGCCAGATACCCCGGCGTATTCGGGCTATCACTCCCCGCAACCACCAGTTCCAAAGGTGGACGATCACCAGTACGCTTTAGAAGCTTAAACGCCTCGATCAATGTCTCCACCTTTTTATAGGTCCCGAATTTACCAAATGTCATAATTTGCATCGGTCCATCCGGCAAATCAAAGGAAGGCTGAGAAACGGTATCATCAAATGAGCCGTGAGGGGCCAGCAGCACATTATCCGCTTTATACTTTTCTTCTAAAATCTCGATATATTTCGGGATCGTCAACGCGACAATGTTTGAACGCAAAATCAAGCGGGTCGTAATGTTGCCAGCAAAGCGAATCACCGACTCGATCAATTTATTTTGAGCGAACCCCGCACTGTTCAGATCAACCGTCTCCATAATGTTATGAAGCAAAGTCATCGTCGGATAGCCCGCCATGCGTAACAGGGCGGGTGTCATCAACCCGACAGCGGCCGAAACCTTTTTGTCCCCAAATGAAGCGAATTGCAAATTAAACAAGACGACATCCGGTTTCGCTTGGCGTACCGCTCGCAAAATCTGTAGCGGATTCTGGGGATCGTTAAATTTCCAACAGGGCACGGCCGAAACAGGGGCGCTTCCCTCAACCGGTTGAGAGACGGAGTCATAGGTTTCCCCATCAGGTAATTCATCGACAAGTAACACAACTTCAGCCACTTCCGGTTTTAAACGTAAATAGCGCACAAAGTGAAATGCGTATTCATTCAGCGACCCTAAGCTGGGTGGATGGGTCGTGACCATGGCGATTTTAAGTTTTTCGTTATGCATATCCCCCCCGTAAATCGGTTAGTTTAATTTTTAATAAGTCACGAATAAAACGTTGGGCCTCTTTAATCGGGTCCACTTTCGAACCGGGTGCATCGATCCAAGTGACCGGCACTTCGGCAATGTTGTAGCGAAACTTATTAGCCAAGTAGAGGATTTCTAAATCGAATGAAAAACCCATCAGGGTTTGTGTCTCATGCAGTCGCCGTGCCACTTCTCGGGTATACATCTTAAAACCGCATTGGGTATCACGTACGCCGATGCTAAACACATTGCTTACGATCCAACGCAAGCCGTTGCTGAGCAAATGGCGCATAAACGATTTATCTTGTTCACTCGCCCCATCGGCCGCTCTTGAGCCAACCGCAACATCATACCCATCGTAGCGTAGCTTGTTTAAGAGGTTTTCAACTTCTTCAATTGGTGTGGAGTTATCGGCATCGGCGAACAAAACATAGTCTCCTTCGGCCACGAGTACACCACGGCGTACAGCACTCCCCTTCCCCCCATTCTGCGCCGCTTTTAGCACACGCATATTCACCAATTCCAAACCTTCCGCGAGGGCAACCGTCTCATCGGTTGAACCATCGTCCGCCAAGATCAGTTCCCAAGGGAAGCCAAGGTCTGAAACATGTGAAGCGATCGCCCCAATTGTAGGCACAATACGCTCAGATTCGTTATAAGCTGGAATAATAATTGACAGCAAGGGAGTTGTGGTCAATGGAACCTCTTTCCAGCGTTGGTAATTTTCATACATAGTCTATCTCCATACCAAACTGTTGGTTTTATGAGGTGGATTGATCTGTTATAAACAGAGAAGTAGTCGGGAATCAGTGGGAAATCGAAAATAACAATTGTAAAAAGTATACATCCCGCATATAAAGCCACAATATGACTCAAGTCATCTTATAGCGACTTACGTGGCTTATTTTTGTACATTTCATGTTTCATTCACACAGAAACGCTACAATCGGTCATTATGAACCCAAAAACATCCTCTCCCTTCGGCCGTATGATCGCCCCACCCCAAGGTTCTCTCGATCAAGCGGAAGCATTTGTCCTGCTCGGTTTCGGCCTTGTCGTGGACCCCGCAGGCAATATTTCCCCCGGCGTCAGCAACACCCATCTCGCTTCTTGGCTCATTGAGCACAATCCAAAAAAATTGCTCACAATTACCCAAGAAGGAACCTATCTCGGCTTGCAAAAAGCCCAGACCTCTCAAGGCACGAATATCACGCCAAAGAGTCTAGATTCATGGGTCATCAACCTCCCACATGACCCTCATGTGCATGTCGATACGCATGGTGCAGCCCTGCAAATTTGGCTCCTATGTCGTCAGCATAGGATTCGCAAAATCGCCCTAGTCACACACCCTTATCAATCGGAACGAGCCCGACTTATTTTTGACAAGCTACCGCTCGAAGAAATCATCATTCCTGATATTGCCCCCGATTCGATTCCTTTTACGCCTGATTCGAGCCAACGCTGGACAAGGAGCTGGTTTTGGTATGCGATTTTCGAATTTGTCTTGGCTCGGCCGATCGGCCGTTTATTCGGCTGGTTTTAACATCGCTTAGGACCATCTCCCTATCAAAAATCGTGAACCGATTGTGAATAAACAGGTCTGACACAATTTTTTTGCGCTATCCTAATAGATAAATGCCAGAAGTTATCAGTTAGTCACGGCATCTGCCGGTTGTCCAACATCCCACCTAGCGCAGCAGCTATGAATCGGTTTTATCAAATACAAGTCAAACTTGGGGAGTTTGTCGCCAAGCAAAATCCACATCTGCTTATCGCACTCATCATCTCATTGGCATATCATGGGGTTCTCATTCCCTACACCTATAGTCGAACCTACGATGCGTTTGTGCATATCTTCTTCGGTAGCCACTATGCGCAATCTTGGTTCGATCCGTGGAGTCCGCGCTGGTATACCGGCTTTACCCTTACCAGCTATCCCCCCGGTTCACAGCAAACAATCGCCCTGTTATCCAACTTCGTCGGTCTCGGCTACGGGTTTGTCATCGCCCAAACCTTCGCCCTGCTCATGTGCACCATCGGGATTTATCGTTTTTCAAAGCTGTGGGTTCGGGAAGAAGCGGCCGGTTATGCCGCCCTCCTCTTTGTCTTTTCATCTAGCATCACCGAAACGGTCCACGTATTCGGACAACTTCCCACAACATTCTCCCTCGGGTTTCTACTCAATGCGATCCCTTTCGCCTATCGCTGGATGCGTGACGGCAACTGGTCGATTTTACTAGCCGCGTGGATCATGAACGCCGCAACCACGGCCGGTCATCACGTGACCACACTCTTCGGGGCTGTCTTTTTTGTCGCACCGGTTATGGCCCTCGCCATACTTGAAAAGTTGCGACAGCCACTTCCTGACGAGCCAGAAGAAAGACCGACACAAGTCACAAAAGACAACTTAAAACCGCTTATTATGCGCCGTGTACGACGCATCACACCGGTCACCGCTCGTACAGGGCTCTACGGTGTCGGCATGATTATCGTCTTGGTCATCGTCGTCCTCCCCTATTGGCTCTGGAGCCGTGCCGACCCGATTACCCAAATCTCGATCCCCCATGCCTCACGCGATTCATTCTTAGAAAACACAGCGGCCGGTCTCGTCTTTTGGGTTGTCCCTTACGGTGTATCCCTGCTCATTTTGCCCTATGTTGTCTATAAAGGATTCACCACCAAAGCGTGGCCGCTCATGCTGTCGTGGTGTTTGCTGTTCGTGCTGGGGACCGGCGGCACCACACCGATTCCACGTTTTTTACTTCGTGGTGCATTCGACATTCTCACTCTGGACCGCTTTACCTTTTGGGCCACTATTATTTTGCTCCCATTTGCAGGCGAATTTGTTTCCAGTTTGCGCCACGGCCGTTTCGCCAACTATCTACAAGCGCAGTTCGGCTCATTTACCTGGCGTACCGTACAAATCGGGCTAGTGGTCAGCTATGTGACCGCCTCCGTCCTCATCGCCAATTTAACCCAGTTCCGTCGTTTCCAACCCCCACCCATCGATATCGACCCGATCGTTTCCTTTATGGAAAAAGATCAGCATTGGCGTTGGCGTTATCTCACGCTCGGATTTGGGGATCAAGTGGCATGGCTCAGTGCCAATATGGATGCCAACATGATTGATGGGAACTATCACTCAGCACGCCGGTTGCCAGAGCTAACAACGACCCCGGTCGAACGGCTCGAAGGGGCGAAATACAGTGGCATCCCCGGCATCGGTTCACTACAGCAATTCCTAGCGGTTCCCGACAAATACAACCTTAAATTCGTCTTTTCCAACGACCCTTTTTACGACCCGCTCCTTTACTTTTCCGGCTGGCATCGTCTACAGCGGCTTGAAAACGGCATTATGGTTTGGGAAAAAGGGGATATTCCCCCGCTACCAGAAGTTTTACCCCGCAAAGATATTCCCAACTATCAAAAAATTATGTGGGGCACCATCCCGATGTTCGCCCTCTTTCTCGGTATGGGGGTCATGACCTCAGCCTTATGGTTTGATCCACTCTTTTATCTTTGCCGCTTTCTCGGGGTATTTCGCTTATGGGGGTGGGTCCAACACTTATGGCTACGCATCACACCGATCCGGCCGGTTCTGCTCGCCGCAAAATACTGGCACTTGCTTGATCAAAAATTGCGCGACTGGTCGAAACTGTCAGAAAGTGACAGCTCCCCAGTGGTGGCTTGGCAAGCATGGTGGGAATGGTTTGAAAACTTACCCAAGCCGCGTCCGGCCCTGCCGAGCGCCCATCAAGTCCGCTTCGCCTTATTGTTGAGCATCATGCTTGTCTCGGCCGGAAGCGGGGTCTATTTTTACCAACAGTGGGTCAGAGACCCGATTCACTTGGTCGAAACATACTACGATGACCTTGACTTCCGTCGGCTCGAAGAAGCGTATAAGCGAATCGATCCAGCAAGCCGCCCGAGTTATGAACAATACCTACTCGAGCTATCGGTCACCAACGGCTTAGTCGCCTCTTATGGCAAACTCGATAGCGTGATCGTGACCCTAATCGAACAGGAAGAAAATTTTGTGGTCGTCGAAGCGGAAACGGTCTTTGTCACAGCGCTCGACTACTATGTAACGACCCAAATACATGAATTGGTCAAACGAGACGGAGCTTGGTTTATCATGCCAGATTCGGTCGATGTGACTATCCCACCTGATCAATTTTATCGGCGTAGTGGGGTCGATTGGTATGCGGCCGGCCGGCGGCGGATCACGACAGAAACCACAACCTTTGGAGATGTTTTAGATCGGCCGGAAATTCAAATTCTTTCCGCACGGCTGGTTTGGGTAGACGGCCGTTACAGCGTCGTAGGGGAATTGCTCAATACAGATGCCGATCCGGCCGACATCACCGTTGCCGCCTATCTCTATGATGAAGAAGGAACAGAAATCGTCTGGTACAACGCACAACAAGCGATGATCCACAAAATATTGCCCAAAGAAGTCACCCCGTTTCGGGTTGATTTCGAGGGGGTTGCAGGGCTCACGCTGGCCGGAGAACCGGCCCCTGTTGTCTTTGAACCGGACGCCTTTTACCCGATCGATTTAGAAACCGCGCCGTTCCGCTTCGAAGTCTACGGCCGTGCACTCGTCACCCCCTACGATCTATCTCGCCACGTTTCTATCCAAAACATCGCCATTAGAGAAACGGCCGAACAACAGTTTGAATTAAGTGGGGAATTACACAATACAGGAACGGCAGAAGCGACCATCCCTCATCTTTTACTGACCTATTATGACGAAAACAATCATGTGGTATGGGTCGATGATTTCTATATCGAAAACAGTGTACGGCCGCAAAGGACAATCCCCTTCACTGTGCAGCTCACCCCCCGAAACGAAGTCGAAACGCTAATCGATCAAGGGGACGCCTACGCCAATATTTTGCAAGAAGATGTGAATCTCTCGGCCGATTGGCTCGAACGGATTCCACTCCCCGAAGGAAGTGGCTACAGCTCGGTCCGTCTAAGCGTTCATTATTTTTCAGGGAGTGGCGGCTAACGAATGGTAAACCGACACAGTGGCATTCTCTTTTTACTCAGTCTGATCCTCATCAGCCTACTCGGCTGTCGCACGGCCGATCCCAGCGAGCCACCTGAGTTTATCCTTACCGGTGAGTTAATCGTAGATGGGCCAGAATCGGTGTCCGTCGGACAAGCGGTCGAAATCATCGTTGAGGACACCAGCGCGTCAGCCCCAGACGGAACCCCTGTTTTCCTCAGCCTAATGGGGAGCTATGGGGCCAATATGCTCCGAGCTGAATTCGAGAACAACAAGGCATGGTTTTATGTTCCACCAGAGCTAACCACCCGATCTGGAGCCACCACATTGATCGCCACATCAGGGGAAGCCGGTGGCAAAGCACAACTGATATTCCGGCCGGATGAACCGGTTGAACCGATCACCCCACTCGTCGGTTCCCGCTCAATTATCGCCGATGCGGATCATTGGGCGATGGCGGTCGTCATCCCATTTGACCGATTTGGCAATCCGATCGCCACAGGGACACCGGTCGATATTCGTTCACTGCATCCAGGCAACAATTTGCGGACTTACCGGCCGGAAACGGAACATCTTTTGGTTTGGGAACGCATCTATAGCGGTACAAAAGCGGGGCGTACGGTCATCGCCGCCAATATCGAAGATGTTCACGGGCCAGAGGGGATTTTGCTCGAAATACCGGGCTGGCCGGTCCCCTACACATTATCGGCCGATCCCCCTAATTTACCGGCCGATCGCTTTCAACTGGTGACACTCCGCTCAAGCATCATCGTCGATCAATATGACAACATGATGCCGGACGGCACACAGGTCAGCTTTGTCGTCACCGGCCCCACAGGGGAAACCCGCATTCTGCCAACAATCACCATTGATGGGATCGCTGAAACAATTATGCAAGCCCCACGCACGGCCGGAGCGTATACGATTCACGGGGTGACATTTGGGATTGAAAGTGAACCGCTCATCTTGACCTTCAGCGAAGGGCCAGCCATTGAACCGTTCCCCGTAAAAATCACCATCGACAACCTAGATCGAGAACTAGACATCCTCGCGGGGCCGATTACCGCTGATTTAGACCAATACGTACCGGACGGCACACAAGTCAGCTTCACTATCAACGCGCCAGACGGTACCTCAATCGAACAAACGGCACAGAGTGATGCAGGGTATGCCACACTTCCCTTACGGTTAGCGAAATTAGCGGCGGGGCGCTATACCGTGACCGTCATGGCCGGTAGCGGGACCGGAACCACCCACTTTATCGTACCGGAGTAGCCCATGTCGAAATTGCAGTTGAAAATATTCATTTGGTTAGGGTTACTCGGTCTCATTGCACTCTTGGCTTATACCGCCGTGACCCAAACCGCCCAACTTCTCCGCTATTTTCAACAAGGGGCCGACCCCGCCTCAGCCCTGAATATCGTGCCCAACAAGCCACCAGATTTAGAAGTTGCCTTAGCTTGGCTGCCTGATGATCCCGATACCGGCCGCGAAATGGAACCTTTGACCCGAGTCGAAATCGAATCCGCTTATTTACGCGCTTGGTTGCAATGGAATATCTCTTATCTACGTGGTGAAGCGTATGGGCTAGAAACCTATTTTGTCGGCCCCGCCCTAGAAGCGGTTGAAGCGTCAATCGACGCCATGCATGCCCAAGGATGGTCTCTACAACAAACCGATCTGGAGCATCATCTACACCTACATTTCTACTCGGCCGATGGCTCTATCGTCTCTTTTACCGCCAGAGATGTCTTGGTCGCTCAGGTGTTACGCAGCGAAGGGACCATACCGGTCGTCACTGAAGTGACCCGCGCCGACTATGAGGTGGTCATGATGCTCGAAGATGGGAATTGGCGGGTGCGTCATTGGGTGCGGACGACGGGAGAAACGTTACAGTCAGTAGCTCCGGCCGACCCTGAAACGGCCGATTTTGTCACCACCAAAGGAGATCAATTGGTGTCAAACGGCCGTCCATTTATCGTGCGCGGGCTCAACTATTACCCGAAAGATACCCCTTGGCACGATTTTTGGCCCACCTATGACCCCCACACAATCGAAGAAGATTTCGCCCTCATCGAAAGCCTTGGCCTTAATACGATCCGTATCTTTGTCCCTTATAACTTTCAGCTCCCAGAGGAAGAGCACAATACGGAGAATAGCCCAACCAAACCGGCCGATCCCTATGTCGATTTGCGCCTTAAATTAGCTGATTTATTGGCCCGCGCCGAAAGCCATAACCTAAAAGTGATTGTCACCTTATTCGATTTTCGTACCGATTATCAAATCTTGCTCTGGCCCAACGCCAATCGAGATATCCGCGAGATTGTCCCCTATTTTGCCGATTCCCCCACGATTTTAGCGTGGGATCTCAAAAATGAGCCGGATCTCGATCAAGCGGGCAACACCCCGGAAATGGTCAACTTATGGCTCGAGCATGTCGCTTGGCAGATACGCCAACATGATCCCAACCACCTGCTCACCATCGGCTGGGCAGCGGCCGCGCAAGCGGACCAACTCACAGAAATCGTCGATTTCATCTCGTTCCATGACTATTTAGACACCGCTACATTTAGCGGGCGCATCGCCAAGTTGCGCCAAGCCGCCCCCAACAAGCCGATTGTCTTAACCGAGTTTGGCTTAACCACATGGAACAGTTACTTCTTCCCCATCGGCAACTCCGAACAAGAGCAAGCGGTTTACTATGCCGACATGATCCAAACGATGCGCAACCAAAACATATCAGGCTATGTCGCATGGACCCTACATGATTTTTCCGATATTCCGGCCGATGTCGTCGGCCGTTTGCCGTGGCGCACCGCCCCACAGCACCATTTCGGCTTAGTTGACAGCAGAGGCAACAAGAAACCGGCCGCGTTTCTACTCGCCCCCAACGCCAGCTTAGAAGTTCTACCCCCATCATGGATCGCCCGCATCTTCCAACCATTCTGGCAAACGGTCTATTTCCTCATCATCGTGACCATCATCGGATTTGTTAGGCTAAAACGCCAGCTTGATGCGGTACAATCAGCGTAGCATTATTTTAGGACAACCGTAGGGGCTGCGGCGGCTGGGAAAAACCTTTCCAGCATCGCAGAACCATGTATCAACCAGCCGTCCTGCCCGTTGTTTCTCCAATTTGATAACCTGCGGGCAGGATGGCTGGAATTGGGGTTGATTCTGGCAAAAAAGTGAAAATTATAGCCAGCCACCCAGCCCCTACGCGAGAACCGCAAAATTTTACCCTTACTCCCACCCAACCGATCCATGACCCAATTCTTCACCTGCCCTATCGATCATACGCCACTAGAAACAGATACACCCGATCGGCTCGTTTGTGCGACCTGTCAGCGGAGCTATAGCCGCAAAGAGGGAGTGTGGCACTTTCTCACGGCCGAGCAAGAACAGCATTACGCCCAGTTTATCGCTGAATATGAAACGGTGCGTCTGGCTGAAGGGCGCGGCCGTCCCGAGCCAGAATGGTATCGTTCGCTCCCCTACCCACCCGCCAATGACCCGTTGGCAGAGATGTGGCGACAACGGGCCGCAAGCTTTGAATTTTTGCTACGAACTGTGGTCGAACCGGCCGAGAGCAGGGCATTGCATCGCCAACTTACCGATACCGACCACGATACGGCCGATCTTATTCCACGTCTCGACATTCTCGATCTCGGTGCAGGCAACGGCTGGCTAAGCAATCGACTGGCGGCGCGCCAGCATCGTGTCATGGCGGCCGATCTGACGATCAACAGGTTTGATGGGCTCGGCTGTCATCACCATTACCCCCACCCATTTACCCCGTTGCGAGCGACCTTCGATCACCTCCCATTTCCGGCCGATTCATTTGATCTAATGATCTGCAACGCTTCTTTTCACTACGCGACGCAGTACGAACCACTGCTCGATGAATTGCGGCGTATCGGCCGTCCCCATGCTGAAATTGTCATCAGCGATACCCCGGTCTATCAGCGCACCACAAGCGGCCAACAAATGGTTGCCGAGCGGCAACAGCGATTCCAGCAACAGCACGGGTTCCCTTCAGATTCGATTCCCAGTCAGAATTTCCTCACCTATCGACAAATCGGCCGACTGGCCGCCCACTTACGGACCCGCTATACCATTCATCAGCAAGCATCGGGAGCACGTCGCCTCGTGCGGCGCATCAAACGCACCTTATCCCGCCAGCGAGAAGCGGCCGAATTTCCGCTGATTGTTTTTAAATAAGCGCGTTTTATGGGAAATAAAATGATAGTGAAGAGAGATAGGGATAGGGATAAATCTTTGCACAGGTCATTTCTCTATCCCTATCTTCTATCGATATTGAGTTAGGTAAATTCCAATCTAGCCTCATAAGCGTCCTATCAATCATCCTTCTTGCATCTTGTCGTTTATCTCTCAAATCGCTATGATCGCCCCATCAATTTACCGACCAAACACGGTAACAATCGGGAAAAAGGAAGCAAAAGATGATCAAAGTTCAAGGGACTCAATTTATCGATGAAAACGGCCGTACAGTCATCTTACGGGGCGTCAATCTAGGGGGCAGCACCAAAGTTCCGCTTGAACCGAATGGGGGGACCCATTTGCCGAGCAGTCTGCAAATTGATGGGAACACCGTCTCATTTGTCGGCCGTCCCTTCCCAGAGGAAGAAGCGGATGAGCATTTCGGCCGTTTGCGCCATTGGGGTTTTAATGTCATTCGTTTTCTCGTCACGTGGGAAGCGATCGAACCCCAACGGCCGCAAGAATATGATCATGATTACCTCGATTATGTCACCCGCTTGATCGAAAAAGCGGGGGAATACGGGCTCTATGTTTTTGTCGATTCCCATCAAGATGTCTGGAGTCGCTTTACCGGAGGAGATGGCGCACCGGGCTGGACCCTCGAAAAAGTCGGCTTCGATCTCGCGCAGCTCCATACGGCCGGTGCCGCCAGCTTGCACCAAGAGCAAGTCGGCGACTATCCCGATATGCGCTGGGTAACCAACTACAACAAGCTCGGGGCCGCAACGATGTTTACCCTCTTTTTTGCGGGCAATGACTTCGCCCCACACACAAAAATAGAAGGAGAGCCGGTACAAGAATATTTGCAACGCCACTACATCGAGGCTTTTAAACTGTTAGCTGACCGGTTAAAAGGGATGTCCCATGTGCTCGGCTACGATGTCATCAATGAACCGGACGCAGGATATGTCGGCTTTACACGGCTCGATCAGGACAAATCGTTTAACTACAAAGAAGGAGCGACCCCCACACCGGAAATGTCATTTTTGCTAGGGGCTGGTATCACCCAAACCAACATCCCGAACTATGTTAAACGGGGGAACGGCTTGGGCACACGTCGGCAGGGGACGGTTACCTTAAACCGAGAAAAGAGGTCGGTGTGGCGTGAAGGGATGCCCGATCTGTGGCAACACAACAAAGTGTGGGAACAGGTCGCGGGGAAAGCGAAAATCTTGCGACAGGATTATTTCGCAGTCGTTAACGGCCGTACAGTCGATTTCAACAAAGATTATTTCGCCCCCTTTATCGAAAAATTCGCCAATGCCATACGTACCATCGATCCAGATGCGACCATGTTTATCGAAGCGCCCTTTAAGCATGATTTACCCGATTTATCAATCGACAATGTGGTCAATGCGAATCACTGGTATGACATCGTCCAATTGATTTCACGACGCTATTTGCCCAAAATCGGGGTAGACATACACAAACAGCGGCCGCTCATGCCGTGGCAAAATATCGACCAAGCGTTCGCTGAACAAATCGGCCGGATCAAAGCGGAAGGAGAAAAAACGCTCAACGCCCCCGCCTTACTGGGGGAATTCGGCGTTTCTTTTGATCTTGACCATAAAAAAGCGTATCAAGACAAAAATCTAGCCCCGCAACTTCATCTCATGGATCGTACCTATAAAGCGCTCGATGCCAATGTGATGAGCGGCACGGTGTGGAACTACACCGCCGATCATAGCAACGAACATGGGGACAATTGGAACCAAGAGGATTTGTCGATCTTTAGCCTCGATCAGATGAGTGATGTGCAGCTGAACACCGATTATGATGCGGGAGGCCGCGCTTTAGGGGCGTTTTGTCGGCCATATGCCCAACGCACGGCCGGAACCCCGCTCCACATGTCGTTCGATCTCGAAACGCGCGAATTTATCTACACCTTCAAATACGACCCCGATATAACCGAGCCGACCGAAATCTATGTGCCTGACTATCATTACAGTATCGGCATTGAAGTCGAAGTCACCGCTGGGGAGTGTGAATATGACCAAGATCGGCAAATTCTCGCGTATCATCCGGCCGGAGCGGGCACAGAGCATACGATTCGGCTCGGCCGTCTGCGGAACACGGCCGAACTAGTTGACCGGATCGAGCAAGAACAAAGTGATGAAGAGTATCGCTGGCGCAAACAGAAAATCGCGACCAACGGGATTCAGCTCCATGTCGTTGAAGCGGGACCAGAAGATGGAGAATTGGTTATTTTGCTCCATAGTTTCCCCGAATATTGGTACGGCTGGCGCGAGCAAATCCCCTATTTAGCCCGCCAAGGGTACCGTGTCGTTGCGCCCGATTTACGGGGGACCAATCGTAGTGATCAGCCGCCAAGCCCAAATGATTATCAAAGCGATAAGTTTGCTGCCGACATTTTAGGCTTGATCGATCATTATGATCGGCCCAGTGCTTATATCGCTGGTCATGGTCTGGGTGGGGTACTCGCTTGGTATTTGGCCGACCAACACCCGACACGGGTCAAGAAAGCGGCCGTCCTCAATATGGTTCATCCGGCCGTATTAACCGCACAAAACGGCTGGTCCCAAATCAGCAATACATTCCCCCAGCCCCCAGCCCAGCCGGACACCCCGTGGTGGCGACGGCCGCGCCAAACGCTTGAGCAGAGCATGATCACAGCCGGTTTGCCCAGCACCTTTACACCCGAAGATTGGTCCTATTATCATCAAGCGTGGCAGCGGCAAGGGGGGGTAGACAACGGCCGACACTGGGTTAAAACATGGGCCAAAGAATCGATCAAGATGCGATCTGCAAAAATTAAAGTTCCTGTGTTAATCCTCTGGGGTGAAAAGAATACCCTTTTGGCCCGAGATATGGTTATGCCGAGCTTAGAAAGATGCCAAGACGGCCGTATTCATTTCTTCGACCACGCCTCTCACTGGCTACAACATGATGAACCGGACACAGTTAATCTCTTTTTGGGCCGGTTCTTTAGCGAAAGTGACTAGCATCGATTCAAACTAAGATGGATAACGCATCACCTGTGGTTGCGCCTTGGGTAAATCATGCGCGAGCAACGCCTGTTTGCGCATCATGTTGAGCAGTTCCGGGATTTTCGGATGATCGGTCCGGCCGCGGAACTGTCGATACAAGGTGTGCAAATTGGTCATCATCCGCTCCGGCGAGTTCCAATGCAAATAGGGGAAATCATCTCCGTACACAATCCGGTAAGCCGCTTTGTCGGCCGATACCCCATCCCGAAAATGTTTTTGGGCCAAAGGCAAAATATATTCCCAATACCCTTTGACTTGGCGCACCCCTTCTTTATTGGTGGTCGGCCCATGCCCCGGCACAATCACATCGACATCCATATCGAGCAAACGATCCAAGGCGTTGAGCCAATTTTCAATCGGTCCCGCCCACATCACAGGGGTCGAGCCGATAAAGAGAATATCGGCCGTAAAGACCGTTTTCGCATCGGGGATATAAACAAAGCTATCTCCGTGGGTGTGGGTCGGCCCCACTTCGATCAGATGGACATCACGCCCCCCCACGGTCAACACTTTTTCTCCTGTAAACGTCTGATTGGCCGGTGTATGGATGACTTTATCAAAGGCATACGGCCGTGACATGCCCGCAAACCAATGGCCGACTTGGCGTGATTTCTGCCACGGGATTTTGCCCAAGAATCGGCCGATCTTACCCAACAGAAGCAACGATCCCGGCTGTACCCCCAACATTTCATCATAACTCGCTTGGGATGTCCAAATATCGATGTCTCCTAAGCATTGGTTTCCCCAAAAATGATCCCCATCGCCATGGGTAATCACGGCTGTTGTTAGCGGGGCATCGGCCGTGACAGAAGCCATTTTATCCAGCATTTCCTGTGTATAAATCGGGTCCCATAGCGTATCGATCAGCAATGATTCTCCATCGCCCACGATCAAACCGGCGTTAGATTCCCCCCATGATCCATTGGGAACCAGCCAGCCATATACATTGTTCTTTAGATCATACAATCCTTCGGCATATTGGGGGTCTTCCTGAAAACGGGTTCGGGTGGCTCCGGTAGGAGCGATACAGGTCCATTGATTCACAGTTGAAGGGATTTTCATAACACCTCTGAGTATTTTCGGTTTTGGATTAAACGCTCGATTAGAGCGGAATCGAATAGGGTATATGGTAGCGAGATATGTTTGAGGTGCAAGTTTGAAATCGTCTCTATAAAGGTCGCTCGGCCGTGTGATTTACGGTTGAGTGGGGGGACGTTTTGAGGTAAGGTAGCTTTTGACGACTGAAACGGTCGCAGACCATGCCCTTTTTATGGGAATTTTAAGCGCGCAAACCCGACTACCCTTTATTAGACCATTCAATTCATTGAGAGGATTTTATGTATGCAGATCTATATATTCGTAACGGCCGTATCGTTACAGAAAACAGCACTTTCATAGGGGGAATCGTCATTCGTGAAGGGAAGATTAGTCAGTTGGTGCAAGGTACGCCCGAGATTGAAGCGACCGAAACAATTGATGCCACAGGGTTGGTTGTCTTGCCAGGAGTCGTCAACCCACATGTCCATTTTAGCGAGCCACGGCCGGACCCCTATGAAGGGTTTCTGACAGGAACAATGGCTGCTGCGGCTGGCGGGGTGACAACAGTTATCGAAATGCCGTTAAATGCGGTCCCCCCCACCATTAATCGAGAGCATTTGCAGAACAAGCAGGCGGTTGTTGAAAAAACGGCCGTGGTGGATGTCGGGTTATGGGGGGGGCTGGTCAACAATAATTTAGCGGACCTCCCAGATCTTGAGGCGGGTGGGGTACTGGCACTCAAATCATTTATGAGTGATGCCGGACCAGATTTCGCTCGCTCAGATGATGATATCGTTTTTGCAGGGTTACAGTTTGCGGCCGAGCATCAGTTACCGGTGGGAGTTCATTGTGAAAATGAATACATTACCCGCTCATTGAAAGAAAATCTGCAACAAAGCGGCCGTAAAGATCTGGCCGCGTGGCCCGAATCACGCCCCCCTTTTCAAGAGCTAGAAGCGATTGATCGTGCGATTCATTTAGCCAAAGCGAGTGGTGGGCAACTGCATATCGTTCATATTTCACAAGGAGATGGTATTCGCAAGACCGCACAAGCTAAGCTGGATGGGGTTAAAGTGAGCAACGAAACATGTCCGCAATATCTCCTGCTTGACCTCGAAGACTATTTACGGATCGGGCCGACCGCGAAATGCGCGCCCGCCATTCGTCCCCGAGAAATTGTTGAAGATTTGTGGGACTGTGTATTGGCGGGGCAAGTCGATGTGATCGCATGTGACCATTCCCCCTGCCCTATAGAGCAAAAAGAAGGGGTCGCTGATGATGTTTGGCGCATTTGGGGAGGGATTAGTGGGGTGCAAACGCTTTTACCCGCGATTCTGACTGAAGGGGTACATCGGCGTGGCTTATCGCTAAGTCTACTGGTCAAAATGATGTCATCGAACCCCGCACGTATTTTCGGTCTCTATCCGCAAAAAGGGGCGTTGTTGCCGGGTAGTGATGCCGATATTGTGTTGGTGGATTTAGATAAATCATGGACGTTGCAGGCGGAAACATTGCTCTATTTACATAAACATAGTGCGTTTGTCGGGTTTGATTTTAAGGGAGAAGTGGTGCAGACGTTAGTACGTGGACAAACTGTGTGGAAAGAGGGGAAGATCACGGCCGTGCCGGGCTCTGGGAAATTATTAAAACGTTAATCCGCGTTAACCTTTTCTTTTCGTTTATCGGCCCGATTTTGTAAGACCTTGGTCACGACTAAAAAGCTTAAGATCATCGCCAAAGAAAGAACCGTTGTAACCGTACCAAACGCGTACAAGGTCGGGTCGGTCGCGTTTGATGTCATCCCATAAATCTCTAAAGGCAGTGTGTTGAACTCCCCCATCGTCACGGCCGAGCGGGCAAACTCATCATAAGACATCGTAAAGCCGAAAAGCCCGACACCGATCAACCCCGGCAAAATTAAGGGCAAGACCACTTCACGGAATGTCACCCACTCCCCTGCACCCAAATCACGCGCAGCTTCTTCAATTGATTTGTCAAAACGGTTAAAAATCGCCAAAACAATTAGCAGAGCAAATGGCAGGGTCCAAGTCAAATGGGCACCAAGCCCCGAAGTGTACCAGCGCACACGCCAACCCATTTGATCAAAGAGAACCCCGATGCCAAGCGAAATGAGAATATGAGGCACAACAAGAGAACTAATCGCCAAATAGAAAACAAAGTTGGCCCCTTTAAATTTATAGCGGAATGCTTGCCCTACCATCGTGCCGACAACGACACAAAGAGTCATGATACCGGTCCCCAGCAGCAATGATCGCATAAATGGCCCTCGAAATTCACCGACACGAGGTTGCCCGAAAAAGAGGGTTTCAAACCAGTGCAAACTGACCCCGCGCATCGGAAAGGTAAGTCCACCCGACTCCCCTTGAAACGAGAGAATCATGATCGTCAGAATCGGCCCATAGAGGAAGATAATGAAGATAGTAAAGAAAATGAGTAGTGGAATAAAGAGCGGACTACGCTTTTTTTTGCTGGGTATCATGGGGCTTAAAGCTCCTTTTTCACATCGACAAAACTCATTAAAACCGAAACAAATAGCAAGGTCACAATCAACAGCACGACCGCCATGGCGGCCGCTGTAGGGTATTGTAAGCTAGCAATCATTTTACGAATGGCGAGACCGGCCGAGGCCCGTTGCCCTCCTCCCATAATGCTAACGGTCGCGAAATCACCCAGTACCATAGAAACCACAAAAATCGTCCCGATCATGACACCCGTTGAGGACAACGGCATGATAACTTCGCGCAAAATACGCCATTGAGAAGCTCCTAAATCTCGGGCGGCTTCGATCAAATTATGATCGATACGAACCATTGTATTAAAGATCGGCGCGACCATAAAGAGGGTGTATATATGGACCATCGACAAGATAATCGAGACATCAGAATATAGAAAAATCTCTATCGGTTCTGTGATGAGTCCTATCGCCAGCAAACCGCTATTAAGTAAGCCGTGACGGCCGAGAAACGGAATCCAAGCGATATTGCGAATGAGATTACTGGTTAAAAAGGGAACTGTACACAATAAGAAAAGGGCGGTTCGCATGCGATTGCTACGAATCTCGAAGGCGAGAAAATAAGAGATCGGAAAAGCGATAACGAGTGTGAGGCACCAGACAATTAAAGCATAGCGAAATGTGTTTAAAAAGGTGCGTAGATAGGTCTCTGAAAAAACGATCTTGTAATTGTCCCAAACAAAATCGGGTGTCATGACAAAGCTACTGTAACGCCAGAAACTAATCACCACGATCGCCATGACGGGCAAAATCAGAAACAGAGTCAGAATTAAAACAAAAGGAGAGGCCAATAAATATGGCCTCGCCGCATGCAAAAGCGAACGAGTACGCCAAGTGTGTGTCACACTTGGCGCGTTCGCATGGTCATCTAGTTGATCCGGCGTCATAAGCGGATCTTGTTGATTAAGAGGCGATGAACTCATTCCATTTTTGTACGAGGTAATCTTGTTCTTCCATGACAGAGTTCCAAACAACAACGCTACCCATACGGTCTTCATAGCTACCGCCATCACGCAAGGCACCGGCCGGTTCTAATTCGGTTCCGAATGGATCGATCATAGCGACCGATGCTTCCTTGCCATCATACCAGAAGTCCCACTCGGCTTCGGTCAGGTATTTTTTCGCATTTTCAGGGCTAGAGCTGTAGTAACCTTGACGGCCGACAAACGCTCCGGCCCAGCCGGTTAACCACCAGTTAATATATTCATAGGCAGCATCCAGAGCGACCCCTTCCAAGTTACTGTTGAGGCCGATACCACCACCCCAAGCGCGATACCCTTCTTTCAATGGGGCGTAAACACATTCGATCCCTTGTGCTTTCACCGCTGTTACGGCAGGGGACCACATCGATTGGACAACAACTTCGCCCGAAGCCATCAGGTTAACCGATTCGTTAAAGTCTTTCCAGAAGGCGCGGAATTGACCGGCCGCTTTATACTCTTTCAAAATGTCGGTCACTTGATCGAGCTCTTCTTTGGTCATATTCCCTTTGTCACCAAAACTCATTAGACCGGCCGATTCAACAACCATCGCCGCATCCATAATCCCGATTGAAGGAATATCTAAGATCGCGGTTTTACCTTGCCATTCTTCATTCAACAACTCCGCCCAGCTTTCGATGGGACGGCCGGTTAAGTCAGGGCGATACCCTAACGTGTCGGCGTTGTAGATGGTGGGAATCAAAGTGGCGTAGCCAGTTTGTTCAGTGGCAAATGTGGTCGAGCCAGCCCCTTCGACAAACATCACTTTGTGGGGCGCGGTCCCTTGAGCAATGACTGAATCGGGCCGTAATTTACCGGTGGTAAAGATCGGTGAAATGCTATCAAACGCGGGAATCCGAGAGGTGTCAAGCGCCAAGAGATTGCCGGAAGGTACAATCAGTGGCAAGCTAAAATATTCTCCATCAAATACATCCCAAGAGTCCGGTTGGGTAATGGCTCGTTGGTTGTTCTCATCCGTTTGCAAGGCGGTCATTTGCACGGTGAAGCCCAAATCTTCCATGACTTTCTCTTGGACTTCATTGTAGGAAGAAACACCTGTACCGATTTGTCGCAACACAACATCTTTATAGCTGTTGGTCACAATTTGTACGGTAGCTGCTTTTTCCACGATTGTGGGCACGGCCGTTGGTGACGCGGCCGGTTCCGCCCCACACGCAACCAAAAACGCAGCCCCGAGTGCGGCC
This sequence comes from Anaerolineales bacterium, assembly GCA_011524645.1. Lineage (GTDB taxonomy): Bacteria > Chloroflexota > Anaerolineae > Promineifilales > Promineifilaceae > WTJY01. The sequence continues at coordinate 30,554 of WTJY01000174.1, read as the reverse complement.
CCAGACCCTTTCAAAAATTGACGACGTCCAAGTTGTAGCTTGTCGTCCTCTTTCTGTTTCTTCTCTTTATCGGACTTGTTAAATTTAATCATCTCTCTTACTTACTCCTTCAACTCTTCTCATAAACAATACAGTAAATAAAAATTCCACAGCATGGTGAGCCGCCATGTTCACTGTCCCAACAATTCCTTGTTTTGTCTTTCAATTTATTGGTATAACTGAACGGCGTCCGTAATTTGCCAATGGAGCGTAATAACTTGATTGTGGTGTATAGGTTTTGTGGCGAACTGTTTGTGAGGAACATAGGCCAAGATCGATTGGCCTGTTTCGTCATCTGTAACAAAGATACGTACCAAAAATCCCGCAAATTCAACAACAGTGACGCGACCCTCAAAGCGATTGCTTCTGGAGCTTTCTGTTGTATCTGATTCCTCCGGTTGCCAGACGATGTGGTCCGCTCTGATCATAAAAGAGACGGATGAGCCTACTTCAGCCTGTCCATGTAATTGATATTGCTGTTGCTGTGTGCCGGAGGTCGAAACCAAGGTTAATAACCCAGCGTCCTGTGCGATGACACGGCCGTGTAAAATATTGTGATCCCCAATAAATGAGGCGACAAACGGTGTTGCCGCCTGATTATATACATTTTGTGCCGACCCCACTTGTTCAATATGTCCCTCATTCATCACAACGATAAGATCGGCCAATGCCAAAGCCTCTTCTTGTGAATGGGTCACATGAATAAATGTTAATCCTAATTCTTGTTGGATTCGTTTAAGCTCCCCTCTCATTTGTAAGCGCACAAAGCGATCTAGTGCGGAAAGGGGTTCATCCAGTAGTAAAACGGCCGGTTTGGTCACCAAAGCTCTGGCCAAAGCGACACGTTGCCGTTGCCCCCCAGATAATTGAGCAGGATAGCGGGTTAGATAGTCGGCCAGCCCCATTTTATCCAGCATAGCTTCCGCTTCTTGATGCCGTTGTTTTTTGCGCATGCCGCGCATTTTCAAACCGAATGCGACATTGTCTAAAACCGTCTTATGTGGAAACAAGGCGTATTCTTGAAACATCATCGCCGTATTTCGTTTTGAGGGGGGTATATGGGTTACATTTTGTGCTTGGATGTAGATTTCCCCTGAACTCACCTCTTCATGCCCTGCAATCATACGCAATGTCGATGATTTACCACAACCACTTGGTCCTAATAGGCAGCAGTAGGTCCCGGGTTTAATATCTAAGTTGATATGATCAACTGCAACATTTTGATCATATTTTTTAGATAGATTTGTTAAACGAACATCGTATGGTATGTTGATAGACAAAAAACTCTCCTAAAACTTTCTTACTGATTGAATTGAATTGAATTGAATTGAAAGAAGTTGGAAGTGCCTAAGGCGAGGTATTAAGGTGGAGGAATTGGTTAAGAAGAAAGCGAATTAAGAAAACTGTTTTTTGTATATCAAGCTTGAGTTTTCTTTTTTGTTTAACTTAAAATATCGTCTCAGAAATCATCTGTCTAGCCCTCTCTTTTCCATTGGGAGAGGGGTTGGGGGAGAGGGAAACTTATAAAACCCACCTTCCCCGACCCCTTCTCACAGGGGGGAGAAAAACAACAAGTTACTTTTAAGACCATATATTTAATAGTACCAACGATCTATAGCATATAGCTGTATGTATATAACTGATAGGGGCATTATTTACAACCTTTTGGGTTTATTCTTTGTATATATTTATTATTAGAGTGGGAAATAAGCAAGTACAAACAACTAGGCAATACCTTCACCAATGCGAACGGTCTGATTGGATTTGCCCCCCTCCTATCAGGAGGGGTTGGGGGATGTGGATTAACCCTCTCCCCCAGCCCCTCTCCCAACGGGAGAGGGGAGCTCTTGATCCGACGCGAATTAAAAATAATTGCGCGATCAGCCCGAGATATTTTTAATTCAAGGAACAAATTGACCTTAAAGGCAAATTATTTGTCACAGCGATCTAAAAATGGCGAAGGTATTGACTAGGGCAATCGCATTCTAAATCAAATCGATAGTAACGTGGACTATTTTTACCATGACATATCACAAATCCTTGTCAAGGGAGAGGGCAGCAAAACCGCTTGAATTTGTAGCTCCTTGAAACGCATAAAGAACCAAAAAGTAAGACATTACTGGGGAATAAACGGTTTATAAAGGAGCAGGTTATAATGAGGCAACTTGTTACAATATGGTTGAGCCACATGAGATATTATGATTCGACTAGCACAACGTTTCACACTGATCCTATTAACGGCCGTTCTGCTCATCACCACGGTCGCTTGTACCCCAGAATTCACCCTCCCCAACGCCGACCCATTTGCCGTTACCCTAACCCCGTTACCGACTGAGGACATTTCAACCCCAACCCCTGTACCGGGGGGCGCGGCCGAGATCGGCCAGACCTTTTATCAAGCATGGGCCAAGGGGGACATTATCGGTATGTACAGCTTGCTCTCACCGCAGAGTCAGGCATTGGTTGATAACAATACCTTCGTCACCCAATACGAAACCGCCATGCGGACAGCAACCGTCGAAGCGATCCGGATTCAGCCGCTAGCCGCCTCGCAAGAAGGGGCGCGCGGTTCGTTTCAAGTACAGGTGATCTGGGACACGGCCGTGTTAGGACCGATTGAACGAACCCATTCCGTCGATCTGGCCTTTGCCAACGGCCGTTGGGGAGTTATTTGGCATGAAGGGCTGATTTTGCCCGAATTAACCGGTGGTCATAAGTTGGTACTCGATTACAAAGCCCCTTCACGTGGCAATATTTATGATGTCAATGGGAAAGCGTTGGCCTATCAAGGCTCGTCGATTCTGCTAGGCGTGGTACCGGGGCGGATCGAAGATGAAGCGGGACTGCTCGCCACGATTAGCCCATTGCTTAATCTGACTCCGGAGCAAATTCAAGAAAAATATGCGGCCGCGCAAGCCGATTGGTATGTCCCGTTGGGAGATATATCTAGTGAGGCGATGCAGGAAAATTATGAGACGTTACAGCCGTTTCTAGCGGCCGGTCTTGTCGCCGATGATCGCTTAACCCGCGTCTATAGCCCGATCGCCCCACACGCGGTCGGCTATATCGGGGCGATTCCGGGGGTGTTGCTCAACGACTATTTAGCGGCCGGTTATAACCCAGAAAGCCGGGTCGGTTTAACCGGATTAGAGGCATGGGGAGAAGATTATCTAAGCGGGGTACGCGGCGGGATTCTCAATGTGCTGACGACAGATGGGCAATATGTCACAACGGTCGCCGAAGCGGAGCCACGTCGGGCACGAAGCGTGTATGCCACGTTTGACGCCGACTTTCAGCGCGCCGTTGAAGCGGCCCTAGCGGAGGCGGCGTTGAGCCATCCCGTAGGGAACCGAGGGGCGGTGGTTGTCCTAAATCCGCAAGATGGAGCGGTTTTGGCTATGGCCAGCTACCCGACTTATGACCCAACTATTTTTGATATTACACGGCCAGATAATGAAGATCGTTTGGCGGCCGCATTTTCTGATCCGACTAACCCGTTGCTCAATCGGGCGGCGCAAAGCGGTTACCCACCCGGTTCGACATTTAAGGTGGTCACACTGGCGGCCGCTGTCCGTAGCGGATTATATACCGCAGAAACCCGCTATAACTCCCTCGGGTCATGGGATCGCTTAGGGGAAAATTTTATCAAAACAGATTGGCGTGAAGGGGGGCATGGCTATGTCAGCATGAGTCAAGCGTTGGTTGTCTCTTGCAATACCTGTTTTTACGATGCGGGCTTAAACATGGAAATCGAAGATTCCTTCTTTTTTCCCAATATCGCGCGGGAGTTCGGTTTGGGCAGTTCAACCGGCGTGATCGGCATTAGCGATGCAGCCGGTAGCATTCCCGACCCTGAATGGAAGCCATTAAACACGGCCGAAGGGGGCTGGGTACCGGGGGATGCGGTTAATATGGCGATCGGGCAGGGGTATGTCACCGCTACCCCGCTACAAATGGCCCAAGTGATCGCCTCGGTCGCCAATGGGGGAACGATATACACCCCACGTCTCGTCGATCGCATCGGTGAAGGGGGGGGCGCACCGGAAGAAAAGATGCCAGCCCAAGTCAACGGCTTGGCCCCGATGGACACCAACACAATGGCTTCTGTGCAAGCGGCCCTAAATGAGGTTACGAGCGGCCGTAGCGGTACCGCTACGTTCGCAATGGAAGGGCTGCGAGTCCCTACGGCCGGTAAAACAGGGACAGCCCAAACCCCTCAACCGACGCCGCACGCTTGGTTTATGGGGTATGCCCCCAGTGAACCCTACACCATGACCGATGGGGAGTTGATCGAACAGCCGGAAATCGCTATCGTCGTCATCATGGAAAATGCCGGTGAAGGGTCGGAAGTCGCCGCCCCGATTTTTCGGCGCGTGGTCGAACTTTATTATAATATTCAGCCACTCACCCCATATCCTTGGAAGTAGAGAAGAGATATAAAAGATGGCTCTTTATGTGTTTCAAGAAGTTGCAAACTCACACTGTTTTGCTCCCCTCTCCCTTGAGGGAGAGGGGCTGGGGGAGAGGGGAAAATTCCTTTGAATTCCACCTCCCCCGGCCCCTCCTGATAGGAGGGGCGTAAAACAAACTTGTTTTTATGTCAATCTCCTTGGTTTCCATTAAAAGGCTAAAAGGTAACTATTCAACGAACAATCGGAAGCAGCAAAATGAAAAAACGATCATGGCGCGAAGCGGTACAGCAGGTAATGAAAACGGCCGCAGAATTGGAAACAGTCAAAAAGTGCAAGACAGAACAGCCCTGTTTTTATTACCGATGGGAACATGTACAAGCGGTTGTCACCTTATCGGTTCGTTTAGCGGAACAAGTTGGTGGAGATGTTGAGATCGCCGAAGCGGCCGCTTGGCTCCATGATATCAAGAAATATGAAGCGAAAGAGCGACACCCCCAAGAAGGGGGACGATTCGCACGCACGTTTTTACGGCTCACCGATTTCCCTGAACATAAGATCGAAGCGGTGGCCCACGCGATTGAGCAACATATGGGATTATGGCTAGATGAGCCATTGACCGATTTACATGCCCAAATTTTATGGGATGCGGACAAGCTCTCAAAAATCGGGCTAACGGCCGCATTCCATGGGCTAGCTGGGGATTTAGCACGATCCCGCAAAAAAGGGATGACCAGTGGCGAGTTTATCGAATTGGGACGTCGCCCAGATTGGCAAGAGAAAACGGTCGCCAGCATGCACACCAAACCGGCCAAGAATGCGGCAAAAAAGAGGCTGTCTAAATTACGTGCCCTGTGGAATGGTTTAGAAGCGGAGCTCTCGGGCAGTGATTTGTTATGAAACATTGCCTCATCTTTTTTATCGACGGCGTGGGCTTAGGAGGGGTTGATCCGGACATCAATCCTTTTGTCACGGCCGAAACAGCTCACTTAACCGGCTTGTTCGGTGAACAATGGTTTACCCATGATGTGGGGGGACGCACGGCCGACAGAGCGAGCTTGGTGGCAACCGATGCCAATTTAGGGATTGAAGGGCGGCCGCAAAGTGCCACAGGGCAAGCGGTGATCCTGTCCGGTCGAAATGTATCGGCTGAAATCGGCGAACATTATGGACCCAAGCCGAATGATGCGGTCCGGGCGGCACTTGATCGAGGCAGTTTGTTTCAAGAAATGGCGGATGCTGGAGAATCGGCCGCGCTAATCACCCCATATCCACAAGGGTATTTCGATGTGATCGCCAGCGGTAAGCGACGCTATTCGTCGGTCCCGTATGCGGTGACTCAAGCGGGGTATCGGCTGAGAACGGCCGATGATTTGCGCGCAGGCGAAGCGGTTAGCCCCGGATTCACAGGAGAGGGCTGGCATAAACAGCTAGGCTACACTGATGTACCACTCTATTCGTTAGCCGAAGCGGGTCAACAAATCGCCAAAATCGCCAGAGAACATCGCTTTAGCTTTTTCGAGCATTGGCCCAGCGACGAAATCGGCCATCGGGGAACGCTAGCCGAGGCGGTGGCCCATGTGGAAAAAATAGATACGGTGTTCGGCAGTGTGCTAGAACAGTGGGATCACGAGGAAGGGTTGTTGATTCTGACGAGTGATCATGGGAATTTGGAGGACAAGAGCCACCGACGACATACGCGCAATCCGGTCGGGACGGTCATTGTCGGCCGTGGCCATGAGGCGCTGGCCCAGCAAATCGCCGATTTAACCGACATCGCCAAAGTTGTGCGCCACTTTTTCGCCATGTAGGCTCCTGCTCAGAAGTGTGCTTTATCTTGTCAATAAAGCACACCGATAAGAGCCATAAGCTATCGCTATGGGTAATTATCCCCCCCCTAGCAGTTTTGACTCACCGCACCGTTTGTTTGCTCGGTAAGGACACCGGCCATAGCTAGGGGGAATGAACGGTTATAGCTATGGAGTCCCTGGCGTTAATGCGAAACGAAACACACCTAATGTAGTCGATGTGTCGATCACATTGGAAGCCCATGTCCCATGAATCTGGTAGAAATAGTTTTCCGTAGGGGAAACATCGACCGTTCTCTCGCTATCAAGCACCACATCATATTGATTAAAGCCGGTGTAAGGTTGAGCGCTCCGAGCAATTTGATAGCTATCATGTAAGGTGTCATTCCAATCAAGCTGTGCCTGAGCGGTGCCGCTCAAGGATATCGTGCCTGTAATTGGTAACGGTTGTGTCGGAACGGGCCCTAAAGTAAGACCGACGATGATCGGGTCATGATCGGAAGAACGATACGCATTGGCCGCATAGAAGGAAGTTAGCTGTCCGGCCGACTTAAACTCGGTGTTGTAATCTAAGATGATCGGTTCATCTGCGTTGATATGCCACTCTTTTACACTGACGACTTGAGTCACTAAGCTCCCATTAGCCAAAGCATAGTCAAGCGTTCCCCATTGTCCATCGAAGACAAATGAATAAGCGTCTGGTCCGATCAACGAAGCTGCTAAATCTGTATAACCAGCGGCTTGTAGTGTTGTGATAGGAGTTTCTTGGGCATACGCATTGAGATCGCCTAAGATCAAGAAATCAGGATCACCACTACTTGTGGGATCGCTTGCGAGCCAATTGGCTAAAGAAGACGCGGCATTGGTCCGTGTTAGGTTACAATTACCCGCCCCATCGCCAAGATCAGGGTCACTTAACGCATCGCAGTCAGACCCTTTTGATTTAAAGTGATTTACAGCGGCCGTAAACGACTCACCGGTCGCCAATTCTTGGAAAGTTTGGGCCAGCGCGGGGCGATTTTTATCATCGACGAAAGTCGGATCAACTGAATCATCTAACACAGCAAAGGAGCCCACAGGCTGGATGGTCGCCGTTTTGTATATAAAGCCAACACGAATCGCATCGTCGCCAACCGCTCCTGTTGCGATGTAATCGTAAGTCCCTGAGCCAAGCAGGGCGTTCAAACCATCAACGAGGGATTGTTGGGGCGCATCGGCCGTATCATTTTCGATTTCAATTAAACCGACTACATCCGCATCCATCCCCACAAGGGCTTGCAAAACTTTATCCCGCTGTCTCGTCAATTCGGACGCACTGTCCGCACCACGGCAGTCCAAACTGGAAGCTGGCCCACAAATGGATGACCCTGAATCGATAGTGGTAAAGAAATTCAAGACATTTAGTGAAGCAACTTTTAATCGCCCAACAGCTGTGATCGTCTCTGACGGCCGTACATTGGTGTCCTCGAAGACAACCGTCTCAACCGGCTCGATCATGTATTCACCGAAGGAATAATTGACCACACCGGTCAAGTTATTCACTTCGCTCCCCCCACGAATCGAATTCGTTTCACTCAACTGAGGTGAGGGATAAATTAACGGATCTGGGTTTTGCCCACTTTGGTGATCGTTAATTTTAATACTGCTATTTGCGATATCTGCAAGATAGGCGGTGTATCCCGCCACACTGGGGCTGTTTTGCTGAGTGTATTGATATAAGCGATCATTTTCTGACAGCAGAATTTGCCCATACCGACCCAATTCATAAAGTTCAGTCACATAGAGAGGCTCGTCGATTTCGATCAGCATCCCTTCATATTGTTCCCGCATGGTGTCATCCATAGGTAAGGTCACAAGGGTAGGGCTGATCGTCGTGGAACCGCTAACAGTAATCCCTGTCACGGTACCGATTTGGGTCATATCGAAATATTCGTCGACAGTCCCTGCAATTTCAACAATATCCCCGATATTGATATCGGGCATCGTGATTAGAGCATCCCCTTCGTAGACGAAAATCCCATCTGAAGTTGTGGGGTCTCCATCTCCTGTCAGGTCTTGTATATAAAACCCAGCCAAGCCTTCGCTTTGAAAGTCCCCTACCACAGCCCCCAATGTGTTGATGGTGCTCCCATTGAAAGGGGACGCGCTCCCATTCCCTTGAATCTCATAAATTGTGGTGTAGGTTAGGGGGGCGGAGCCCAGAATGAGATAGCTCGCATCGGCCGTCCCGCTCGTTGTGCCACTATACTCGGCCGTATTAGCAACAGTGCCACTTGTCGCCAAATTTTGCGCCGTAAACACCAACGTAATCGATTGCGTGCGACTCACCATCCCGCCCCATGTTACGAGATTGCCACTGTTCGTGGCTCCGGCCGGTTGGGTCACCCAAGAGCTGAATGCGGTATCGACCGGCAAGCTATCTGTAATCAACGCATTGCTTGAGGCCCCACTGCTGGTCAAAACCAAGATGTAGGTCACCGTATCGTTTTCGGCCACACCGCTCGTTGGGGAAACGGTTTTGCTTAAGCTCAGATCATCAGGCCCGGCAACTAAAATCGAAGGATTAATCGAACCGAAGGTATCACTTCCGGCCGTAGGGTCTGTATCAAAGATCGCGGCCGTGACATCGACAGCACTTGTGTTATACACCTTGTTGTCACCAAGATCATTCACCGCATACAAGTCACCAGTACTCCCCTCACGAAAAATCAAGCGAGGCTCACCCCCTGTATAGGCAAAATCGATTCCGCCTAAATCGCTACCATATAGATATGCCTCATCGGCCGTGGCATCGGGAACCCCAATCGCATCATAAACGGTACCCAAAGCACTCAAATCATCAGCTACCCCATCATTATCTGTGTCAATGTCTGTGGACGTAGACCCTGTAAAATTAGAAACCAACGCCACGCTAAAGGAGGGATTTTCGAGATCGGCAATACTGGCTGTTAACAGCCCATTGCTATCGAAAGTACCGGTAATTTCGGTAAAACGATCAACGCGCCCCATTGAACTAACATTGTCACTTTCAATGGAAATAAAATAACCCGAAAAGCTGGTATTTGGCGTACCGCTCAGTTCCACCGTATCAAGTGTTGGATCATCCCCATTCGGGTTGGGGCGAAATTCGCTAATCAAGGGGGTGCTGGTTGTGGCGGCTTGGGCCAAATCGGGCGTACCAACCAATGACAGGGCAAAAAACAACAAGCTAAGCAAAATTAGACCAAGCAGAATCGCTATAGGTCCAGACGGACGACGGACAAATGATTTTTCGGTCATCTTACCTCTCAGTAGAATCAATTTTTCATGGTGAGAAAATTAGTAAGCGATATTCGCAAAACACAGTTGTAGGGGGAGAACCAAGGAGGAAGAGAGAGAGTTGAGGGGGAAATGATGTTATGATTGTCTATTTTGTAGATAGAGCATCACAAATAAAATAAGTGGTCCAAAAGCAAAACAAACAGTCAAATCATAGTACTCAAGTATGAACAGGATATTAACAAATTGCAAACACATGTTTAATATCCAATACCTTCGCCATTTTTAGATCGCTGTAACAAATAATTTGCCTTTAAGGTAAATTTGTTCCTTGAATTAAAAATATCTCGGGCCGATCGCGCAATTATTTTTAATTCGCGTCGGATCAAAAGCTCCCCTCTCCCGTTGGGAGAGGGGCTGGGGGAGAGGGGTAATCCACCTCCCCCACCCCCTCCTCATAGGAGGGGAGCAAATCCAATCAGACGATCCACATTGGCGAAGGCATTGTAATATCGTGGAACAATTATCAAATCTAGCGAATCAGAAACGAAAAACAAACTCGCATAAGATAATTCAATGAGCAAGCAAAACCGATATACGACCAATCGTTTAGAAACCACCCATCTAGCACTTTTTCGCCTTTGGCTTGATCTATTCGGCCGAGCCTTTGAACAAGAAGATGTTTACAGTAGCAATCAGCCTAGTGACGACTATTTGATTTCCTTATTAAATCGAGACACCTTTGTTCCACTCGCGACGATAGATCAGCAAGGAAATGTGATCGGAGCACTGGCCGCATACGAGCTTATTAAATTTGAGCAGCAAAGAAGCGAGTTTTATATCTATGATTTGGCGGTCGATGAGAAGCATCGGCGACAGGGAATCGCCACAGAGCTGATTAACACGCTAAAAGTGTTGGCGCAAGAGCGAGGAGCATGGGTGATTTTTGTTCAGGCAGATTATGAGGATGAACCGGCCGTCAAACTATACGAAAAGCTTGGTATCAAAGAAGAGGTGATCCATTTCGATATCGATCCCTATAGTAAAAGGTGACATTCAACTCAAAACGGGTAAGGAAGATTAATCGTGTCGATAAAAAGCTGTTCAAATGTCGCTTGATCAACCGTGTGGCAGATTTCAATCACAGGTCCGTCATCAGCGACAACGGTTCGGCCGCATTGATCTCCGGCCGTTGCCGTTTCAATGACCCGTACAGGACAAGAGCGATAACTCCCCAATTCCGGATGTGTGGCCAACACGGCCGTTAACGGGTCCCAGAAAAAGAATTGCTCCGTTCCCACAATCGGCTCTAATCGCTTGAGTACGCGGTTAACAAACTGCGCGGCCGGTGTCACGGCCGCTTCAGCAAACCGTTGCAAATAAGATGCGGTTACAGGGGTTCGATTGGTCACATCAAGGGGGACAAGTGTAACCGGCACGCCGGACCGGAACAGCAAATTGGCTGCATGGGGGTCTACATAGATATTCCACTCCGCATAGACATTTTTCGTATTAGGCAAGCCATCTGCCAAATTCCCCAGCACATCGAGAGCACCACCCATTACCACCACACGATCGATTTTCACCAACAATTCAGGGTGTGTCTGCGTCAGTTCCCCTAAGTTCGTTAGTGGGCCAAGAGCGACGATCGTCAACGGCTCGGCCGACTTTTCCAATAGCTCGGCCAAAAGCTCGATAGCCGAACGTGGGTCCCGTTTTTGAGAGGCCCAAGGCAAAGGAAGCAAAAAGCGCAAATCCATGGCGATGCGCCAAGTCAGCGGAAAGCGGTTGTTCCCCTGTAAAGGGGAAGATCGGCCGGCCGTAACCGGAATCCCTGTTTGTTTGGACAGTTTGAGCAGGCGTAGCGCATTGCGCACCCCAAACCATGTGTGGGCTTCCCCCGTTGCTGCCAGCGTAATGGCACGAATATCAGCGTGCGGGCTCTGCAATAAATAAAGCAAAGCCATCCAATCATCGGCCGCCATATCGGTATCTACAATAATCGGTTTAGGTGAAATTTTTGAACCCATGATCAACAGCCTCAGATGTGTTGGCCCATTGGCTGGACCACATATGTGGTAGATTTAGATTAATGGTGTCATAATTTCGCCACAAAATCAAATTAAACTGAACATTACAGGAGAAGAGAATGCCTGGTTTACTCCCCAATATCGATCCAGATGGATTGCTTGAATATTCTGTTGTCTACACTGATCGCGCACTTAATCATATGTCGGGATCATTCCAACAGGTCATGAATGATATTTCTCGCACACTAAAACAAGTCTATAACGCCCATTCCGTCGTGGTTGTGCCCGGTAGCGGCACCTTCGGCATGGAAGCGGTCGCCCGTCAATTCGGTAACGATCAAAAATGCTTGGTCATTCGTAATGGCTACTTTAGCTTCCGCTGGTCACAAATATTTGAAATGGGCGGCATCCCTTCAGAAGAGATCGTACTGAAAGCGCGTATGATCGAAGATGGACCGCAAGCGGCATTTGCCCCCTGTCCAATCGAAGAAGTTGTGGCCACAATCGAAGCGGAAAAACCGGCAGTCGTCTTCGCGCCACATGTCGAAACATCGGCCGGCATGATTTTGCCAGACGATTATATTCGCGCCGCTGCGGACGCAACCCATAGCGTGGGTGGGCTTTTTGTATTGGACTGTATCGCCTCGGGCACGATTTGGGTCGATATGGAAGCGTGTGGGGTCGATGTCTTGATCAGTGCGCCACAAAAAGGGTGGAGCGGCTCTCCTTGTTCGGCATTGGTCATGCTTAGTGCGCTCGGCCGTGAACGGATCGATAGCACCACCAATACCAGCTTCGCTTGTGACCTCAAGAAATGGCTACAGATCATGGAAAAATATGAAAGCGGTGGCCATGCCTATCACACCACCATGCCCACAGACGCCTTACGCTCATTCCGTGATGTGATGGATGAGACGGAAGAATATGGCTTTGCCCGAGTCAAAGCGCAACAAGAAGAACTCGGCACCAAGATTCGCGGGGCACTTGAAGCGAAAGGGATAAAAAGTGTTGCGGCCGCAGGATTTCAAGCCCCCGGTGTTGTGGTCTCTTACACGACCGATAGCGATATTCACAATGGGAAAAAGTTTATGGCCCACGGCATGCAAATCGCGGCCGGTGTCCCGCTAAAAGTCGATGAACCGGCCGATTTCAAAACCTTCCGTTTGGGGCTATTTGGCTTGGATAAATTACAAAACGTGGATCGCACGGTTGCTAAATTTAGTGCGGTCTTGGATCAAATCGCTTAATAAGTAACAAATGACAAATCATCGGGTCGTGCTGGGGCTTAAATGCCCCAGTAACGATTTTTCAGCGGAAATTGCACAATTCCTACAAATTATTGAGGAAATAGTAGTTCTTCAGTATGGATGCACAATCCCGTATAATCTAATAAAATTAAAGAATCGATCTTGGTATAAGGTCTTGTTGTTTGTTTAGATAGACCCTATCATGAGGTTGGTAAGTAACCGGCAATAATTGATTAGACACTTTTCTTGATTACGAGTGTAAAAACAGTTTCTGTCTACTACTTAAAAGTTCAAAATCATATCGCTGTGCATAGCAGTAACGGAGTACAAATGGCTAAGAATCGCGCGCGTTACAATCTAGCAATTCAAAAAGGGACCGAATTTAACGACAAGAAGCAGTGGAAAGAAGCGGTCGGTGCTTTCCGCGTGGCGTTAAGCGAGTTTAATACCTCACCCGATGCTTATGCCGGTTTAGGCAAAGCCTGCTCTGGGTTAAAGCAATATAAACGTGCCCTCGATTGTTACAAATTGGCCGCTCGATACGCCCAAGGGGATGCGAAATACATGACCCGCGTGGCTGATATGCAAGAGCGGTTAGGCAAGTTGAGTGATGCTGGCCGAAGCTATATGGCGGCCGGTGAATATTATCTGCGCCAAAAAGATATAGAATCCGCTATTTCCAACTGGGAACGTGCGGTTCGTTTAGAATCGAATTTATTGGGCGCACATCAACGATTGGCGATGGCATTCCAACGCCAAGGGAACAATCGCGGTGCGGTTCGTGAATATTTAGCGATCGCTCGTATCCTCGATATGCAAGGGGATAGCAAAAAAGCGTTGCAAATGTGTCGGGCAGCGATGCGACTCGATCCTGAAAATCAGGACATTATCACCGCTGTCAAACTCATTCAACACGGTGCCGCTGCCTATCCAGATCCGGAAGAAGAGGAAGCCCCTGCTCAGGTCGAACAAGAAGAAGCGGAAGATGAAGAAGACAGCATCTTTACTGCGGTACGTCAAATGGCTTCCGTCTTAGAATCAGAGAAAGAGTCATGGGGGTTAGAATCGAGCAACAACAACGAAGACCCGGTTCAAGCAGCCAAAACAATGGCCCAAGAACAGCTGGCGGAAGAGTTGTTCCGTGATGAAGACGACGATGATTTCGGCGGTAATGGCGGCATGATTAAATTGGAACGTGACGCGCTAATCGGTCAAGGAATCGACTTTGAAGCACGTGGTGAAATCGGCCGTGCGATCGCAAGCTATGAAAAAGCGATTGCGGGTGGTTTAGACCTACCGGCCGCGTACTTTACAGTTGGCATGCTCCATATCGAAAATGGTGACGCGGCGGCAGCTGCGGAAATGTTCGACAAAGCGATTGACGACGAACGGTACCTACCGGCCGTGAAAGCGGTCTTCGCTGAATAACGCGGTATTACACATAAAAAAGATAAAAGGCTTTCGCTATTCGTGAAGGCCTTTTTTGTTTTACAGAGGTGGATGAAATGGAAATAGGAGAACGTGAAAATGGAACTTAGTGAATTTTGTTCAGTTCAATCCCAGCAGATCGCACAAGAAATTATCGGAACCGCGCCGGGAAAAACGACCGCTTGGTTGTTTTTAGAGTATACGGGGAACTGGAGTGCCCGTTCTGTAGACCACAACACGTTGCCCACAGAAGTAAACGATTGGTTGAACCAACAAGCCGCCCAACTATCGCCGAGCCGCGTCGTATTTATTAAAAAATCAAGTGAAAAACCGGCTGTACTTAACTTTTATCTGGCCCTAACTGGTGAAAAAGAACAACAGCTCTTTCACTTTCCGGTAGATACGTACAGTCAACTATTTGATCTCGATCTCAGCCAAGTAGCGACCGATCCGGCCGCGTTTAGCCGATATTTAAGCGAAGAAACACTTTATTTGGTCTGTACCAACAGCAAGCGGGATCAATGTTGCGCTAAGTTTGGGCTACCGATTTTTCAAGCGATGAATCAGATGGGAGGGGTGTCCGCCTGGCAATGCACCCACTTAGGCGGGCATCGCTATGCGCCGGTTGTGGGGGTGTATCCGGCCGGCTTGTATTATCGTGTTATGACCCCAGAAGATGGGGCGGAGTTGGTCGCCTCGGTCGGCCGTGGGGAGATACGTCTACACGGGTTTCGCGGCCGTAATTGCTATAGTGAACCGGTTCAAGCGGCCGATTATTTTTTACGACAACAAACCTCAGCCGTTCAACTCAATCAGTATCGGGTAGAATCAGCAGAGCAAGTGGCGGACAATTGGGTTGTCGTTTTTCGCGATACGGCCGATCAAACAACCCATACGATCACCCTCCAAGCGAGTAGTACAGAGCCACTTATGACCAGTTGCGGGGTCAAAATTCGTATGAAGCCCCAACCAAAATATCAATTCGTTTCCTATCAATCATGATCGTCTCGGTTTGGCTGACAGGGAGCACGGCCGGTTACACTTTGATTTTTTGGGGCGGTTGGCGAGCGTAGCTGGTTAGACGCCTGTTTATCTAATATGAAATTATCACTTAACTTGGCACTACTGTTTAGTGGATTGAACCGATGAACTTGATCGATTAAGCAGTAGCACCAACAAAATACAAAATGGGGTGTAAATCATCACGCGCATCAAAGCTGAAAATCTCTCAATTTCCCCATCCATAAGTGGTGTCCATGCAAAAAATTGTAACAACAAAATAGTCACAGCCGGTATAAAAAACCTTGGTGAAATTTTATGCGCCGAGGTTCGTACCAAACCCAGTTCAGACATACCCCACACCCCCAAAAATGCGACCAAAAGCGGATAACTCCATATACGGCTTGTATCCCATGCGATCAAATGCAAAGTCAGTGGAGCAAGCGTGACACCAACAAACATCAGAAACAACAGGTAGCGATATTTTGGCAACAGTATTAATTGATACCATCCTTCAATCATAAAGAAAATCAAGGGTAACCCAATTAAAATCAGATAGTACGGATCCATCAGTTTACCAACAAAGCGGGGAGCATTTGACTCAATATAGGTAAAGAAGGAAGTCATATAGGCTTCTGGGACATGATAATCCATATCAGCTTCTATAAAATCAAATTCAGATAAACGAGACTCTAACGCCCATTGTAAAGAAGCATCTTGAAAAAAAATTTGATGCAAGAGTATCCATCCAAACACAGCAATAGGTATAATCAAAAGCCACTTATATTTGCGCCAAAATCCTAAAATAAGGGAGCCGAAAGAGTTCGGTTCTGCAATCTTCATATATCGAACTAAAGCAAAAAAAATAAGACTGGGTAGCCCCACCACTAGAATCGTTTCATGAATTAACAAGCCTACTCCGATTAGCAGCGCACTAAATATAATAGGTCGATCACTCTTCAAGAGAAAGTATGCGCAGATCGTCAGTAACATCAAAACATGATCAAAGTAGCCATTAAAATGGCCAATCGTTACCGCATAAGAAGAGGTAAAGAACAACGCAAGTACTAGGAGTATCTCGGTCGAAAACTGACACGCACGCACAAGACGAATCGCTAACCATAGCAGAATCATGCACAAAACGGCCGTTAATAGCGTCCCCACAATTCGAATGCCACCCTCCCCATTAATCGCAAAAAATGGGGAAAACAATGTCCCAAGCAACCCTCTTTTAACAAAACCGAATCGGTAGTCAATCATCCAGTGTGCTTCAATCCAATCATTAGGCCAGCGCCATGCTCGGGCGAACGTCCATCCAAGCCCCTATAAAAAAAGCACGATCAATAAGGACTCACGCGCCTTATTCTGTATCATTTTCATATGTCTAATCCCTCAAACATAAATTTTCCTTTTCGATGCACCCAAATGCCGCGAATCTAAACAATCACAATCAAAACAATTCCAGCACGTTCTATTTGTTACAAACACAAACATTACCCCCTTTAGCAAAAATCTTCAAACAAACCTCTCATTAGCGCAGGCAATCGCATTCTGAATCAAATCGATAGTAGCGTGGACTATTTTCACCATGACACGACCCCACTTTTAGGGGGTGTTTCGGCGGTGAAACCGCCGAAACACCCCTTTGAGGCAACGGCCACCTACAGCGACAATAAAAAGCGACTCTTTTGGTTCAAATTGAGAATTGTGACTCTCATTAATTCCCTCTTGACCGATCAAAATCAAAATGTTATATTCCCCGCGTTATGAAACGACCCGAGAACAATGCTAACAGCTACTACTTTTTTTATTTTTTCTGGCAACCCTCCCAGCCGCGAATGGTTAAGGTGGGTCGTTAGCGTTTGGTCAAACGATTAACGACAAAACTAAGCAACTAAAGCGCGGCTCGTAAGAGGCGCGCTTTTTTTTTGCCATTTTTTATTGAAATCTTCAGACTGATAAGAGAGAGAAACCGATGAGCAACGGCCGTACCGAGAACAATGAACCCGCGTGGATGTGTCGTGGTGTGCGTGGCGCTACCACTGCGACGAATGATGATCCTGACACGATTTTAAGTGCAACTCGTGAACTTCTATTCACGATGATTCGGGCCAATGACATCCGTCCCGAACATGTCGCCAGCGTCTATTTCACCACCACACCCGACTTACAAAGCGTGTATCCGGCCGTCGCAGCCCGTCAGCTCGGCTGGGTCGATGTTCCTCTACTCTGTGGCAACGAAATCGATGTTCCGACCGGTTTACGCCAATGCATTCGCATCCTACTCCACTGGAACACACCGAAAACCCAGCAAGACATCGCCCATGTTTACCTCGGCAAAGCGGGCCAACTTCGGCCGGATATGGAAACAATCCCCCCCGTACCGGCCGAAGAAATCGAAGAGTATATCGCTTGGCTCAAAGAGCAAAAATAAATACAAACAAATAACCATTCAGCAATAGCCGTTTTTGTCTTGCTCCCCTCCACAGAGGAGGGGGCAAGAAAGCGACTGAATGATTACAGTTAAAGTATGAAATGTGAAGGATGAGATATGAAATATCGCATCTCTTTCATACTTCATACTTCATACCTCATACTTATAAAGAAAAGGGATTAAAAAATGATTGTCGTCATGAAAACCAGCGCAACCAAAGAAGAAGTTGCCGCCTTAATGTCTCGTGTTGAAGAAGTGGGTTGTAAAGTCCATCCGATTATTGGTGAAGAACGAACCGTCATCGGCGTGATCGGTGACGGGACCACCATTGATCGCCATCAAGTCGGCCGTATGAAAGGAGTAGAACAAGTGGTACCGATTAGCAAACCTTACAAATCAGCCAGCCGTGAATACCATCCAGAAGATTCTGTGTTGAATATCAACGGCGTCATGGTCGGCGGTCACGATTTAGCGATTATGGCCGGACCCTGTTCCGTCGAAGGGCGCACCCATATGATCGAAATCGCCCATGCGTGTAAAGAAGCGGGCGCAAAAATTTTGCGCGGTGGAGCCTACAAACCCCGTACATCCCCCTACTCATTCCAAGGACTGGGTGAAGAAGGGTTACGCTACTTGGCCGAAGCCCGCGAAGAAACCGGTATGCCGATCGTCACCGAAGTGATGGACCCCAGCTTGGTGCCACTTGTTGCCGATTACGCCGACATCCTGCAAATCGGAGCCCGTAATATGCAAAATTACGCCTTGCTCAATGCGGTTGGAAAATCAGGCAAAGCAGCTTTACTCAAACGGGGCATGAGCGGCACGATCAAAGAATGGTTGCTCGCGGCTGAATACATCATGAGCCACGGCAACCACAATGTTATGCTCTGTGAACGTGGGATTCGTACATTCTCCCAAGAGACCCGCAACACCTTCGATCTCAACGCCATTCCGGTCGCCAAACAGCTCTCCCATCTCCCTGTCATCGCGGACCCAAGTCACGCAACCGGCAAGTGGGAATATGTCGGTGCGGTCGCAAAAGGTGCGGTT
Source organism: Anaerolineales bacterium (assembly GCA_011524645.1). Taxonomy (GTDB): domain Bacteria; phylum Chloroflexota; class Anaerolineae; order Promineifilales; family Promineifilaceae; genus WTJY01. The sequence goes on along the minus strand of WTJY01000174.1, from coordinate 11,852 downwards.
GCGGCAGGTGCCGACGGCCTCATCATCGAAGTTCACGATGAACCGGATCAAGCATGGTCAGACGGCCGTCAATCCCTCAAACCGGAACGATTCGCCAAATTGGTCACCCAAATGCGCGCCATCGCCCAAGCGGTCGGCCGTGACATCCCCGAAGCCCATATGAATGAAGCGATCGCCGATTTGGCCCCCGCCTAACCCTCGTAAAAACATCACCCGTAAGGGCTAGGCAAACGACGGCATATGTTAACAAAACAAACAAGATAACCGTCGTTTGTCTCGCCCAAAGTAACGGCGCACCATTACTTTGGGCGAGGCAAATCGCCATTAAATATGTTCTTATTCAAGCCTGTTCGGCGATTTGCCTAGCCTCTACCGATCCCATCAAATCTCCGAACTAATCCGACTCACCTGATCATCATAATAAGCCACATCACCGGGATCACGCCGATTCACCCGACGATTCAAAAAGAGAATCGCAATACGCTGCTTCGACTTATCCTCTTTCTTGCTAATCTCCCACCCCGACTCGGCCGCCAAACACGCCGTGTAATACAAATCGGTCAAGCGACACATCAGAGGACGCATATAAATCCCCGCCGTTAACTGATCCATCGCCAAAACTTCATTAATTTCATCACTAATACGATCCAGTTGATGTTGCCCTTCTTGCTTCAATTCCGGCAAGCGAGCCGCACGTAACAACGTCCGAATCATATTCAGGAACGGCACATGATGCTGATAACGATGCATATCCCGCAGAATCTGAGCCAAAAGCACATTATGGGACCCTTCCCAATTTTCATACACTACATTGTCACGCAATAAGCGGGGCAAGACGCTAAAATCTTCAATCGTCCCATTACCGCCCAAAATCTCAATCGCGGTATTGATATCTTCATGGGCCAAAATCGCGGTGCGAAACTTATTTAAGTGAATCGCCATACGCAAAAACTTCCGATCATCATCCGTCGCACGGCCGAGCTCTACATCATCCATTACCTTAGTGATCCGCATTGAACCGGCCAACATCGCCGCCACATCGATCCGAATATGGGCCAACTGCGCTTGAATGATCGGATAGTGCATCAGCGGCACACCAAACGCGAAACGGTGCTTGGCATAGGTCCACGCAATGGTCAATGCACGCCGTGCATTGCCGATACAGCCAAACGCATTAAAGACGCGAGATGTATTAATAAGATGATCAAGCCCATCCTTAAAATTACCCACACGATAAGCAACAGAATCTTTAAATGTCGCTTCAGCCGTGGCCAAAGAGCGTGTCCCAAGCTTATATTTAAGCTTTTCCAGCTCGATACCATTATTTGATCCATCGGCTAAACGGCGGGGCACCAGGAAAAGCCCTAGACCGGCCGTCCCTTCGGCCGTGTTATCCCGTGCTGTCACCAACGCCACATCGGCCGTAATATTTGAGCAAAACCACTTTTGCCCATTCAAATACCAGACATCACTTCCCGTATCCTCAGGGGTCGCTTGAACCGCATTGGCCCCAACATCTGATCCCCCTTGGACTTCTGTAAAATATTGAGCCCCTATAAAATTAGTCTCGTAATTTGCATCCAGCAACAACGGCAAGTATTTCTCCTGCAACCCCTCTGGTGCGACATTTTGCAACGTTTTAATCACACCGGCCGTACCTGTCAGCGGACAGTTATGCCCCGCTTCCCCATTTTGTGCCGATAAATAAAAGAGAGACAGAGCCAACCGGTGGTTCCCTTTTTCGCCCAGCAATCCCATCATGCCGGAGCCATAAATCAAACGGCCGATCTCGTGATACGCATCGGTATAACGCACCAACTCATCATCCCCACTAGCTACTGGCAACTGGTCATCTTCGTTGGTCCGCCGTGCCAAAGGGTCGATCTGACTAGCCACAACTTTCCCGAACTTATACAGACGGGGCATAATTTTTCGATACCCTTGTTCCCCAAAATAAAGTTCTAATTTCCGCTGAAAATCACGGTCGGCCGTAAAAAAATTATCCGGTTGCGCCTCCCGCCAATCACGCAGACGATTATTGGCGATCTCCTGCACATTCAAAATATCATCAGGTTGTTCATAATGGGTTATTTTTTTAGACATAAGAGAATTTTTAGATAGTGACAGAGGATAGGGATAGGGAAGAACCTTAGCCAAGTCAATTCCCTATCCCTATCTTCTATCGGGGTTTTGTCCGAATTTATTCTTCGTTTAACTTATTTTCGACCAGCATCAATATCGCCACCGCATGCAGCAACGCATTCGGTACAAACGACTCTTTCACCGCATATTCTTGGTCTTTCCGGCCGTCTTCACTCCGCTCGGCCGAATGGGCATGTTCCCCCAACGGCCCCAAACCATCTAAAGTCGGCACATGTTGCCACAGAAAATTGCCATCGCTCAAACCGCCACGCTGTTCCGGTAACACATCCAGATCCAAATCGTGGCCCGCTTTCTCCCACACAGCAAACAAGCTCTCCGTTTTGTCATTGACCGGCCACGGAGCGCATTTAGCCACTTTATCGATATGGGTCGTGCAAGGGTAGTGATCCGCCACACTGCTTACACTCGAATAGCCATCAAGAGCTGACATTTTAGCCAGCGCATCGTCATAAACATCCGGCTTAAAGGTGCGGAACTCCACTTTGATTTCGGCGTGATGTGGCACTCGATTAACCAGTGTCCCCCCTTCAATCGTGCCGATATTAAAGGTCAACTGATTGTCGTAATCGGTAAACCCTGCGATCTGTTGCACCACATCCGCCATCTGCACAATCGCATTCGCCCCATACTCATGTGAAGTCCCCGAATGGGCCGATTTGCCATCAACAGAAACATGATAGCGGGCCATCCCTTTACGCGCCGTCACCACACGCGGCCGGCCGTCAACTTGGCTCCCCGCCTCGAAAACCAAACAAGCCAACGTCTTTTCCGGGTCCAGCGCTTGGCAACACAAACCACCAAAATTGGTCGAAAACTCTTCTTCGGCCGAATCGAGAAAAACCTTCCACGTCACATATTCAAACAGATCAGGTGCACACGCTTTAATAGCCGAAAGAATCTGCCACATCACGACAGTCCCCCCCTTAATATCATTGGTCCCAGGGCCATACAAGCGGGTTTCTGAACCATGAACCTCTTCCCGCCACGTAAAATCGTTATCCAGCTCTTCTTTCTCGGTATACACCGTGTCCAAGTGGGAAACAAGAGCGATGGTCAGATCGGTTTTTCCTTGTTTAGTCATAAACAGATGTTTGCCAAGCTGCCGTATTTTGGGTTGAATCATTTCGGCCGTAAAGCCCAACGGTTCAAACTGATCGGCCGTATACTGGGCCAAAATATTAACGCCAGTCGGGTTACGGGTGAAGCTATTGATATCCACCATGCGACGCAAAATCTGCATCGCTTGATCAAAGTTGTTTTCCAGGTATTGGCGTAATTCGGCCGTCTTTGAAGTCATAAAAAAATAAACGCGGTAAAAAAATTAATAAGCGAAAAGCGGGGTGGGGCAAAGAACAAAGTGATAGCTCAGACTATTTTTTTGCTCTTATTTCGGGAACTGTACCAAACTCAGCACGGCCACATATTTTACCACCGACCCACAACCGATCCCAAAACCTTCCCTCACATTCTTGCCATTCGTTGATCGAATGCCATCACGATTTGCTATAATCCCCACTCAACGAACAACAACAAAACTTGGATAGGCACAGAATACTTGATCAGAAATCACAAATCGACATGGACAACAGATAGGGATAGGGAGATACCTTTGCCAAGGCGATCTCCCTATCTCTATCTTCTATCTTCTATCGACAATCTAACTTTTGACACGATACTTCTAATCAAGTTCAACTGATAGGTATCAGCAGATACACAGCAATGACTCATCCCTATCCCTATCTTCTATCCCTTTCCCCATCACAAGGAACACCATCATGATCGTCGATGCTCACTTAGATATGGCCTTTAACGCGCTCGATGAAGGGCGCAATTTACTTTTTAACTTAGCCGATTTACGCGAATACGAGAAAAAGAAAGATCGGCCGCTTGGCGTCGCCACAACCACCTTTCCCGAACTTCGCAAAGGGAATGTCGGCCTCATTTTCGGCACCATTTTCCTCGAACCGTGGAAAAAGAGTGGCATGCTCTCTAAAAAAATGTTCTATCGCGACACCGAAGAAGCGTATGCCCACGGCATCGAACAGCTCGATTATTACCGTCGCCTCGCCGATGAAAACCAATCAATCCGCATCGTAGGTGATGTCAAAGGCTTAGAGGAAGTAATCGCGGGGCAAGAAGGAGAACGGCCGTTGCTGGGTATCGTCCCGCTCATGGAAGGGGCCGATCCGATCCGCGATCCGGCCGAGCTAGAGGAGTGGTGGGAACGCGGTTTACGCTTAATCGGCCCCTCATGGGACGACACCCGCTACGCGGCCGGTGCATGGCGCAACGCCAGCTACGGCTTTACCAAAGAAGGGTTTTACCTAATGGAAGTGATGGCCGACCTCGGTTTTATCTTGGATGTGACCCACTTACATGAAAAAGCGGTTTTCGAAGCGCTAGAACGATACGAAGGGCAAGTCATTTCCACCCACACCAACTGTCGCGCCCTCGCCGGTCATGTCGGCATGCGCAACCTCAGCGATAAGCAAATCCGACTCTTGGGTGAAAGAAATGGGGTGATCGGCGTCGTCCTCTATAATCGGTTTCTCAAAAACGGCCATACAAAAGGAGAACGGAAAGAACTCGTGACCCTCGATCATGTTGTGGCCCATATCGATCACATCTGTCAACTACTCGGCTCGGCCGATCATGTCGGCATCGGCTCCGACTTTGATGGTGGCTTTGGTTGGGCCGATATTCCGGCCGAAATGAACAGCATCGCCGACTTAGCCCTTGTCGGAGACAAGCTCAAAGAACGGGGCTACGGAGCAGAAGACATCGCCAAAATTATGGGCGAGAACTGGGTCAACACCCTACGTAACAGTTGGCGTTAGGAAATTAGGGGCTAGGAATCAGAAACGGAGCTTACAACCTAGCCCCATCCCCACATCCCCTTCCTACTTCATATTTCCTACTTCATACGTTCTAAATCGCCCCTTCAGCGATTTCGCTTAATTCTAACCATCGTTCCATCACACTCTCTAACTGCAAATTGGTCGCTTCTAACTCGGCCGATAATTCCGCCAAACGCTGATAATCAGCACCCGCTTCATTAATCGCCCCTTCTAATTCAGCCACACGCTCCTCTAAACGAGGCATCTCTTCATCCAGCCCCTCCAACTCTTTCTGCTCTTTCCAACTCAACTTACGCGGCTTATCTTTTTGCTCGCTTCTCTTCTCTCTACTCTCTTCTCTCTTCTCTTTCTTCTCCTCTTTCTGCTGGGTTCGCGGCCGGTAAGGGGACGGATATCGAGTCCCGACCACACCGTCTTCAAAGCTGGTAATAAAATCAACATTCCGATCCAAAAAGTAGCGATCATGGCTAATCACCACCAAGGTGCCGGTAAAATGATCTAAAAACTGTTCCAGCACGGTCAATGTTTGAATGTCTAAATCATTGGTCGGCTCGTCCAAAAACAAGACGTTCGGTTGCATCGCCAATACGCGTAACAAATAAAGGCGACGTTTCTCCCCACCACTCAACGTACCGATTTGATTCCGCTGTTCACCTCGTGGAAAAAGAAACCACTCCAGCATTTGCGGGGCGGTCACCCGTTCCCCATCTTTCGTTTTCATTACCGGTGCGATATTTTCAATATATTCGCCAAGCGTTTCCGATTCACGGCCGATCAACTCTTCACTTTGCTGATCAAAATACCCCAGCTCAACCGTCGTCCCCCACGACAGTTCGCCACTATCGGAAGCCAAACGGCCGCTTAACACGTTTAAAAAGGTGCTCTTACCCGCTCCATTCGGCCCCAAAACCCCGATCCTCTCTCCCGGCAGTAATTCAAAGTCTAAATCTCTAAATAAAACATTGTCCCCAAACGCCTTGCTCAAGCCAGATGCTTCTAACACCCGCTTGCCCAAGCGACGGCCGGCCAGCGTCAGCGCAACTTTATCATCCGCTTTGTCATAGCGAATATTGCGCATCTCTTCAATCCGCTGTTTGCGCGCTTTTTGCTTGGTCGAGCGTGCCTGCGCCCCCCGTCTCAGCCACGCCAATTCCCGCCTTAGCTGCACCTGCCGCTTTTCTTCCTGTTGTAAAAGCTGCGCTTCCCGCTCCGCTCGCGCCTCTAAATAATCGCTATAGCTCCCCACATAGCTAATCAGTTCTTGCCGATCTAGCTCCACAATCCGATTGGCGACCCGCTGTAAAAAGTAGCGATCATGGGTGACCATCAATAAAGAGGCGGTCATTTTTTGCAAAAACGGCTCCAGCCACGCGACCGTATCGGCATCGATATGATTGGTCGGTTCGTCCAAAATCAAGACATCGCCCGGATCGATCAGCACTTGGGCCAACGCCACCCGACGGCGTTGCCCCCCACTTAGTGTCCCCACTTTCGCCTGAAACTGGGTTATCCCTAATTCAGTCAGAATCGATTTCGCCTCCGCTTCGGCCGTCCAGCCCCCTTCCCGCTCCATGCGCTCACTCAGCTGAATCAGCTTTTCTTGCAAAGCGACATCGGCCGGACTCGCTTGCAACGCCAAACTCGCCGCTTCATACGCTTGTAACAACAGCATCAGCGGCGCATCACTCTGATACACCGTCTCTAAAACGGTCAGTTCGTCATCTAAATCCGGCATCTGCGCCAGATAGCGCACCCGCACCTTCCCCCAAATCGTCACATCCCCCCGATCCGGCCCTTCTAAGCCCGCAATCAGACGCAACAAAGTCGTTTTGCCGCTCCCATTCCGGCCGAGCAAACCGATTTTTTCCCCTGTATTGATGCGCAATTCCGCATTGTTGAGCAAAACACGCTCACCATATTGTTTCGTGATCCGTTCCAAAGTAACCAAATTCATAGAAAGAAGTATGAAGTAAGAAGTATGAATTATGAAGTACGAACCGATCATAGCCCTTTCATACTTCATACTTCATATTTTATAAAACAAGTTCCGTCGTCAACATAAACGCTATCGAGGCGATAAACACACGGGGAAGACCCCACTGGTCAAGATTATTGATGTCATGCACACTGCACGACGTACAGTTCCCTCAATCAGCGAGCACTTCAATCACCCGATCTACCGCCGCCTTGGGCGAGACAGCGCGGTAGAGAACACAATCCAGACGCAAAAAAACATTCCCACGCTATCCCACCACTACGTACCGGTTCTGATGTGACGTTATTGTATTATCTATCATCATCACCCACCACTCATGTAAGTCGCCAGGAGAATGACAGCGGTGTTAAAATCGCACATCATCAAATCACAATTTCAAATTTAGGAGCAATTCCATGAACATCCGGCCGATCGCCATCAGTCTCATTATCAACAGCAAAAACGGAAAACTTCTCGTCTTTTCTGGCTACCATCCAAAGAATGACTTAACCTATTACCGCCCATTAGGAGGCGGAATCGACTTCGGCGAGCGAGCCACCGACACCATCGTGCGCGAAATGAAAGAGGAAATTAGTGCAGAAATCACCAATGTCGAATACATCATGACAATCGAAAATATCTTTGAACACAATGATGCCCAAGGACACGAAATCGTTTTTCTTATGCGCGCCGATTTAGTCGATAAAAACCTCTACCAACAAGAAAAAATCGTGGGCGATGAAAATGGAAATCGTTTTTACGCTTACTGGATTCCCATCGCCGAATGTGTGAATGGGGAGCGAACACTGTTCCCTCCACAGTTAGTCGATTACCTCGCCGAAAATCGGGAGCTATGGGCATGATCTATTTAGACATAGCCACGGCCGTTCACAGCCGCGCCGGACTCGGCCGTTACGCCGAAAAACTCGCCCTAGAAGTCAGCACCAAACGGCCGGGCGAAATCGCCCTTTTTCACAACCTCGCCCCAGACGGCCGCGTCCCAGACAGCCTTAAACACCTCCCACGCCACCACATCAAAGCCGGTTTCAAACCGTGGCGCATGGCCGTTTGGCTAGCCCATGTCGGCCGTCTCCCCTTCAATCGGCTCGTTCCCGATGTCAAACTATTCCACAGCACCGAACACCTACTCATGCCGCTCTGGAACGTCCCCACCGTCATCACCGTCCACGACCTCATCTATAAACTTTTTCCTGAATACCACAAATCGCTCAACTATTGGTACCTCAACACCGCCATGCCTCTTTATTGTCGCCGTGCCACCGCCATTATCACCATTTCGGAATCGAGCAAACGGGACATTATGCGAGAATATCAGGTCCCTGAAGAAAAAATCCACGTCATCTATGAAGCGGCCGCCCCCCACTTCACCCCACCCACGGCCGAGCAAATCACGGCCGTGCGCCACAAACACCAGCTCCCCGACCAATACCTGATCCACTTGGGCACCATCGAACCGCGCAAAAATCTAGATCGGCTTTTGACCGCCGTTCTCCGCCTGCGCCAAACCCGCTTTCCCCAGCTCAAGCTCGTCCTTGCCGGTGCCAAAGGGTGGCTCGTCGATGATTTCTTCGCCCGTATCGAGCAAGAACAGCTCCAAAACGCGATCCAAATCCTCGGTTGGGTCGAAGATGAAGATCTACCGGCCGTCATCGCAGGTGCATCCCTCGCCGTCCAACCCTCGATCTATGAAGGGTTCGGCTTACCGCTCTTAGAGCATATGGCCTGTGGCCAAGTCGTCGCCGCCAGCCACACCAGCAGCCTACCGGAACTCGGCGGAGAGGCGGCCGTCTATTTCGACCCGCTAGACACAGACGAAATGGCCGCCGTCATCGGCCGTTTGCTCAACAATCCGGCCGAAAAAGCGACCCGCCGTGATCTCAGCATCGCCCAAGCGTCAAAATTTAGTTGGGAAAAAACCGCAAGCGAAACCCTCGCAGTCTATGATAAACTTCTAAACCGATTTTAGATTTTCGGTTTTAGATTTTCGATTCCCCCAAACACATTCACAACATTAAATCCCCCCACCCCCAACATCAACGTAGGGGATAGGCAAACGATGAACCGCTCTAAATTAGCGATCAAGACAACAATCGTTTGTCTCTCCCCGGACCATCCAATTTACAGGCAAGCCCTGATAAAGCCAAATGGCAGTCATTGTTCCACATCGCACAGATGAGACAAACATCAATCGCGGGAGATTTCCGGTCCATCCCGTCATAATTTCCTAGCCCTGTCGGATTTGGTGGGACTTGATCAATTAACGATTGTCATTCCCACGAAGGTGGGAATCCAACTCTGTTTGAGCGGTGGATCCCCGCCTACGCGGGGATGACACCCCTGTAAATCGACTATTTTTGAACGATTTACACTTATCCCACCAAATTCGGCAGTATCAGATAATTTCTATATGAATATCGAACAATTCACCAACCGCAAGGGCATCACCCGCTGGCTTATCGCCGCCCTTATCTTATTTTTGCTCACGCTATATAGCAGAACCTTGGCCCAAGGGCTGATCCTCGGCGACCCGACAGAATACACCTACGTCGCCCATATCCTCGGCATCGCCCACCCCCCCGGATACGCTTTTATCACCTTAAGCGGCAGACTCTTTCAAACCATTGTCCCCTTTGGCACCATCGCTTGGCGCATGCACCTACACGCGGCCGTTTGGGCCACACTCGGGGCCACCATGGCCTTCGGCGTGGTTCACATGCTGGGGCGCAACCGGCTGGCGGCGATAGTTGGGGCCATTTTTAGCGGCATCGTCATCGGTACCGGAGCCGACTATTGGCAACACGCCATTCACACCAACCCCCATATCATGACGGCCGTCTTTCTCACCATCAACCTATTCCTCCTCATTCGCTGGGAAAAAACAGGCGATATGCGCTACCTATATGCCTTCGCCCTTTCAACAGGTTTGGGCGTAACCCATCATCCACTAACCGTTTTTAGCTTCCCCGCTTACACCCTCTACATTTTGCTCGTTCGGCCGCACATTTTGCTCGAATGGCGCACCCTACTCGGCATGGTCGGCTCCGCCTTGCTCGGCCTCAGCCTCTACCTTTACTATCCGATCCGTAGCAGTATGGAACCCCTTGTCGGCCCCCACACCATGAACACCATGCAAGGGTTTCTCGATCATGTCTTAGGCCGTGGCCTAACAGAAAGCCTCCCCTATTATTCGGTCGTCGAACAGCCGATCCGCGCCCTCGTTTTTAGTGAAATCGCCCAATTGCAATACGGTTGGCTCCCCCTACTCTGCGCCATTGTAGGCATCGGGGTATCGTTCCGAGGAAACCGGCCGCAAAAGCTTGCGGCCGTCCTGCTCATTCTCGCCTTTATCGGCAATTATGCCTTTGTCATGACTCTTAAACAGCAGGACATCATGGCCTATATTCTCGGCCCGCTCGTCATCGTCGGCATCTTCGCGGGGATCGGCTTTGGCCAAGTCATGGCATACCTGCAAGAAAAAACGCCCAGCTGGGCCCCACCCGCTATTTTAGGAATTATTCTGGTCAGCGGTATCTGGACAGTCAGCAACCGCGCTTCAACGATTTCTCTGAACGATTTTAACGAGGGAAACCAACATATCGACGCCGTTTTCTCTGAATTTGAAGGACAAGGTGAATCGGTCGTCTTGCTCAACAACTGGGAATTTATGACCCCGCTCTGGTACACCCAATACGTGGACGAGCACTGGCCTAATGAAGCAGATGTCCGGCCGATTTTCGTCTCGGCCGCTGAACCGTGGCTCCCCAGCGTCTTTAACTATCTCCCCGGTGGCCCCGTCTATCTCAACAGCTATCGGCGCGAAATCGTTGATGCCGGTTTCCGCCTACGGCCGCGTGGCTCTTTTTATCAGGTTGTCGAACCGGGAGACATCTCAGTTCCCGAAGAGCTTACACGGATCGAACAAAGCGGTGAGGGAATCGAATTGGTCGCTTACGAGATGCCCAACACCCTTGTCACGGCCGGTGAATTTATCCCCCTAACTTTAGCGATGCGAATCCCGGCCGAAACAGCCGACTACTTTGTGCCGGTCGTCAAAGTCGGCGACATCGAACTCCCCTTCACCACCGACACCCATCTCATCTCCCCCCTCTGGCAAGCGGACGAAGTCATTATCGAACGGTTCGATTTCGCCTTACCGCACAACCTCGCCGAAGGGGTTTACCCGATCGAAGTGCGCATTCAAAACTTGAGCACCAATAGCGATGTCGGCATCGCGGCCGATCTAGGCACCATCGATCTATTTGCGGCCGATCAAATCCCGCAAACCGATCACCTGCTCGCCAATTTCCGCCAGCGTGTCGGCTTACGCTCGGCCGTCGTCTGGGACGGTGCACAACGCACTACCGCCCCGTGGACCGACCAAGAGCCGATCTACGCCCAGCGCGGCGATGTCTTAACCGTCATCCCCCAATGGGAAGCGCTCGATCATGCCGAAGAAAGCTACACCATATTTGTCCATCTAATCGACCCTGCCAATCAGCTCTATCTCGCGCTTGACTACACTCCGCTTGGCGGGGCGACCCCCACACATCTCTGGTTCCCCAAATGGCTCCCCGGCCAAACCATGCGCGATCCATACCGCATGGTTATCCCAGAAAATATCCCATCCGGAACCTATTTGATTGAAGTGGGGTTATATGAAATGACCAGCGGCCGTCGTCTTCACATGCACGACAACAATGGGGAAATCGTTGGAGATCGCTATATTTTAGGCGCGGTCCTGGTCGAATAGTAGAAAAGGGAAAAGGCAACGAGTCCTACGTCTCTAGTCCTGTCGGATTTGGTGGGAGTTGATCAATTAACGATTGTCATTCCCA